>JAHECC010000042.1 GCA_024641965.1 Rubrivivax sp.
CGATGCGCGGGTAGCAGAAGATGCACTTCTCGGCCTTGCCGCTCTTCCAGTTGTAGTAGATCTTCTTGTACGGGCAGCCCGACACGCACATGCGCCAGCCGCGGCACTTGTCCTGGTCGATGAGTACGATGCCGTCTTCCTCGCGCTTGTAGATCGAGCCCGACGGGCAGGACGCGACGCACGCTGGGTTCAGGCAGTGCTCGCACAGGCGCGGCAGGTACATCATGAAGGTGTTCTCGAACTCACCGACCATGGCCTTTTGCGCCGCGTCGAAAGTTTCGAGGTTCTTGTCGGCGCTGCGCTTGCTGAACTCGCCGCCGAGGATCTCTTCCCAGTTCGGGCCCCATACGATCTTGTCCATCTGCTGGCCGGTGATCAGGCTGCGCGGCCTTGCGGTCGGGCTGGCCTTCATTTCCGGCGCGCTTTGCAGGTGGTCGTAGTCGAAGGTGAAGGGCTCGTAGTAGTCGTCGATCTGCGGCAGGTTCGGGTTCGCGAAGATCTTCATCAAGAGCTTCCACTTGCCGCCCTGGCGCGGTTCGATGCTGCCGTTGGCCTTGCGCACCCAGCCGCCGTTCCACTTGTCCTGGTTTTCCCACTCCTTCGGGTAGCCGATGCCGGGTTTGGTCTCGACGTTGTTGAACCAGGCGTATTCCATGCCTGGCCGGCTCGTCCAGACGTTCTTGCAGGTGACCGAACAGGTGTGGCAGCCGATGCATTTGTCCAGGTTCAGCACCATCGCGATCTGTGCACGGATCTTCATGCGTTTTCTCCTTGCGCTTGAACCAGCGCGACCCGCTCCTCGCCGACCGGCGTGTCGAGCCAGTCGATCTTGTTCATCTTGCGCACCACGACGAACTCGTCGCGATTCGTGCCGATGGTCCCGTAGTAATTGAAGCCGTAGCTCAGCTGCGCATAACCGCCGATCATGTGCGTCGGCTTGGTGACGATGCGCGTCACCGAGTTGTGGATGCCGCCGCGCACGCCGGTGATCTCGGCGCCCGGCGTGTTCACGATCTTCTCCTGCGCGTGGTACATCATCACCATGCCCGGGTTGACGCGCTGGCTGACCACCGCGCGCGCCGCGATCGCGCCGTTGACGTTGAACAGCTCGACCCAGTCGTTGTCGACGATGCCGGCGCTCTTCGCGTCCTGCTCGCTGAGCCAGATGATCGGCCCGCCGCGGCTGAGCGTGAGCATCATCAGGTTGTCGGTGTAGGTGCTGTGGATGCCCCACTTCTGGTGTGGCGTGATGAAGTTGAGCAAGATCTCCTTGTTGCCGTTGGAGCGCTGGTTGTGGATCGCGGTGGTGGTCTTCAGGTCCACCGGCGGACGGTAGGTGGACAGCCCCTCGCCGAAGGCGATCATCCACGGGTGATCCTGGTAGAACTGCTGCCGCCCGGTGAGCGTGCGCCAGGGAATCATCTCGTGCACATTCGTGTAGCCGGCGTTGTAGGACACCGTCTCGCTCTCGATGCCGCTCCAGGTGGGCGAGCTGATGATCTTGCGCGGCTGCGCCTGGATGTCGCGGAAGCGGATCTTCTCGTCCTCGCGATGGATCGCCAGGTGCGTGTGGTCGCGCCCGGTGATCTTGCTCAGTGCCTCCCAGGCCTTCACGGACACATGGCCGTTGGTCTCGGGCGCGAGTTGCAGGATGACCTCGCAGGCATCGATGTCCGTGTCGATCTTCGGCATGCCCTTGGTCGGGCCTTCGTCGCGCGTGTTGCCGTTCAGCTCGCCGAGCTGCTTGACCTCGGTCTGCGTGTTCCAGGCAATGCCCTTGCCGCCGTTACCGACCTTGTTCATCAAGGGGCCGAGTGCGGTGAAACGCTTGAACACGTTCGGGTAGTCGCGCTCGACCACCATCACCTGCGGTGCGGTCTTGCCGGGAATCAGCTCGCATTCGCCGCGTTTCCAATCCTTCACTTCGAAGGGCTGGCCCAGTTCGCCCGGGGTGTCGTGCATCAGCGGCGTCAGCACCACTTCCTTTTCCACGCCCAGGTGGCCGACGCAGACCTCGCTGTACTTCTTCGCGAAGCCCTTGTAGATCTCCCAGTCGCTGCGTGACTGCCAGGCCGGGTCGACGGCCGTGGACAGCGGGTGGATGAAGGGGTGCATGTCGCTGGTGTTGAGGTCGTTCTTCTCGTACCAGGTGGCGGTGGGCAGCACGATGTCGCTGTACAGACACGTGGTGCTCATGCGGAAGTCCAGCGTGACCAGCAGGTCGAGCTTGCCTTCGGGTGCCTTGTCGTGCCAGACCACTTCGGTCGGCTTGGCCTCTTCGGCGCCCAGGTCCTTGCCCTGCACGCCGTTGCTGGTGCCGAGCAGGTGCTTGAGGAAATACTCGTGGCCCTTGCCCGACGAACCCAGCAGGTTCGAGCGCCAGACGAACAGGTTGCGCGGCCAGTTGTTGGGGTGATCGGGGTCGCCGCAGCTCATCTTCAGCGAGCCGTCCTTCAAGCTCTTGACGACGTAGTCCTTGGCTTCACCGCCTGCGGCGGCTGCGTCGCGCGCCACCTGCAGCGGATTGGTCTGCAGTTGCGGCGCGCTGGGCAGCCAGCCCATGCGCTCGGAGCGCACGTTGTAGTCGATCATGCTGCCGCCGTACTTGGCTCTATCGGCCAGCGGCGACAGCACTTCTTCCATGCCCAGCTTCTCGTAGCGCCACTGGTCGGTGTGCGCATAGAAGAAGCTGGTGCTGTTCATCTGCCGCGGCGGGCGGATCCAGTCCAGCGCGAAGGCCAGCGCGGTCCAGCCGGTCTGCGGGCGCAGCTTCTCCTGGCCCACGTAGTGCGCCCAGCCGCCACCGCTCTGGCCGATGCAGCCGCACATCATCAGCAGGTTGATGACGCCCCGGTAGTTCATGTCGCTGTGGTACCAGTGGTTCATCGCCGCGCCGATGATGACCATCGACTTGCCGTGCGTCTTGTGTGCGTTCTCGGCGAACTGGCGGGCCACGGTGATGACCTGCTCGCGCTTGACACCGGTGATGGCCTCCTGCCAGGCCGGGGTGTAGGGTGCGTTGTCGTCGTAGTTCTTCGCGCCGCTGCCCAGGCCGCGGTCGATGCCGTACTGCGCGACCTGCAGGTCGAAGACCGTGGCCACCAGCGCGTGGCGCTCGTCGCCTTCCTTGCCCAGGCGGATGCGCACTGCAGGCACCCTGGCGCGATTCACGTCACCTTGCTGCGGGTTGTTCTTGAAGTGCGGCGTGTCGGCCCCGGCGAAATACGGGAACGCGACATCGACGACGTCATGCGCCTGTGCCTCGCCTTCCAGCACCGACAGCTTCAGCTTCGTGTCGGCGCCGTGGCGCGCTTCCTTGTCCTCTAGGTTCCACTTGCCGACGTCGGCGCGGCCTTCCGGGCCCCAGCGAAAGCCGATCGAGCCGTTGGGCAGCACCACCTTGCCGGCCTCGTCGAAGGCCAGCGTCTTCCATTCCGGGTTGTTGGCCTGGCCGAGCTTGCCGTTGAAGTCGCTGGCGCGCACATAGCGGTCGGGCACCAGGGTCTTGCTGCCGTCGGGCAGCGTGTGTTCCTTCAGCATGACCAGCATCGGCAGGTCGGTGTAGCGGCGCGCGTAGTCGTCGAAATAGGCGCTGCGACCCTGCTCACCCTGGCCGAAGAAGAACTCCTTCAGCACCACATGGCCCATGGCCATCGCCACCGCGGCGTCGGTGCCCTGCTTGGGGTGCATCCAGATGTCGGAAAGCTTGGCGACTTCGGAGTAGTCGGGCGTCACCGCCACCGTCTTCGCGCCCTTGTAACGCACCTCGGTGAAGAAGTGTGCGTCGGGCGTGCGCGTCTGCGGCACGTTGCTGCCCCAGGCGATGATGTAGCTGCTGTTGTACCAGTCAGCCGATTCGGGCACGTCGGTCTGTTCGCCCCAGATCTGCGGGCTGGCCGGTGGCAGGTCGCAGTACCAGTCATAGAAGCTCATGCACACGCCGCCGATCAGCGACAGATAGCGCGAGCCCGCGGCATAGCTGACCATGCTCATCGCCGGGATCGGCGAGAAGCCGATGACGCGATCCGGCCCGTACTGCTTGGCGGTGTAGACGTTGGCCGCGGCGATGATCTCGTTCACCTCGTCCCAGCTCGAGCGCACGAAGCCGCCCAGGCCGCGCACCTTCTGGTAGTCACGGCGCTTGGTCTCGTCGGACTGGATCGACGCCCAGGCCTCGACCGGGCCGTTCTGCAAGCGTGCCGCGCGCCAGTGCTTGAGCAGCCGGCCGCGCACCATCGGGTGCTTGACGCGGTTCGCGCTGTACAGGTACCAGCTGTAGCTGGCACCGCGCGCGCAACCGCGCGGCTCGTGGTTCGGCATGTCCCAGCGCGTGCGCGGGTAGTCGGTCTGCTGGGTCTCCCAGGTGACGATGCCGCCCTTGACGTAGATCTTCCATGAGCACGAACCGGTGCAGTTCACGCCGTGCGTGCTGCGCACGATCTTGTCGTGCGCCCAGCGGTTGCGATAGGCGTCTTCCCAGGTGCGGTCCTCGCCGGTGGTGACGCCGTGGTCGCCGGAGAAGCTCTCCTTGGGCATGGAGAAGTGGTTCAGTCGGTCCAGAAAGTGGCTCATGAGAGATCCTTTTTTGATTCAGGCTGCACGGCGCATATCAAGGGTTCTTCACGTACGCGTCTTTGCGCAGATAGAACCACCAGTTGATGACCAGGCACAGCGCATAGAAGATCGCGAAGCCGTACATCGCGTACTGCGGCGTGCCGGCCTTGATCTGCTGGCCGATGACCACCGGCGCGATGAAGGCGCCGTAGGCCGCGACCGCGGCGGTCCAGCCCAGCACAGGGCCAGCCTGAAGGCGGTCGAAGATGATGCCGACGGTGCGGAAGGTCGAGCCGTTGCCGATGCCGCTGGCGGCGAAGAGCACGATGAACAGCAGCATGAAGGGCATGAAGTACTGCTCGGGCGTGGCCGAGCCGTAGGCCAGCAGCATCACATAGCCGACCGCGGCCGAGGCCACGACCATCACGGCCGAAATCCACTGAGTGACGATCGAGCCGCCCACCTTGTCCGAGATCCAGCCGCCCACCGGGCGGATCAGCGCGCCGACGAAGGGGCCGATCCAGGCCCAGGTCAATGCCGACGGCGCGTTCGGGTTCTTCAGCGTGTGCGTCATCACGCCAGCGGCATCAGGCACGTGCTGGAAGCCGAAGATGACCGTGATCGACAGCGGCAGCGCCATCGAAAAGCCGATGAAGGACCCGAAGGTGACGATGTACAGCGCCGTCATCGACCAGGTGTGCTTGTTGCCGAAGATCGCGAACTGCGCGGCGATGTTGCTCTTCATCTCGCCGAAGGCGGCGACCTTTATCAGCAGCACGCACAGCACGATGATCAGCGGCAGGGCGACCCACATGTTCAGCAGGCCCAGGCCGACCGGCGCCGGCAGGTACAGGTACAGGCCGAGCAGGCCGACGCCGCCGGCGATCAGCCACAGGTACAGGATCTTGCCGAAGGCGGCCAGCGTGCCGCCGTAGGTCGCCGAGATGGTCAGCAGGTTGTTCATGCGGAACCACGCCAGCGCGACCAGTGGAATCAGCACCGCGGCCCAGATGAAACCGGCGTTCTGGATGAAGGTCGGCGTGCCGGCGACGATCTTGCCGAACAGCCAGCCCGAATCCTTGGTCAGCGTCATCGGCTCACCGCCCATCGCGCCGAACACGCCCACCGTCATGACCAGCGGAATGACGATCTGCATCGTCGTGACGCCGAAGTTGCCCAGGCCGGCGTTCAGGCCCAGCGCAAGCCCTTGCTGCTTCTTCGGGAAGAAGGTGTTGATGTTGCTCATCGAGGCGGAGAAGTTGCCGCCGCCGATGCCCGACAGGAAGGCGCAGGCCTGGAACACCCACAGCGGCGTGCTCTTGTCCTGCAGCGCGATGCCGGTCCACACCGCGGGAATGATCAGCAGCGCGCTGGTCAGGAACACGGTGTTGCGCCCGCCCGCCAGGCGGATGAAGAACGACGCCGGAATGCGGAAGGTGGCGCCCATCAACCCGGCGATGGCGGTCAGCGTGAACAGTTGCGCCGGCGCGAACGGGAAGCCCAGGTTGAGCATCTGCACCGTGATCATTCCCCACATCAGCCACACCGCGAAGGCGCACAGCAGGTTGGGGATCGAGATCCACAGGTTGCGGTTGGCGACGTGCTTGCCGGTGCTTTCCCAGAACTTGTTGTCCTCGGGACGCCAGTCGACGATGTCGGCCGAACTCAGCGGGCGCGGGGTGCCCGCAGTGGTGGTGTTCATGATCTTGTTCCTTGGGTGAAGATTCGGTTCAGTCCGCGCCGGCCTTGGCCAGCGGGCTCGGGGGCGCGTTGTGGCCCATCAGTTCGGTCTTGCGCACCTCGGTCCAGTACATCCAGATCAGCGAGACCCAGACCACGCCGTACATCAGCATGAAGGCGGTGGAGCGGATGCCGGTCAGGTCCATCAGCATGCCGAACATGATCGGCAGCACGAAGCCGCCCATGCCGCCGGCCAGGCCGACGATGCCGCTGACCGTGCCGATGTTGGTGGGGTACTCGTCGGCGATGTACTTGAAGACGCTGGCCTTGCCGAAGGCCCAGGCGATGCCGAGCGCGAACATCAGGAAGGTGAACGCATAGACATTCAGCCCGATGTGGAAGGTGGTGGCACCGTTGACGGTCATGATCGTCATCTGGGTCTGCGGATAGCTCAGCAGGAACAGGCAGATCCAGCTGACCCACATCACCCACCAGGTGATGTTGTGCGCGCCGTACTTGTCCGACAGCCAGCCGCCGAAGGCGCGCAGCACCCCGCCGGGCAACGAGAAGCAGGCCGCCAGCAGCGCCGCGGCGCGGATGTCCAGGCCGTACTCGCCGACGTAGTACTGCACCATCCACAGGCTCAGCGCGACATAGCCGCCGAAGACGATGCTGTAGTACTGGCAGTACTTCAGCACGTTCGGGTCCTTCAGCATCTTCAGCTGGTCACTGAACTTGGTGTTGGCGGGCACCAGGTGCGCGGGGTCGCTGTAGCTGAAGAGCCAGAAGATGGCCAGCGTGCCGAGCATGATCGCAGCATAGACATGCGGCACCATGGTCCAGCCGAAGGCCACCACCAGCGCCGGCGCGATGAACTTGTTCAATGCCGCACCGGCGTTGCCGGCGCCGAAGATGCCCATCGCAAAACCCTGCTGCTTCTTCGGGAACCAGCGCGCCACGTAGGGCGTGCCCACCGAGAAGGAGCCGCCGGCCAGGCCGACCACCAGGCCGATGACCAGGAAGTGCCAGAACTGCGTGGCGTAGGCCATCAACCAGATCGCCGGCACGCAGATGGCCAGGATGCCGGCCATGACGATGCGCCCGCCGTACTTGTCGGTCCAGATGCCCAGCGGCACGCGCGTGAGCGAGCCGCTGAGCACCGGCATCGCGGTGAGCAACCCGAATTCGGTGGCGTTCAGACCGAGTGTCTTCTTCAGCGGGATGCCGATGACGGCGAACATCATCCACACCATGAAACACACGGTGAAGGCCAAAGTGCTGACGATCAGCACCGACAGTGCCTTCCGGTTGTTAGCCATATTCCTGTTCTCCTTGCCTGACGTTGCCAGGCACTGTAGGAGTCAGACGCTGCGCGCAACATCCTTCCATGCGGCAGCGCAGCAAGGCAGAAGAACGATGCGGCAAGGCGCGCGCATCGTTCTGAAGAACTAGGGGCTCAACGACCGACGCGCGGATTGCGCCAGATCAAGACAGCCCGTGCTCGGTTGCGGCAACGGCGGCCTGCACACGCGAGCTCACGTCGAGCTTGCGCAGCACATGCTGCACGTGGATCTTCACCGTGGTCTCGGCAATGCCTAGATCGCGCGCGATCTCCTTGTTGCTGGCACCGCGCGCGATGCCGCGCAGGACGTCGCGCTCGCGCGGCGACAGCAGCTCGATGGCGCTGGGCGCCGCCGCGCCGCCGGGCTGGGTGCCGCCGTCGTCGTCGTTGCCGGAGGGTGCGGCGGCGTCGCGGTAGGCCGCCACCAGCTTGCCGGTCATCTCCTCGGCCACCACGCTGGCGCCGTGCATCGCGCGGTGGATGGCCGTGACCAGCGCATCGCCCTCGATGGTCTTGAGCAGGTAGCCGCAGGCGCCGCCGCGCAGCGCGGCCGCCAGGTCGGCCTCGTCCTCGCTGACGGTAAGCATGACAATGCGCGCGGCCGGCGCGGCCTGGCGCAGGGCCGGCAGCGCGTCGACGCCGTTGACGCCGGGCAGATGGTTGTCGAGCAGGATGATGTCGGGCTGCAGTTCCGCCGCACGGCGCTGCGCCTCGCCGGCATCGGCCGCGTCGCCGACCACCCGCAGCGACGCATCGCGCATCAGCAGCGCGGTCAGCCCGCGTCGGAATAGCGTGTGGTCGTCCACCACCAGGATGCGCACCTCGCTTGCCACGTCGGCGTCGTTTGGATTTGTCATGTCAAGCTCGCGACTTCGGTGTCGCGCTTTGGCGCGGCGTCGGGCGCCACGAAACCGGGGGGCAGGTCCAGCACCACCGAAGTACCGTGCCCAGGGGTGGAGATCAATTCCAGCGCGGCGCCGATGCGCTCGGCGCGTTCGGCCATGATGCGCAGTCCGACATGGGTCTCGCCGCGCGACTCGTCCTCGGCGACGAAGCCGACGCCGTCGTCGCGCACCTCGAAGCGCCAGTTCGGCTGCTGCTGCACGTCCAGCCAGACCTGGCGCGCGCGTGCATGCTTGCGCACGTTGGACAGCGCTTCCTGCACGACGTGCAGCACCTGAATCTGCACGTCGGGCGACAGCGGCAGGCCCTGGCCGTGCATCTGCAGTCGCGTCGAAATGCCGCTTTGATGTTCGAACTTGCGCAAGGTGGTCTGCAGCGCCGGCGCGATGTCCTCGGCATTGGCACGGGTGCGGAAATGCATCAGCAGTTCGCGCACGTCGCCATAACTCTCGCGCACACCGGCGTCGATCTCGCCCAGCACCGCGTCTATGCGCTGCGCATCGCCACTGCCCAGCGCGTCGCGCATCAGCTGCACCTGGATCTTCAGGAAGGCCAGCGACTGGGCGATCGAGTCGTGCAGCTCGCGCGCCAGCAGGTTGCGCTCGTGCGAGACGGCGGCTTCCTTGGCCAGGCTGTCCAGGCGCAGGTTCTCCATGGCCGCGGTGAGGTGCGAGGTCAGCGCCTCGAGCAGCGAGCGTTCGGCCGGCGAGGGCACGACCTGTGCGTTGTAGAACAGGTTCACCTCGCCCATCGTGCGCTCGTGCAGGCGGATCGGCAGCGACACGACCGTCTCGAAATCGGCACGTGCGCAATGCATCAGGTTGCTCTGCGGCAAGGCCCGGATCGGGATGACACGCACGCCGGCCTCGGCCTGCGGCACGCCACAGTGGCATTCGCCCACCATCAGGCACTGCTCTTCGTCGGACATGTTCTTCGGCAACCCGTGGCTGGCCAGCAGCACGTAGCGTTCGTTGCCTTCATCCGACCAGCGCAGGGCCACGGCGTCGGCCCGCGCCACTGCGGCGATGCGCCGGCTGAAGCCCTGGCCCAGCTCTTCCAGCGTGGTGGCGTCGGCGATCAGCGTGCTCATGTCGTACAGCGCCTGCAGCCGTTCGCCCTTTTCCTGCAGCTCCGAGGTCTTCTCGGCCACCCTGGCTTCGAGGTTGCGGTACACCGACTGCAGCTGTTCGGCCAGTTCGTTGAAGCCGGCCGCGAGGGTGCCGAACTCGTCGTGGCTGCTGCCGGTGACGCGGGCCGTGAAGTCGCCGCCGCGCAGTAGCTCGATGGCGCGCTTCAGTTGCATCACCGGCTCGAGCACGAAGCGGTAGCCGGTGAGCAGCAAGGTGATGCCACCGGTGACCGCCAGCGCCAGCACCGCCGACTGCAGCAGGTGCTGCAGCGCGGTCCAGCGCGACATGTGAGCCTCGATGCCATCGACCAGCGCATCGATGTGCGCGACGAACGCGGAGGCCTGCGCGCGCAGTTCGGGCACGTCGACCGCGGCACCGACGGCCCAATGGCGCTTGAAGCTCTGCCAGTCCTTCTCCACGGTGGCGAAACGTGCGCGCACGGTGTTGTCCCAGGGCACGAACAGCGGGCGCTCGGGGTCGCCGCTGCGCAACAGCGTCACGCTGTTTTCGAAGCTGCGCACCTGCTGGTGCAGGCTGGCCTCGTCGGCGGTGGCCAGCGACAGCGCAAGCCGGTAGGTCTGCATGCGCATGCGACCAGCTTCGTTGACGGCCGCGGCCCCGCCTTCGAGCTGCCACGACACCCACAGCGTGGCGGCGATGGCCAGCAAGGACAGCAACATGAAGGGCAGGGCCACCAACGCCAGCTTGGCGCCGAGGTTCCATTGGCGGGGTTCGCTCATGCCGGCAATGCTAAGCGCCGCGTCAGGCCGGCGGCGTGGCCAGCGATATCGTGACCAGCATCGAGGTATCGCTCAATGCGTGCACGGCATGCGCTTCGCCTTCGGGCAGCAGCACGACCTGGCCCGGCGACAAGGCAAGTTCGTGCGTCGGCGTCGATATCTGCGCCTGCCCTTCCAGGCATTGCAGCGTGATCTCGCCGCGCACATGGTGTTCGGGCAGGTGTTCGCCGGCACGCAGCACCACGCGCATCAGTTGCAGGTTGCGCGACTTGATCAGGCTGGTCGTGACCGACTGCGCCAGCCGCTCGCGCAACGGCTGCACGTCGATGGGCTCGAGGGCCTGGGCGTGTCGAAGGGCCATGGAGTCTTTCCTCGGGTGGCTGTTGCCCGCACATCATGCGCCCGTCAGAGCGCGCCGAACAGGGGCCGCAGCGCGCCGAGCGGATGCTTGGTCATGGCCACCGATACAATCCAACCCAGGCACAGCAGCGCCGCCAACCAGGCGGCGGCGCGCTGAGCCATCGATCTGCCCGGGCGCAGTGCGAGCAGACCGAGGCCGATGTACAGCAGCAGGCCGGCGATCTTCGCCGCCAGCCAGGGCGTGCTCAGCGGATTCAGCTGCAGCATCCAGGCCATCATCAGGGCCGACCCCAGCAGCACCGTGTCCACCATGTGCGGCAGGCTGTGCGCGATGCGGCCACGCACCCAGGCGGCGCCGGCGAGGACGCCCAGGCCCCGCGCAAAGAAGCCCGCGGCAGAAAGCACCACGGCCACCTGGTGCGTCAGCTTGAGGCTGGCGTAGTCCAACTCGCGATCAACCGGGTTTGCCGTCGAGGCGGGGGCGTGTCAGCACGGGCCAGTAGCGCACGGCATACAGGGCGAAACCTGCCGACCACAGCGCGGCCGACAACAGCACCGAGCTCCACGTCAGCGACGGCGCGAACAGCGGCACGGCCACCCGCACCAGCGCGCCGAGCAGCACCAGCAGGTAGCAGGCCACGTCGAAGCGGTCGGCGCGCAGCGGCCGCGCGGTGTGGCCGCGCGCGGTGCGCGTCATCATGCCGATAATCAGCCCGCCGATGGCGCCGGTGGTCAGCGCATGCGTGGCAACCGACGGGGCGACCCATCCGGCCGCGGCTGCGGCGCGCAGCGCAAGGTGCAACGGAATCCACAGGTAGGCTGCGTGCAGCACCCACACGATCGGCACGCGCCAGGTGGTCCAGGGTTGCCAGCGCAGCCAGCGCAGCAGGTGTGCGACGGCAGCGAGCGCGGCGACCGCGCCGATGACGACGGGCGGCGCCTGCAACGCGTCCGCGCCCAGCAACACGAGCACGGCGCCCAGCGACAACTGTTCGATCAGCGGCTGCCGCGTCGCATGCGCGCCGGGCACGCCGTTGTTGGTGAACATCGGCACCACGCGCCCGGCCATCACCGTGACGATGAACAGCACCAGGTCCAACGCCAACTGCAGGCCGAGCAGACCCGGCCAGGCAACAACGCCCAACAGTGCCAAGTGCACCCAGGCCGCGGCCGCCGACAGCAACAGCAACAGCAGGACGAAGAAGTAGTTGCGCTGGTTGCGCGCGGCGACGAAGGGGATGGCCAGGGCGATGGCCGCGGCCAGCGGAAAGGCCACGTTGGCCGCCGCCGCTGCCCAGCCGAAGGGGGTCAGCACGAGCACCCGCGCGGCCAGCCACAACAATGCCAGTGCGGCCAGTGCGGCGCCGGTGGGCGTGGGCCGGCCGGTCCAGTTGCGTCCCGCAGTGAACAGAAAGCCGACGATCACCGCCAGTGCAAAGCCGAACAGCATTTCGTGCGCATGCCACAGCGGGCCATTCAGGTACGGCGTGCCCAGCCAGCCGGCATATTGCGCCGCCCACAGGCCGATCGACAGCGCTGCAAACCCGCTCGCCAGCAGGTAGAAGGGACGGAATCCAAGCTGCCACAACGCAAAGCCCCCACGTATAGCCGGGGCCGGCGCCTGTTTCGGTTCTTCGATGCGGATGAAGTCGCTCATGTCGTTCAGGGCGCGGCCAAGCGGCGCCGAGGTCGCGTCGGCGCAGCGATGATGCGCAAGCGCGAAAGCGCGCGTGGCGCCTGCACCAGATCGGCCAGCGTATATCGGTCGAGTGCGGCATGGAAAGCAGCCACGGCCTCGCCCAATGCATCGCGCAGGCCGCAGGCCGATGCGATGCGGCAGGGCGGTCCGTCCGTGGCGAAGCAGGCTGCGGGCACATCGGGGCCTTCGGTGCAGCGCGCCACCTCGCCGACGACGATGTGCTGCGGCGGTTTCGCCAATTCGAGTCCGCCGCCCGGGCCGCGCACGGTGGTCAGCCAGCCGCCGCGCGCCAGGCCCAGCACCACTTTGGTCAGGTGGTGCGAGGAGATGCCGAAGGCCGTGGCGATCTCGCCGATGGTGGCGCGACGCTGCGGCTCGACGGCCAGGTACATCAGCACGCGCAGGCTGTAGTCGGTGAATCGTGTCAAGCGCATTGGGGGGGCGACGCGAAGCGGTGCGTCGCTTAAAGAAGTATATTGAATGCATCAATTATGCTGCTCGTTTCCGAGTTGCCGATTGACACTCATCAAGCCTTGCCGTCGGCCGGCGTCCTGCACAATGCCGCCGTGAGCAAGGCCTTCACGCGCGAAAGCGATACGCAGGACGATGATGGCGACGATGTCGGCCTGCCGTCGCTGAGCGTGAGCGTGCGCAACTACATCACGCCGGGCGGCTACCAGGCACTGCGCGAGGAGTTGATGGCGCTTCTCGATCAGGAGCGTCCGAAGATGGTCGAGGTGGTGTCCTGGGCGGCGAAGAACGGCGACCGCTCGGAGAACGGCGACTACCTGTACGGCAAGAAGCGGCTGCGCGAGATCGACCGGCGCATCCGTTTCCTCACCAAGCGCCTGGACATTGCCGAGGTGGCCGACCCGTCACTGCATCACGGCAGCGATCAGGTGTTCTTCGGTGCCAGCGTGACCTTCATCAACGATGCGGGCGAGCAACGGTGCGTCACGATCAAGGGCATCGACGAGGCCGACAACCTGAAGGGCGAGGTCTCGTGGGTGGCGCCGGTCGCGCGCGCGCTGCTCAAGGCACGCGTCGGCGACGAGGTGACTCTGGAGACACCCGGAGGCATGCAGCACATCGAAGTGCTGCGAGTGACCTACCCGGCGCCGCCATCCGAATGAGCGAGCGCGCATCAAGCGGCTGCCGCGGAACCGGCTTTGCCGGGTCGACTCGCCTCCCCCTTGAGGCGGCGCGGCGAAGCCGCTGCGGGGGTGGGTCAATTCATGGCTTCACGCGCCATACGCGCATGACGGAGGGCGAGCGGCGTACGGCACGCAGCACATCGGCCAGATGCAGGCGGTCGCGCACGCTGACCAGCAGTTTCAGTTCGGTCGAATCCGCGGCGCGCTCTTCACCCATGTCGAGGTGCGTGATGTCGGCTTCGGCGGCGCTGATGGCCGCGGCAACCTGCGCCAGCACGCCCTTGGCATTGCGCACCAGCACCATGATCGAGGTCTCGAAGGTGCGTGTCAGGTCTTCGGCCCATTCGACCTGCATCCAGCGTTCGCTGTCGCGCTGGAACAGCCGGCGGCCGACCTGGCATTCGCGGGTGTGCACCACCAGGCCTTCGCCGCGGCCGAGGTAGCCGACCACACCGTCGCCGGGGATCGGTCGGCAGCACGAGGCCAGTTGCACCGACGCGCCTTCGGACCCATCGATGAAGACCACGCCCTGCATGCTGCCGCCGCTGTCGTCAGCCGCGTAGCGCCCGAGCGTCAAGGTCACGGCATCGGGGCGCGAGCCATGCTCGACCATCATCTGCGCCAGGCGCTTGGCCACGATGCCGGCGATCTTGCGACCCAGGGCGATGTCGACCATCAGGTCGGCGCGGTTGCGGTTGCCGCTCCAGCGTGTGAGTTGCTGCCACAGCGCGGCCGCGGCCGTGTCGGCCGGATTGCTGTCGGGCAGCTTCAGTCCCTCGGCGCGCAGCGCCTGGGCCAGCATCTTCTCGCCCATGGCGCGTGATTCGTCCTGCTCCATGGTCTTCAGGAAGTGGCGGATCTTCGAACGCGCGCGGCCGGTACGTACCGTGTTCAGCCAGGCCGGATTGGGTTTGGCGCCAGGCGCGGTGACGACCTCGACCACATCGCCGCTGCGCAACTCGCTGCGCAATGCCACCGCCTCGCCATTCACCCGCGCCGCGACGCAGCGGTCACCCACGTCGGAGTGGATGGCATAGGCAAAGTCCACAGGCGTGGCACCCCGCGGCAAGGCCAGGATCTTGCTGCGCGGCGTGAACACGTACACCGCGTCGGGGAACAGGTCGATCTTTATGTGTTCGAGGAATTCGGCCGAGTCACGTGTCTCGTCCTGGATGTCGATCAGCGACTGAAGCCACATTGCGCCAAGCTGCTGCGTGTCACCGTCGCGCTTCGCAGACTTGTCGTTGACCTTGTATTGCCAATGCGCGGCGATGCCCGCCTCGGCCATGGTGTGCATCGCATCGGTGCGGATCTGGAACTCCACCGCGGTGCCCAGCGGACTGACCAGCGTGGTGTGCAAGGACTGGTAGCCATTCGCCTTCGGGATGGCGATGAAATCCTTGAAGCGCCCCGGCACCGGCTTGTACAGTTGGTGCAGCACGCCCAATGCCAGGTAACACTCGGGCTGGGTGGCGACGATGATGCGAAAGCCGAAGACGTCGCTGACCTGCGCGAAGCCGGCGTGCTTTTCGCGCATCTTGCGGTAGATCGAATACACGGTCTTTTCGCGTCCCGACACCTTGAGCTTGATGCGCGACTTGGCGAAGGCTTTCTCGACATCGACACGCACGCGATCGACGATGTCGCGACGATGGCCGCGCGCGCGCTGCACGGCCTTGGCCAATGCGCCATGGCGCCACGGGTAGAGGAACTCGAAGGACAGTTCCTGCAGTTCGCGATAGTTCTCGTTCAGGCCCAGCCGGTGGGCGATCGGCGCATAGATGTCCAGCGTCTCGCGTGCAATGCGCTGGCGCTTGTCGAGCGCCAGCGCCTGCATCGTGCGCATGTTGTGCAGGCGGTCGGCCAGTTTCACCAGGATCACGCGCACGTCGCGCGCCATGGCCAGCAGCATCTTGCGGAAGGACTCGGCCTGCCCTTGTTCGCGCGTGCTGAAGTGCAGCTTGTCCAGCTTGGTCAGGCCATCGACCAGTTCGGCGGTGGGCGCTCCGAAGCGTTCGATCAACTCCGGCTTGGTGATGCCGCAATCCTCCATGGCATCGTGCATCAGCGCGGCCATGATGGCCTGCACGTCGAGCTTCCAGTCGGCACACAGCCCGGCCACCGCGATCGGGTGTGTGATGTAGGGCTCGCCGGTGACGCGGAACTGGCCCAGGTGCGCCACATCGGCGAACTTGTAGGCCTCGAGCACCTTGCGCTGGTCGGCCTTGGACAGGTAGCCGAGCTTGTCGGTCAGCGCGCTGAAGGACTCGGCCTGTGGGCTCTTCAGCGGTGGTGTCGGCGCCGAAACGGCCCGCTGCAGCCCCTGCAGGGCTGAGGGCAGGAATTCGGCGGCCAATGAGCGGATACTCATGCGGCAAATCTAACATCTTGGCCTGTGCGGCGCGCACCAAGGAAAACGGGCGCCCACTGGGCGCCCGTCGTCAAGGCGGGGAGCTGCGACGCGCGCTCAGATCGGCACCTTGCGCAGCATCTCGATGCCCACCTCGCCGGCGGCAATCTCGCGCAGCGCGGTCACGCCGGGCTTGTTGCGTGCCTCGATCTTCGGCGCATGGCCCTGGCTGAGCATGCGTGCGCGGTAGGTAGCAGCCAGCACCAGTTGGAAACGGTTGGGGATCTTGGTCAAGCAGTCTTCGACGGTGATGCGGGCCATGGCGGGCTTTCGTTGAGGCTTCAGGTCAGATCGAGGGCTTTGAACACCTGCGGGCGGTGGCGACGTTGCGCCGCGTACTTCAGGCGTTGCGAGTGCACGATGGTCTTCAGGTCGAAGAGTGCCGTCTCGAACAAAGCGTTGATTATAACGAAATCGAAGTGCTGCGCCTGGGCCACCTCGGCGCGCGCGTTCTCCATGCGCTGCTGAATCACCGCCGCGCCGTCCTCGCCGCGGCGCTGCAGCCGCTGCAGCAGTTCCTGCCAGTTCGGCGGCAGGATGAAGATCAGCACCGCATCGGAAAAAAGCTGTTTGATCTGCAGCGCGCCCTGCCAGTCGATTTCCAGCACGATGTCCTGCCCGCTTTTCAGGCTGTCCTCGATGGCCCGCCGCGAGGTGCCGTACAGGTGGCCGTGCACCTGCGCCCACTCGATGAAGTCCCCGCGCTCGACCATCGCGCGGAAAGTCGCTTCATCGACGAAGTGGTATTCACGGCCCTCCTGCTCCTGCCCGCGCGGCACGCGCGTGGTGTGCGATACCGACACACACAGGTGCGAATCGAGTTGCAGCAAGGCGTTGACCAGGCTCGACTTGCCCGTACCGCTGGGCGCGGCGACCACGAAGAGATTGCCCGGGGTTTGCATGATCGGCGTGGGGGTTGGCAGTGCAGCACAAGCATCACCCGCTGCGCGCCGCGGCAGTCTAGCAGCGTGGACAATGGAGCATGGACACCACAGAAAACACCGTCGTCGACACGCCACCACAGATCCTGGCGCTGGGCGAGCCGATGGTCGAGTTCAACCAGACCGGCGCCGGCGACGGCCGGCTGTACCTGCAGGGTTTTGGCGGCGATACCTCGAACTTTGCCATCGCCGCAGCGCGACAGGGCGCACGCGCGGGCTGCATCGGCGCGCTGGGCGACGACGCGAACGGCCGCGCGCTGCGCGCCCTGTGGGACCGTGAAGGCGTCGACCACCAGGGGGTGCGCAACGACCCCCAGGGCTACACGGCGATCTATTTCGTCGCGCATGGCGCGAATGGGCACGAGTTCAGCTTCTTCCGTCGGGGCTCGGCCGCCAGCCGCATGCGGCCGTCCGACCTGCCGCGTGAGCGCATCGAAGCGGCCCGCATGCTGCATCTGTCGGGCATCACGCTGGCCATCTCTGACAGCGCCTGCGACACCGCCTTCGCCGGCATCGAAATGGCGCGTGCGGCAGGCGTGACGGTCAGCTTCGACACCAACCTGCGGCGCAAGCTGTGGGCACTGCCACGCGCGCGCGCGCTGATTCGCGAGGCCATTTCGCGTTGTGACATCTGCCTGCCCAGCCAGGAGGACATGCTCACGCTCACCGGCATCGACGATGCCGATGCGCTCGTCGACCATTGCCTGCAGCTCGGCGCGCGCGCGGTGGCACTGAAGCTCGGCGCTGCCGGCGCGCTGGTGGCCGACGCGCGGCAGCGGCACCGCATCGCGCCGCATCCGTGCAAGAGCGTCGACGCCACCGGCGCGGGGGACACCTTTGGCGGCAGCTTCGTCGCGCGCTGGCTGGCGGGCGACGAGCTGTTGGCCGCCGGGCGTTATGCGGCGGTGGCGGCGGCGCTGTCCACTGTGGGCTACGGCGCGGTCGCGCCGATTCCCACCGCCGAGGCGACGCGGCAGGCCATGCAACGCACGCAGCCATAGGAAACGAGTGGCATGACGAGCAGGGTATTGGTCAGCGGCGGCACGAGCGGCATCGGGGCGGCGATCGCGCGTGCCTTTGCGGCCCAGGGGGCGCAGGTCAGCGTGACCGGGGCGACCGAGGCGGAAACGGATGCGGCCCGGGCGCGCGCCGACATGGCCGGCATCGCTTGCCAGGTGCTCGATGTGCGCGACGGCGCGGCGGTGGCTTCCCGGGTGGCCGGCCTCGGCGAACTGGACGTGCTGGTCAACTGCGCCGGCGTGATCCGCCGCGGTGCCGAACTGGAGCCCGAGGTGTTTGCCGAGGTGGTCGACATCAACCTCGTCGGCACGATGCGCATGTGTGCCGCTGCGCGCGCAGGGCTGAAGGCGAGGGCAGGCTGCATCGTCAACACCGCATCGATGCTCAGCTTCTTCGGCGGTGGGCTGGTGCCAGGCTACAGCGCCAGCAAGGGCGGCGTCGCCCAACTGACCAAGTCGCTGGCTATCGCCTACGCGGCCGACGGCATCCGCGTCAACGCCGTCGCGCCGGGCTGGATCGCCACGCCGCTGACGCAAGGACTGCAGGACGATGCGGCGCGCAGCGCGGCGATCCTGGCGCGCACGCCTCTGGGCCGCTGGGGCACGCCTGAGGACATCGCCGGGCCAGTGCTGTTCCTGGCCGGCCCGGCCGCCCGTTTCGTGACCGGCATCGTGCTGCCGGTGGACGGCGGTTACCTGATTGCATGAGGATCCGCATATGAACCCGATCACCCAGTTGCCCGGCATCCAGCCCGAGATCGCCATCGCCGCCATTCCCGGGGACGAACGGGTGTGGGTGCCGCAGGCGCCGAACGTATGGTTCCGGCCTTTGCTGCTGAACACCGTTACCGGCAGCTGGTGCAACCTGCTGCGCGTGCGCAAGTCGGGTGTGCTGTCGCGCCATGTCCACCCGTCTTGGGTGGTGGGCTACGTCATCCGCGGCGCCTGGCGCTATCTGGAGCATGACTGGGTGGCGCGCGAAGGCGCCTTCGTCTACGAGCCGCCGGGCGAGATCCACACCTTGGTGGTGGACGAGGCGTTGGGAGGCGCCACCGAGATGATCACCTTCTTCAACATCCACGGTGCGATGGTCTACGTCGACGAGGCCGGCCAGACCACCGGCTACGAGGACGTGTTCACCAAGATTGCGATGTGCAAGGCGCACTATGAAGCCGTGGGCCTGGGTGCCGGCTACGTCAACCAGTTTGTGCGCTGAGGCCCGACACTACTCGAGATTCTGCACCTGCTCGCGCATCTGCTCGACCAGCACTTTCATTTCCACCGACACGTTGGTCAGCTCCAGAGCTGCTGACTTCGAGCCCAGCGTGTTCGCCTCGCGCTGCAGTTCCTGGATCAGGAAGTCCAGCCGCTTGCCGACCTCGCCACCCTGGCGCAGCAGCCGCTCGATTTCGTCGAGGTGCGCGCGCAGGCGGGCCAGTTCCTCGGCCACGTCGATGCGGATGGCGTAGGCTGCGGCCTCGTTGAGCGCGCGTTCCTTCAGGTTGTCGGCGCTGAAGCCTTGCGCCGCGCCGGTGGTCGACAGGGCCTCGGCCCAGCGCTCCATGAAACGCTGCTGCTGGCGCTGCACCACGGCCGGCACCATCGGTTCGGCCGCCGCCGCCAGCTCGCGCAGCCGCTGCAGCTTTTCCATCAGCACCTCGACCAGGCGCGCGCCTTCGCGCGCACGTGCGCCGCGCAGGCCCTCGATGCACGCTCGCGCCGCATCGAGCGCGGCGTCGTCCAGCCGCTGCGTGGTCGCCGTGCCGCGGCACCACAGCAGCGCTTCGTTCACCGACAGTGCGCGCGCATCCTCGAGCCAGCCCTGTACCATGCCCTGCAGGCGGCTCAGGCGGTTGAGTTGCTCGGGCGTGGGCTCCGGCCAGCTGGTGTCGGCGTCGCGCGACGGGGCCAGCCGCAGCTCGATCTTGCCTCGCTTGAAGGCTGCACCCAGCAGCTCGCGCAAGGCGGGTTCGAGCGAGCGCAACTCGTCGGGCAGGCGCAGGTTGACATCGAGAAATCGGCCGTTGACCGAGCGCAATTCAACGCTCACCGCCGCGGTGCCAACTTCAGCCGCACCCGCCACCGACGAGGCGTTGGCGTAACCGGTCATGCTGTAAACTGACATCGACGCCTGCCTTCGAAAAACCCGTAATTATGTCAAAGCCCAAACCCGCCCCGCTGCCTTCGGGCACGGTGGTGGGTGGCTATCAAATTGTCAAGAAGCTGGCGGCGGGCGGCTTCGGTGTGGTCTACCTGGCCGAAGACGAAAAGCAGCATCTGGTCGCGCTGAAAGAGTACCTGCCGGCCTCGCTGGCTGAGCGCTCGGCCGGCGAATTGACGCCGCGGGTCAAGCCCGACAAGCAGCCACTGTACCGGTTGGGCCTGAAGAGCTTCTTCGAAGAGGGTCGCTCGCTCGCGCAGATTTCGCACCCGAGCGTGGTCTCGGTGCTGAACTTCTTCCGCCAGAACGAAACCGTCTACATGGTGATGAACTACCTGCAGGGCGACACGCTGCAGGACTTCATCATCACCGCGCGAGACCTGAAGCGTGACAAGGTGTTTCGTGAGTCGTCGATCCGCTCGCTGTTCGACGAGATCCTGCGCGGGCTGCGCATCGTGCACCAGCACAAGATGCTGCACCTGGACATCAAGCCGGCCAACATCTTCGTCACCAACGACAACAAGGCGGTGATGCTCGACTTCGGCGCGGCGCGCGAGGTGCTGAGCAAGGAAGGCAACTTCATCCGCCCGATGTACACGCCCGGGTTCGCCGCACCCGAGATGTACCGGCGCGACGGCACGCTCGGCCCCTGGACGGACATCTACGCCATCGGCGCGTGTATCTACGCTTGCATGCAGGGCTATCCGCCGAACGACGCGCCGCAGCGGCTGGAGAAGGACCGTCTGGCCTTGAGCCTGTCGCGGCTGCGCAATGTCTACAGCGACAACCTGATCGAGGTCACCGAATGGTGCATGTCGCTGGACCCGCTGTCGCGTCCGCAAAGTGTCTTCGCGTTGCAGAAGGAACTGGCGCGCGAGACGGAGCGTCGCTACACCAAGCTCAGCTTCAGCGAGCGGCTGAAGCTGCAGATCGAAAGCCTGAAGACGGGCGCCAAGGCATGAGGTTCGTGGTCTATCAGGTCAGCCGCAAGGGTGGACGCGAGAAGAACGAAGACCGCATGGGCTACTGCTATACCCGCGAGTCGGGGCTGTTCGCGCTGGCCGACGGCATGGGCGGGCACCCCGAGGGCGAGGTGGCGTCGCAGCTCGCACTGCAGACCATGGCGGCGCGCTTCCAGCGGGAGGCCAAGCCTGCATTGGCCGACCCGATGCGCTTCCTTCAGGAAGCCACGATGGCCGGGCATCACCAACTGTTGCGCTATGCCACCGAACGTGCGCTGATCGACACGCCGCGCACTACGCTGGTGGCCTGCGTGCTGCAGGGCAACGCCGCGTACTGGGTGCATTGCGGCGATTCGCGCCTGTACCTGGCGCGCGGCGGCAAGCTGATCGCGCGCACACGCGACCATTCCTACATCGAACTGCAGCAGACCATGTCGCAGGTGGTGCCGATCGGCGAACGCATGAACCGCAACGTGCTCTTCACCTGCCTGGGCAGCCCAGGCAAGCCGGTGGTCGACGCCGCCGGTCCGCTGCGCATGCAGCCCGGCGATCGCGTGCTGCTGTGCAGCGACGGCTTGTGGGGGGCGCTGCCGGATGTGCAGATCTGCGAACAGATGTCGCGCCAGCCGCTGTCTGATGCCGTGCCCGAACTGGTCGAGCAGGCGCTGCGCAGCGCCGGGCCGAAGAGCGACAACGTCACCGTGCTGTGCGTCGAATGGGAAGCCGCAGAGGACGGCGATACGCAGAGCGGCGTGTCCACGCAGGACCTGGGCGAGCAGGTCTTCGCCTCCACCATCCAGGCGAGCATGCTCGGTGACGCCGCGCCTGACGAACTCGACGACGCCGAGATCGAACGTTCGATCCGCGAGATCAACGAAGCGATCCAGCGTTCGTCCCAACGAAAAACCTGACCCCCGAAGCGCCTGCGGCGCGCCCCACAGGGGGGAGCTGCCAGCGGCCCGGCGGAGCCGGTTCCGCGGCAGCCGCTGGATGCATCGGTTCAAATTCCACCTCTTCTTCAAGTAGCAACCATGAACCCTGTCCAACGTGCCGAAGGCCGCCTCGCGGCCGCGCTGCGGCCGATTTCGCTGAGCCGACGCTACACCGTGCATGCCGAAGGCTCGGTGCTCGTGGCCTTTGGCCACACCAAGGTGCTGTGCACCGCCTCGGTCGAGGAGAAGGTGCCGCCGCACAAGCGCGGCAGCGGCGAGGGCTGGGTGACGGCCGAATACGGCATGCTGCCGCGCGCCACGCACACACGTGGCGACCGCGAGGCCGCGAGAGGCAAACAGAGCGGGCGCACACAGGAGATCCAGCGCCTGATCGGCCGCTCGCTGCGCAGTGTCTTCGACCTGAAGGCCTTGGGCGAGCGCAGCATCCAGCTTGATTGCGACGTGCTGCAGGCCGATGGCGGCACACGCACCGCGGCCATCACCGGCGCCTTTGTCGCCGCGCACGATGCGGTCAGCTGGCTGATCAGCCAGGGCCGCCTGACGAACTCGCCGATCCGCGATGCGGTGGCGGCGGTGTCGGTGGGCATCGTCGCGGGCGTGCCGATGCTCGACCTGGACTACGCCGAGGATTCGAGCTGCGACACCGACATGAACGTGGTCATGACCGGCAGCGGCGGCTTCGTCGAGGTGCAGGGCACGGCCGAGGGTGTGCCCTTCTCGCGTGCCGAGATGGATGCGCTGCTGGCGCTGGCATCACGCGGTATCGGCGAACTCGTCGCCGCGCAGAAGGCGGCGCTGGCGGCGTGACGCATGCAGCACGGCCGCGGCTTGTGCTGGCGTCGAACAACGCCAAGAAGCTGGCCGAACTGCGTACGCTGTTCGCGCCGCTTTCGCTCGACCTGGTGCCTCAGCCCAGCCTGGGGCTGAGCGAGGCCGAGGAGCCGCACCCCACATTCGTCGAGAACGCGCTGGCGAAGGCGCGCCATGCTGCGCGGGCCAGCGGCACGGCGGCGCTGGCCGATGATTCCGGGCTTTGCGTCGATGCGCTCGGCGGCGCGCCGGGCGTGATTTCGGCGCACTACGCGCTTGCGCATCTGCCCGACGGCGAGCGCGAGGCGCAACGTGCCGTGCAGGATGCCGCCAATAACCGCTTGCTGCTGCAGCGATTGCACGGCATCGAAGACCGGCGCGCCAGCTTCGTGTGCACGCTGGTCGCGCTGCGCTCGGCGGACGATCCGCAGCCGCTGATTGCCACCGGCCGCTGGCACGGCGAGATCCTGCTTCAAGCACACGGCGAGGGCGGCTTCGGCTACGACCCGCTGATGTTCATTCCCGCGCTCGGCGCCACCGTGGCCGAATTGCCGCGGGAACTGAAGAACGCGCACAGCCATCGCGCACTGGCCTGTGCGCAGATGCTGCGGTTGATGCGCGAACAACACTTCCTGGCCTGCACATGAACCCGAGCAGCGTCGAGCGCTATCTGCGCCCGGGCACGCTGCGCCTGCCGGCGCTGCCGCCGCTGTCACTGTATGTGCACCTGCCCTGGTGCCTGAAGAAGTGTCCTTACTGCGACTTCAATTCGCACGAGGCAAGAACCGAGGCGCCCGAGGCACGCTACCTGGACGCACTGTGCGCCGACCTGGAGGCGGCATTGCCGCTGGTCTGGGGCCGCCCGGTGCACAGCGTGTTCATCGGCGGGGGCACACCGAGCCTGTTCGCACCCGAAAGCATCGAACGGCTGCTCGCCGACATCCGTGCCCGCTTGCCGCTGGTACCCGATTGCGAGATCACGCTCGAAGCCAACCCGGGCACCTTCGAGCGCGAGCGCTTCCGCGCCTTTCGCGCTGCGGGCGTGAGCCGGCTGTCGATCGGCGTGCAGAGTTTCGACGAAGGTTTGTTGCAGGCCATCGGCCGCGTGCACGACGCGGCCCAGGCGCGTGCCGCGGTCGAAGTGGCGCGGGCCAGCTTCGACACCTTCAACCTCGACCTGATGTACGCGCTGCCCGGCCAGAGCCTGGCCATGCTCGACGCCGACCTCGACGCCGCCCTATCGTATGCGCCGCCGCACCTGTCGATCTATCACCTGACGCTGGAGCCGAACACCCGCTTCGCCAGCCATCCGCCGCCGCTGCCCGACGCGGATCTGGCCAGCGACATGCTGGACCTGATCGTGCAACGCACGGCGGCGGTCGGTCTGCAGCGCTACGAGGTCTCGGCATTCGCGCGGCCGAGGCACCGTTGCCGGCACAACCTGAACTACTGGCAGTTCGGCGACTACCTCGGCATCGGCGCCGGCGCGCACAGCAAACTGAGCTTTCCGCACCGCGTCGTGCGACAGCAGCGCTGGCGCGAGCCCCTGAGCTACATGGCGAATGCGCTGGCCGGAAACGCACTGTCGCAGGACCAGGAAGTGGCGCGCGCTGACTTGCCATTCGAGTTCATGCTGAATGCCTTGCGTCTGCGCGAAGGCTTCGAGCCGGGTCTGTTCGGCCAGCGCACCGGGCTGCCGAGCTCCGCCATCGACGCCGGCTTGGCACAGGCACAACAGCGTGGGCTGCTGCAGGCCGACTTGCAGCAGGTGCGGCCCACTGAACGCGGATTCGACTTCCTCAGCGACCTGCAGTCGATGTTCCTGCCGCCGGCTGACAAGGCCGTGCAGCGCACTACCGTTCTGCCGCCGCTGAATCCGGCGAAGTCGCACGGCAACACCTGAATCCGTCCGCAGTTCGAACCATGGCCCTAGCATGGCCACTGCTAGACTCGGCGCCCGTCCGTCACGACTCCCCCATTCAAGGCCCCCACGGTGGCACGTTCCACGCCTGCGCCAGCTCCTGCATCGCCGACGTTGCAGCTCGACCAGGCGCTGCAACTGTTGCGCCAGTCGGGGCATGATTTGCCCGCCGGCGAAAAAGGCAGCGAGGCCTGGCTGCAGGCGCTGATCGATTCGCTGGTGGACATGTCCAGCCGCGACGCGCTCACCGGCCTGGCCAACCGCCGCAGCTTCGAGCTGGCCCTGGCGCGCGAGATCGACCGCGTGGCCCGCGCCGGCGAGCCGGCCCTGCTGCTGGCACTCGACATCGACCATTTCAAGCGTGTCAACGACACCCATGGCCATGCCAGCGGCGACCTGGTGCTGAAGGCGGCGGCCACGGCGCTGCTCGACTGCGTGCGGCCGATGGACCTGGTGGCGCGCGTCGGCGGCGAGGAATTCGCCATCGTCATGCCGAATTGCCCGGCCAATTTCGGCGAGGCGGTGGCCGAACGCGTGCGTCGTCGCATCGAGGCCATGCCGGTGGCCATCGGGCTGTCGCAGCAGATCCATGTCAGCGTCAGCGTCGGTGGTGCTTTTGCGCCGCAATGGGTGCGCTCTTCGCCGACGCTGTGGATCGAGCGTGCCGACCTTCAGCTCTACCGCGCCAAGGCTGAAGGCCGCAACCGCGTGTGCCTGGAGCCGGCGGCGGTGTCGGTGGTCAGCGCCGAAGAAAAGGCGCTGTTGTTTGGGATTTCGCAGTTTCAGGATATCGAATGAGCGCAGCGC
>JAHECC010000209.1 GCA_024641965.1 Rubrivivax sp.
TGGGTGCGCGTGCCGCGGCGGCACAGCGCGCCGTATCGCGTACGGCACGCGTGGCCTGGATCGGCGGTGCGGCGGGTGCGCTGCCGACACCGGCCTACCTCGAGGCCTTGCGCGAGGGGCTGGCCGAGCGCGGCTGGGTCGAGGGACGCAACCTTGTGCTCGAGGCGCGCTGGGGCGAACGCGACCAGGCCGCAGCGCTGACGCAGCAGCTGCTGCGCGGTGGCGTCGACGTGATCGTCGCGCAGGGCGCCATGGTGCTCGGCGCGGTGCGTGTCAGCGGCGCGGTGCCGGTGGTTTTCGGCTTCAGCGGCGACCCGGTCGAGGCCCGGCTGGTCGCCAGCTTGGCGCGCCCCGGCGGCACTGCCACCGGCATCGCGATGCAGAGCCTGGGTCTGGTCGGCAAGCGGCTCGAGTATCTGAAGGAACTGGTGCCGCGCTTGCAGCGCATTGGCATCCTGGCCAATCCGGCGCATCCCGGTGAGCAATTGGAGTTGCAGGCTTCGCAGCAGGCGGCGAAGCGACTGGGCCTGCTCGTCAGCTATCGACAGGTGACGGGCGCCGCCGACTTCGATGCGGCCTTCGAGCGCTGGTCGCGCGAGCATGTGGACGCGTTGGTCGCGTTCCCCGATGCGCTGGTGATGAGCCGCGCGGCCCAGATCGCCGAGTTCGCGCGAGGACAGCGCATTGGCGCCGTCTCGGGCTGGGCCGAGTTCGCCGAGGCCGGCAACCTGATGACCTACGGCCCCAGCCTGCGCGTCACCTGGCGCCAGGCGGCCGGTGTGGTCGACCGCATCCTGCGCGGCGCCAAGCCGGCGGACCTGCCGGTTGAGCAGCCCTTGCGCTACGAGCTGGTGCTCAACGCGAAGACTGCGCGCGACCTGGGCCTGCAGGTGGCGCCGACACTGCTGCTTCGCGTCGACCGGGTGATCGATTAGGCACTATGCGACCTGCGCCGCAGCCTTGTGGCGTTGCACGTCGGCCAGCAATCTCGCGACGACCAACCGCATGAAGTAGAAGCCCAGCTTCGGGTTCTGGTAGTAGAGCTGGTAGATCTGCTCGTCGGTCATCATGTACAGCTCGCAGTCGGTCTCGCAGACGATAGTCAGCGTGCGCTTCTTGTCCGGGGAGAACAGTGCGATCTCGCCGATCAGGTTGTCTGGGCCAATGGTGACGCCCACACCTTCCAGACGCAGTGTGCCGCTGCCGACGTAGTAGATCTCGTCGGCCTCGTCGCCTTCGTGGAACAGTACGTGGCCAGCCTTGTGCTTGTGCATGTGCATGTGCGGCAGCAGCCATTCGGACACCGGCGACTTCTCGGTCACCTGCTCGATTTCCTTGGTCAGGCGCAGGATCTCCAACAGCCGCCTTGCGTTCACCGGCAGCAAGATCGTGTTCAGCAGGAACTCGGGCAGCACGGCCAGCTTGGCCCAGTCGAATTCGAGGTGAAAGACGGCGTAGATGATGAACAGGACATTGCTGCACAACGACAGTGCACGCAGTGGCACCATGCGGCGCATGTAGTGGCTGGCCAGATAGAAGGTACCGGCGACCAAGCCGGTGACGGTGATGATGTCGAAATGCATGGGGCCTGGATCCTCGTGGCGGGTCTTGAAGCGCGCGGGCGCGGGCGATTGTCTTGCATTATCGAACGCTGCGTTCGCGCGAATCGAACGCTCCGGCCGCAGCGGCTTCTGCTAGATTGCGCGGGCGTCAGGCGCCCCCATGGCTACCGACGCCACCTCCCGCAACTGCCCTTCGCCGCCCCTCATGGCCGAACCCCTCTCGACGCGCTATTCGGCCGTGGCCATCGCGCTGCACTGGTTGCTGGCGCTGGCCATCATCGGCAACTTCTCGGTCGGCCTGTATATGGCCGACCTGCCTTTCTCGGTCACCCGCATCAAGCTGATCAACTGGCACAAGTGGGCCGGCATCAGCATCCTGGCGCTGTCGGCGCTGCGCCTGCTGTGGCGCCTGTCGCACGCGCCGCCGCCGTTCTCGGGCCAGGTCATGGCCGCGATGCCACCCTGGCAACACGCAGTGCAGCGCGGTACGCATGTGGCCATGTACCTGCTGTTCTTCGCGGTGCCGCTGTTCGGTTGGCTCTACAGCTCCGCCGTGGGCCTGCAGATCGTCTGGTTCGGCGTGCTGCCCCTGCCCGACCTGTGGCCGCTGGACAAGGACCTGGGCAACATGGTGTTCAAACCGCTGCACAAGGCCAGCGCGCTGGCCTTGGCGGCGCTGGTGCTGCTGCACGTGGCGGCGGGGTTGAAACACCACTTCGTCGACCGTGACGGCCTGCTGTTGCGCATGTGGCCCGGAACTCGATAGCATTGCGTAATGAAAATCAACTTCTGCCTCATCACCGCGTGCTTCACGGCCGCGCTGTCCAGCGCGCCGGCACTTGCGCAAGCGCCCGCCAAACTGGTTCCCGCCCAAAGCGAGGTGGCCTTCGTCACCAAGCAGATGGGCGTGCCGGTGGACGGGCGCTTCAAGAGCTTCGACGCGCAAATCACGCTCGACCCGAAGAAGCCCGAGACCGGCCACGTGGAATTCAGCATCGACATGGCCAGTGCATCGCTGGGCGTGCCCGAAAGTGATGCCGAGATGCCCAAGCCGAACTGGTTCAACGTCGCCAAGTTCCCGAAGGCCACCTTCAAGTCGAGTTCGATCAAGGGCCTGGGCGGCGGCAAGTTCGAGGTCGCGGGCAAGCTCGACATCAAGGGCAACGCGCGCGATGTGGTGGTGCCGGTGATGATCACGCAGGCCGGGCCCAACTCCACCGCCACCGGCAGCTTCGTGTTGAAGCGGCTGGAATACAAGATCGGTGAAGGTGAATGGGCCGACACCACCGTGGTCGCCAACGACGTGACGGTGAAGATCAAGCTGGTGCTCACCGGCCTGGGGGCGCTGTGAGCGCCGCGCTGAAAGGGCCCGCGGCAGCGCTGGCGGTGCTGGCCTTGATGGCCACCTCGGCTGCGCAGGCGCAGACACCGAACTACGCGATCGATCCGACGCACACCTTCGTCAACTACGAAAATGGCCATTTCGGCACCACCACCAACCGCGGCCGCTTCAGCACCAAGGACGGCTCGCTGTTCTTCGACCGCGCAGGCAGGGCGGGCAAGGTGGAGATCATCATCGACATCTCCTCGGTGAATACCGGCGTCGATTTCCTGAACCGGCAGATCCAGGGCAAGGACTTCTTCAACGTCGCCGACTATCCCACCGGCAAGTTCGTGTCCGACAAGTTCGTCTTCGAAGGTGACAAGGTCAGCGAGGTGCAGGGCCAGCTGACGCTGCTGGACAAGACGCATCCGGTGGTGCTGAAGGCCCTGAAGTTCAACTGCTACATCAGTCCGCTGATCAAGCGGGAGGTCTGTGGCGGCGACTTCGAGACGCACATCCTGCGCAGCAAGTGGGGCGTGATGTGGGGCCTGCAGTTCGGCTTCGAGGACGATGTGCGCCTGCTGATCCAGGTCGAAGCCATCAAGACGCAGTAGCGCGGGGCTACAACAGCCCCTCGGGCACCAGTACCGACAGCAACTCGAGCATCATGCGGCTCCAGATGTCGGTCTCGGGCTCCTCGACGACGATCTGCTCGCCGCCACGGCCGGTGGTGGTCCACACCAGATCCTGGCCGTTTTCGGCCAGGGTCACGTGGTAGGCGCCCTGCTGGCGGATTACGCCGACCAGTTTCAGCACCTGCGCGGCCAGCGCCGGGCTTTCGATGAACAGACCCATCTCGGTGTTGTGCTGGTCCGAGCGCGGGTCGAAATTCATCGAGCCGATGAACAGGTTCTTCTGGTCCACCACCGCGCTCTTCGCATGCAGCCGGCCGATCGAGGTCGAGAAACGGCCAAGCCGCAGGCTGCGGCTGACCTTCTGCGGGCTCAGCTCGTACAGCTCCATCCCCAGCGCCAGCATCTGCGGCCGGTAGCGCCGGTAGCCGGTGTGCACCACCGGCTCGTCCGTCGCGGCCAGTGAGTTCGTGACCAGCGTGAATTTCACGCCCCGCTTGGTCGAGGCCGCGAAGGTTTCCATGCCCTCCAGGCCCGGCACCAGATAGGGTGAGGTGATGACCACCTCCTGGCGCGCGCGGCGCACCATCTCGATGACGTTGTAGCGCACGCTGTCGACATCGTCGATCGGCACGCCACCGTAGGACGAAACACGGCCGATGACCTTGTCCGGGTTGTCGGCATAGGCCTGCGCGCTCGCCCAGATCAGGCCCAGTTTGCCGGCATTCAGCTCCTGCACGATGGGGCTGTAGCCGAGCACATCGTTGGGCGGTGGCGCCTCCGGTTCGGGCGTGCCTTCGTGGGCGGCGTGCAGTTCGACGGTCTGCGTCGCACCGGCCTCGGCGTTGACGGTCACGGTCTGGAGCACCGGTTCAGAGGCCTCGGCCGAGGTGAGCTGCTCGAACTCGTTCTGCAGCTCGGCGTCGCTCTTGTCGGTGGTCACGATCGCGCGCAGCGGGTAGACACGCGGGCTGTTCCAGTACTCGTCGAACAGGAAGGACAGGCGCGACAGGATCGGGCCGATGACGAACAGGTCGAGGTCGACGAAATTGGCGCCCTTGCTGGCCATGAAGTATTCGTCGGCGATGTTGCGCCCGCCGGCCACGGCCATCACGCCGTCGGCGAGGAACAGCTTGTTGTGCATGCGCCGGTGCACGCGGTTGAAGTCGTGGATATTGGCGGTGAAGCGCGTGATCAGGCTCTTGCGCCCGGTCGGGAAGGGGTTGAACAGCCGGATCTCCACGTTCGGGTAGGCGTTGAGTGCCAGCAGCATCTCGTCCTCACCAGCGGTGTACAGGTCGTCGAGGATCAGCCGCACGCGCACGCCGCGCAGCGAGGCGTCGCGCAGCGTGCGCAGCAGGTAGCGGCCGGTCTGGTCGTTGTGGATCTGGTAGTACTGCACGTCCAGCGTGCGTTGCGCGCGCCGCGCCAGCTCGATGCGCGCCTGAAGTGCGAACTGGCCCGTGGGCATCAAGCGGAAGCCGCTGAGCTCGGGGTCGACGGTCGAGGCCTCGGCGATGCGCCCCAACGGCGTGTCGGCCGCTGTGCCGAGCGTCTTGGACGGCGGCCGCTCCACCTTCTCCGGCAAGCCTGCGCAACCGCTGGCGAAGACCACGACGAGCGCCAGCAGCCAACCCAGGCGCCGACGCTGCCGCGGTGTCGGGCAGCGGGCGGGTCGGGGCAGGCGTCGGCAGGCGTCAGGGGTCATCATCGGGTCGAGTGGGGCCGTGGGCCGATCGTAGCGGCACGCCGTGCCAGGCGCGTGCGGGTTTCACCGCGCCCCGGCCTCATGGCCAGCGACCTCAGCGCACCTTGGGTCGACTCAGGCGCTTCGCGTTCGCCACGGCGCGCCGATGCATGGGGCGGATGCCCTGGCCCAGCACGTCCAGCGTCGCGCCCTCCAGGTCGGCCACCATCTGCGCCAGCGGCAAGCTGGTGGTGCCGCGCCCAGTCACCGCAGCCGGCCAGGCGCTGCGCATCATCGACGACGCCAACTGCTGGTTCGACTTCAGTACCTGCAAGGTCATGGCGCGCCAGGCTTCACCGAACGCGACCAGCTTCTCGGTGCTCATGCGTTGGAACTCGCGCTGATCCTTGATGCTCGGCCGTGGGCCGGACAAGGCCATGCGACCCAGGCGATGCACCACCACCTGTGGCGCGGCAATCAGCATTTCAGCCGTCTGCGCGCTCAGGCGCGCTGCCTTGCGTTTTGATGCCGCGTTCATTGCTGGAACGGCACGACGCGCATCCGGCCGGCGTCGGCCTGTCTACAGGTGGCGTGCAACGTGTTCAGGCCTTCTTCACCCAGGCGCTGCACCAGCCGGGACCCGCAACCACCTTGCCCGCGAACAGCGGGCAACCGCCTGTGGCATCCGTGGCCTTGCCCTGGAAAAGCTGGCAGTTCGTGCACTTCTGATCGTTGCTGTGCTTCGGAAATTTCTTCGCGTCGGCCTTGGTCGTGTCGGCCACATAACCCAGGGCCACGGCCTGCGGATCTTTCTCATCCAGTTTGGTCTGGGCGCGGGCGGCCGTCGCGGCCAGCACCGAGGAGCCGGCTGCCAGGGTCATCATGAAAACACGGCGGTTGGTCAATTTCACTTGGAACTCCATCGACGTTGAGGTTGGAATTGGGTGCCGCGCCTGCGGCTCCAAGCGAAGCTGCGGCGCGGCCAAGGAAGTCTAGCTTACGGCAGCGCGGTCCCGCGTCAATCGTTGACCGTGCCGCGTGCTGCAAGTGGCTTCGGTGTCGATCCATGCGTAGCATGCACAGCCGAAGAGAACTGAACGAGGGCGCGACGACATGGTCATCAAAGGACCCATCCGAGCAATGGGGTCGGCATGAGCGGCGCCGATCGGCCGATCCGCGCGGTGGTCTTCGACCTGGACGGCACGCTGATCGACAGCGCGCCAGACATCGGCCACGCATTGAATAGCGCCTTGCGCAGCGAGGGCCTGGGCGTGTTCGACCTGCAGCATGTTCGCGAATGGAT
>JAHECC010000043.1 GCA_024641965.1 Rubrivivax sp.
GTCAAGGCGCGCCTGGCCGAATACCGCATGCGCGGCAGCCAGCGGCAGATCGAGTACCGGCGCGAGGTCGAGACGCAGCTGGTCGAGGTGCAACGCGACCTGAGCACGCTGACCGAACGCCAGACCGGCCAGCGCGACACCTTCGAGCGCCTGGTCGTGCGTGCGCCGGCGTCGGGCAAGGTCGTCGACCTCGCCTTTCACACGGTCGGCGGCGTCGTTCGCCCCGGCGAGCGCATCCTCGACATCGTCCCGGAAGACGACATGCTGGTGGTCGAGGCGCGCGTCGCGCCGCAGTACATCGACGGCCTGCACAGCGGCCTGCCGGTGGACGTGCACTTCGATGCCTACGCCAGCCAGATCCAGCGGCCGGTGATCCGCGGCGAGCTGGCCGTCGTTTCCGCCGACGCGTTCAAGGACGAACGCAGCGGCCTGAGCTACTACGCCCTGCGCGTGACGGTGCCGCCGCACGAGGCGGCGCGGCTGGGCGACTTGCGGCTGGTGCCGGGCATGCAGACCACGGTCATGGTCAAGACCGGCGAGCGCTCGCTGATGACCTACCTGCTGCGCCCGCTGATGCGCCGCTTCCAGACCGGAATGGGTGAGCGCTGAGGCAGACGCCGCAGGTTCCGGCTGACGACGCGGCCTCCGTCCGCCCCGGTGCGGCGTCAGATGACTACATGTTTGCCAAGTGGGCCGCCTGCAACATCGAGCGACCCTGGCTGCAGCAGTGCAACAAGCGCGGCGATGGTGCGGTCAGCACGGCCGCGACCGGCACGGCTGTTGTTTCACGCGCCGCGATACCTGCCTTGTTGCCCCCGCGTTCCGGGGGAGGACGGGGGACTGGCCACTGGGCGAAAATTGGTATCAAATGGGGCTCTCGGAGCGAATGAACCCACCGCTGAAAAGGGGGCGCATGATTGCGATGTTCAAGAAGATTCAATCGCCGCAATTGAAACGGATCTGGAGAATCACGCCGGACGCGCCCCAAGGCAAGTTCGTGGATACAGATGCGCCACAGCCCGCTGCGGAATCGACGGAGGCGCGGCGGGAGCCACACTGGTGGGCGTCGTCGTTCGACCTGGCATATGGCCTCGAAGTGAGCGAATCATTCGACACCATCCCGGGCTTGTTCCTCGACGAGTTGGACAAGCAGAATCCCAAGTAGCCGCCCGCCGCCCAGCGCGGCGCGCTCTTGACCGGCAACCGAGTCGATTCGACTCGCCGGCACCCACCGAAAGGCCTTGAGCGCTCTATGGATCCGCGCGCTTGTAACGCTGCACGCTTTGCTGCAGCGCGCTGTCCGTCCGCTCGAAGACCGACTGCTGTACACCCTGCGCTTGCTGCGGCACCGTGGGCATCTCGGCGCCTGCGGTGGCGGCGAAGCCGTCCAGCCGCTTCGCACCTACCGCCTTGGGCGCCTGGCTGCCGACCGTGGCGGCGCTGTCGGTGGCCGTGTCCGGGCTGAGCCAGCGCATCGCCCCCTGCCCGATCTGCCCGATCGCGCCGAGTTGGGTCTTCGCCAGCGAACTCACCATGGCCAGCACGATGACCAGACCGACAAGGCCGAAAACGATCTTCAGCATGACGCGTCACTCCCATCTGGTGCGGGCTGTGCAGCCGTCGCACGGACCACGTGGCCAGCCCCGGCAAAGTATGCCGCCGCAGCCGCAGTTCGAGGCCACCGATGACGGCAACTTGTCACGACGAACACGCTTGCGAGCGCCGCAGCCTGTGCATGTTGCATCGCCGATGCGGCGGCTCACGAATCGAGCGCACGCCACAGCTGCCACTCGCCGGGCACGCCCTTCAGCGCATGCGTGCCGCGTGCGTCGAAGGCGATACCCGATCCCGCGACCAGGTCCTTGGTCGTGCTCGACACCCACACCTCGTCCGGGCCGGCCTGCGCCATCACGCGTGCGCCGATGTGCACCGCCATGCCGCTGAGCTTGTCCTCGGTGGGCTCGACCTCACCGGTGTGCAGCCCGGCGCGGATATGGATGCTCAAGACCTGGGTCTCGCGCGCGATGGCCGCAGCACAGCGGATGCCGCGCGCCGGCCCGTCGAAACTGGCGAACAGGCCGTCACCGGCAGTGTCGATCTCGCGCCCGCGGTGCGCCGACAACTGGTGCCGGCCGATGGCGTGAAAGCGCTGTAACAAATCGCGCCACCGGCTGTCGCCCAGCCTTGCCGCCAGCTCGGTCGAGCCGACGATGTCGGTGAACAGCACCGTGGCGACGAAGCGCTCGTCGCCCGCTTCGGTCAGTGGCAGCGGAGCCGCCGCTGCGAAGTGCGCGATCGCGTCGACCACTGCATCGGCGTCGCCTACCCAGGGAAGGTGGTCCTCGCCAGGCAGTTCGGTGTAGACCGCGTCGCGCATGTGGTCGGCCAGGTAGCGGCCATTGGCGCAGGACATGCTGCGATCGCCGCGCCGCTGCAGGATCAGCGTCGGCCGGCGAATCTGCGGCAGGATCGCGCGCACGTCGATCTGGCTGTTGAGTTCCATCAGCCGACAGATTGCGCTGGGTGAGGCCACCTGACGCATGTAACGCGCCATACGCTCGCAGTAGTCCGCGTCGTCAACGCGACTGGGCGCGAAGCGCGCAACGGCTGCGGGCTTGCCCCAAATTTCGGCCATCAGCTTCAGGACCGGTTCGACCGGCGGCCGGTGCGGGTAATCCGCTGCCCCCGCGAAGCGCGCTGCGGTACCCCACAACACCAGCCTTTCCACCGCCGCCGGATAAGTGGCGGTGAACAGCATGCCCATCGCGCCGCCCTCGGACTGCGCGAAAAGCACGGCACGTTTCGAACCCGCCGCCTGCATCACCGCGCGCACATCGTCCATGCGTTGTTCCAGCGTCGGCGCGCCTTCGAAGCGGTCCGACAAACCCTGGCCCCGTTTGTCGAAGGCGATCACGCGAAAGGCCTGCGCCAGCCGCCGGCGCATGTGCGCATGCGCCGGGTCGTCCCAGTCGGCGTCGAGGTGCGACACGATACCTGGCACGACCACCAGGTCCGTCGCGCCGGCGCCGAACACCTGGTAGGCGATGCTCAGTCCGTCGGATTCGGCGTAATGCGTCGGCGGGATTGCGAAGTCGGCGCTCATTTGCAGGTTGTTCAGCCGCGTTGCAGACCGTGCTTGCCCAGCCGCCAGCGCAGGGTGTCGATGCGGTCCTCGCCGAAGAAGGGCTCGCCGTCGAAGACGAAGGTCGGCACACCCCAGTGCCCGGCTTGCGTCAGCGCCAGCTGGTTGCCCTCGACCTCGGCCTGGTGCGTGGCCGGCTTGGCGATCGCTGCGTCCATCGCGACCAGGTCGAGACCGGCACGCTGCGCCGCCTGCGCCAGATGCCCGCCCAGGTGCCAGTCGCGCGTGCCGCCGAACAGCAGCGCCGAGACTTCGCGTGCGAACTCGATGCCATGGCCGCGCCGTTGCGCTTCCACGCCCAGATGCGTCAGGCGGCGGATGTAGGGCTGCTCGTCGGCGATCTTGTAGGTCTGCATGTCCTGCACGATCGGGTCGGGCGACGGCCACACATGCGGCATGCCCAGCATCTCGGCACGGCGCAGCCAGTCGATGCGGATGTACTTCGCACGCTTCAGGTTGTCGGGGCTGAAGAAGGCCGGGTCGCGCACCGCCAGCGGCAGTACCGGCCGAAAGCGCACTTCGACATCGAAGTCACGCTCGAGTTGCAACGCGCCGGGCATCGCCAGGTACGAATAGGGGCTGCGAAAAGACCAGAACAGATCGACGCTGGCGCTCATCACCCCAGTGTAGGGGCGCGCGCTCAGCGCAGGTACAGCGCCTCGAAGCGCAGGCGCACTGCACCCGTGGCATCGCGCAAGTGCAGCGCATCGCCGATGATGCGCCGCTGTGCGGTGTCGCGCAGCGCCTCGATGAAGCGAGCCTCCTGCACGCCGGCGGGGCCCAGGCAATCCTTGCCCGTCAGGCCCAGTCCCTTGAAGACAAGACGGTCGCCGCCGTGCTCGAAGCGGCCCGACAACGTATGGCACCCTGTCTGGCCGCGGACGCGATCGCCCTCGATGCTCAGTTGCAGCCTGGGCTCAGGCTGGCCGGGCGCCAGCATGACCGATTGGCCGTCGATCTCCACGAGCCGCCACAGCGTATTCAGCAGCGTCGCCGTGCCTGGCGCGTCCTCGGCACAGGTTTCGCGCGGCCACAGCCGCTCGAATGCTTCGACACGGATGAACTCGCGCGGCGGCAACCCGGGTTCGGGTTCGCGTTGCACGAACTCGCCGCTCAGGCCGACCAGCACCCACTCGCTGCCGCCCTGTGCGCGGTGTGCCAGGTAGGCGCGCTCCAAGGCCAGGTGCTGCCCTTCGATCAGCACCGGCCAGCGCCGCCCGCTGCGGCATTCGGTCAGCAGCGCAGCGTCGGCCAGGTACTTGTACAAGCCACGCAGGCGGAACGGCCCCCCAAGCAGGTCCACCTCGCTCTGCCGCTGCAGCGTGTAGTTGAGTGCCGACTTGATCCGCCGGCCCTGTCTGTCGAGCAGCCGCAGCGCGCCACCCCTGACAGGCGCGAAGCGCATCGGCGCTTCGCGCCCACCGCGCAGCACCAGCCGGCCCGCCTCGTCGCGCCCCCAGCGGCCAAGGTCGAAGAACGCATCCTGCCGGCCCGGTGGAACCCCGAGATAGCGCGTGCGCAAACGAAAGCTGCCGTCGGCAAAGAGCGTGAGCAGCATCTCCTGGCCGGCGCAATCGGCACAGGGCAACGTGCCGGCATAGGACACATCGGCGCTGGTCTGCGGCGCGGCGCCGGCATGCAGCGACACGACCAGCAGCCAGCACAGGCAAAGGCTGCGCAACGGGTTCATCGCGCTCATTCTGGCAGGCCATACTGAGCGCATCGACAGGAACGCAACACCATGACGACGACCATCTTCGAAGCCCGCAAGATCATCACCATGAACCCGTCGCGGCCGCTCGCCACCCATGTGGCGGTGCGCGACGGTCGGATCCTCGGTGTCGGCGCACTCGACGAACTGGCCGGCTGGGGGCCGTACAGCTTGAACACGCGGTTCGCCGGCAAGGTGCTGATGCCCGGGCTGGTCGAAGGCCACAGCCACCTGATGGAAGGTGCGTTCTGGCGTTTCGTCTACTGCGGCTTCTTCGACCGCACCGATCCCAACGGCAAGGTCTGGCCGGGTGCGAAATCGCTGGAGGCCGTGATCCAGCGCCTGAGCCGGGCGCAAGCGACATTGGCCGATGCGCATGCGCCGCTCGCCGGCTGGGGCTTCGACCCGATCTACTTCGACAACCGGCGCTGTGTGCGCGAAGACCTGGACCGCGTTTCGGCGACGCGGCCGGTGGGCATGATCCACGCCAGCGGCCACATCATCAACGCCAACAGCGCGGCGCTGTCGGCCATCGGATGGCTGCGCAGCGGCATCGACCACCCGGGCGTGCCGCTGGGGCCCGACGGCATGCCCACCGGCGAGTTGAAGGGTCCCGAGGCGATGCTGGCCGTGGCCAAGGTGCTGGGCATGGACCGCGCGGTGCTGGCCGGCGACGAAGGCGCGCTGCGGCTGTTCTCGCGCTTGTGTGTGCGTGCCGGCGTGACCACCGCCACCGACCTGGCCAGCCCGCTGCCGCGCGAGGCGCTGCCGATGCTGCAGGCGGTGACGGCGCAGGACGCGTTCCCCACGCGCATCGTGCCGCTGCTGCGCTTGATGGGCAGTCCAGCCGAAGCCGTCGAGCGTGCCGTCGAACTGCGCCGTCAAAGCACCGACCGCTTGCGTCTTGGGCGCATCAAGATGGTCGCCGACGGCTCGATCCAGGGTTTTTCGGCACGGCTGCGCTGGCCGGGCTATTACAACGGCGCACCCAACGGCCTTTGGTACATGGCGCCGGAGCAGATGCAGCAGGCGATGACGCTGGCCTTGCAGCGGGGCGTGCAGATTCACACCCACACCAACGGCGACGAGGCCACCGAAGCCGTGCTCGACGGCATGGAAGCGGCGCTGCGCGCAGCGCCCACACCCGACCACCGCTTCACGCTGCAGCATTGCCAGCTGGCCGACGCGGCGATGTTCCGCCGCATGAAAGCGCTCGGCATGTGCGTGAACCTGTTCGCCAACCACCACTTCTATTGGGGCGACGAGCACTACCGGCTGACCGTGGGCCCGGAGCGCGCCACGCGCATGAACGCCTGCGCCACCGCGCTGGCCAGCGGCGTGCCTTTCGCGATCCACAGCGACGCGCCGATCACACCGCTGGGCCCGCTGTTCACCGCCTGGTGTGCGATGCACCGGCTCACTGCCAGCGGCCGCGTGCTCGGCGAACAAGAGCGCATCGGCGTGGCCGATGCGCTGCGTGCGATCACGCTGGGTGCGGCCTACACGCTCAAGCTCGACGCCGAGATCGGCTCGATCGAATGCGGCAAGCGCGCCGACTTCTGCGTGCTCGACGACGACCCGCTGGCCGTGCCGGCGATGGCGCTGAAGAACCTGCCGGTGTGGGGCGTGGTGCAGGACGGGCGCGTGTTCGACGCCGCCGACCTGCCCACCGATTGACGTGAGCGAGCCGATACCGGTCACGGTCGTCGGCGGCTATCTCGGCGCCGGCAAGACCACGCTGGTCAACCACCTGCTTCGCGAGCGCGGCGCGCGGCGCATCGCGGTGCTGGTCAACGATTTCGGCGAACTGCCGATCGACGCCGACCTGATCGAATCGCCTGAACCGCGCCAAGGCACGCTGCTGCAACTGGCCGGCGGCTGCGTGTGCTGCAGCTTCGGCAGCGACCTGATGGCGGCATTGCAGCAGATGCGCGAGCTGCAGCCCGCGCCCGATCACATCCTGCTCGAGTGCAGCGGCGTCGCGCATCCGGCGGCGGTGGCGCGCACGCTCGGCCTGTTGCCGGGCCTGGCGCTGGACGCGGTGCTGGTGCTGGCCGATGCCGAGACGCTGCACGAACGCGCCGCCGACCGCTATGTCGGCGAGTTGGTGACGCAGCAGTTGCAGGAGGCCGACCTGATCGCCGTGAACAAGATCGATCGGGTGGCGCCGGAGGCCATCGCAGCCCTGCAACGCTGGCTGGTCGGCGTGGCGCCGCGTGCAAGGGTGCTGAGCTGTACACACGCGCGGCTCGCACCCGAGCTGGTGCTGGGCCAGCACATCGAGACGCCTGCCCCGCGACGCAGCGAAGTGCCGCTCACGCTGCCGGCCGCGGACGACGCCGGCCGTCGTTTCGACAGCCTGAGTCTGCAGTTCGAGCATGCGGTGGACGCCACGCGGCTGGCCGCCGCGCTGGTGGCGCCGGGGCTGTCGCTGCTGCGCGCGAAGGGCCTGCTTCGCGACATCGACGGCGCACTGCGCTCGCTGCAACTGGTCGGCTCGCGTTGCGAGCTAGGCGTGTCGTCGCACCCCCGGCCGGACATCGGCCGACTGGTGTGCATCGGGCTGCGCGGCCCCTTCGATGCCGAAGGCGTGCGCAGCGCGGTACGGGACTGTTCAGTCGCGTAGCACCGGCGCCTTGAGCAGGCGGCCCAGCGCGGCCAACAGCAAGGGCTGATCGATCGGCTTGGTCAGGTAGTCATCGAAGCCGGCGGCGCGGCCGCGCGCCACATCCGCCGGCATCGCGTTCGCGCTCAGCGCAATCACCGGGATGTCGCGCGTCTGCCTGTCGGCGCGCAGTCGGCGCAGCACCTCGTAACCGTCGATGCCCGGCAACTGGATGTCGAGCAGGATCAGGTCGGGCCTTTCGTCGCGCGCCACAAGCAGCCCCTGCTCGGGCAGCGGCGCGCTGAGGAATCGCAGGCAGGTCTGCTGCTGCAGCAGCGCTTCCATCAACAGCACGTTGACCGGGTTGTCCTCGATGTAGAGCACGCTGCCGGCCTGTGTTTCGGAAGCTGCGGGCGCCGCGCCCTCAGGCTGCCTGGCTTCGACGCGCGACAGTTCCAGCAGCTCGTTGATCAGCGACAGCAGGTGGTTGCCGGCGCGCAGCAGCTCGCTCACGTGGCCGCGCTGCAGCACCGTCAGATCGAGCGTGGCATCGCTGTCGAGCAACTGGCCGAAGCCCAGGATGGCGTTCATCGGCGTGCGCAACTCATGGCTCATGCGCGACAGGAATTCCGACTTCGCACGGTTCGCGGCTTCGGCCTCGTCGCGCGATTGCACCAGCTCGCGCGTGCGCTGCTGCACACGCTGCTCCAGCTCGGCATTCAGCGCGCGCATCGCGGCCTCGGCGCGCGCGCGGCCGCTGACGTCGCGCAGGTTCAGCACGATGCCTCCCACCGCCGTATCGGCCAGGCAGTTGTTGGCCAGCATCGCCAGATGGCGCCACCCGCCGTCGGCATGGCGCACGCGGTAGACCGACTCGTCACCGGAGTTGCTGAGATCGACCACCGAGCTCAGGTCGGCCACTGCGGCCGCGGCGTCATCGGGGTGCAACCAGTCGAAAACCGTGCTGCGCAACAGCGCTTCGGGCTCGTGGCCCAGCAGCCGGCGCGACGCCGGGCTGACGTACAGCACCCGCCCCTGCTCGTTGCACAGCACGGTCAGCACCTGCGACTTCTCGGTGAAAGCGCGAAAACGTCTTTCGCTGGCCTGCAGCGCCTGCGCCACCTGGCGCTGGTCGCTGATGTCCTCGACCGTGCCCTCGTAGTACAGCGGCTGGCCGTCGGCGCCGCGCACCACATGCGCGTTCTCGCGGATCCAGATGCGCTCGCGCGTCTTGTGGCGGCAGACTTCCGAGACGAAATCGGTGACCTGCTGGTCGCGCTGCATCAGCCGGCTGAACTCGACGCGCCGGTCCGGGTCGACATACCACTCCAGGCCGATGTCGTTCACCGCGGCCAGCATTTCGGTTTCGTCGGCATAGCCGTTCAGCCGCACCAGCGCCGCGTTGGCGCGCAGCTGCCGGCCATCCAGGCTCGAGCGGTAGGCGCCGATCGGCAGCAGCTCGAACAGGGTGGATGAGTCCGGTGAATTCACGACAGGCTCGGAGGCTTGGCGGTGCGGCAGTCCGTTACCGGGTCAGGGCCGGCGCCGCGGCCCTCGATCGCGCCGGGTGTCGCCTGGCACCTTGGCGCCGCCCGGCGCTTGGGCGCGCTCCTCGGCTTCGCGACGCGCCTGGTCGAGCAGGCCGTCCAGCGCGTCCACCGCCACGCCCTTGAGCGCACAGAAGTTGGCCTTGTTCAGCGACGTCGTCTGAAATGCGCGCAGCAGCTCGGCGCGCTGGCGCCGTTCGAGCGCGGCCTGCGCCTCGCGCGACTCGCGCAGCGCGCGGCGCCGCGCCAGTTCGTCGGCCGCAGCCTGCCGATGCTCGGCGCTGATTTCATCGACGGGCGCGCCGTCCAGGTCGAAGCGGTGCGTGGCGCGCGTCAGCGCGATCAGGTAGGCGGTGCGCCCGGTGTAGCGGCGCAGGAAGGCCGACAGTGCCGCCTTGCTGAACACGCCCGGCGCACGCTCACGGATGTCGGCCTGGATGCGCAGCTTCAAGGGTTTGGCCGCGCCGCTGAACAGCGCCGGGAAGCGCTGCCGCATCGGCTCGGTGATGTCTTCGCTGCGGGGCTCGACGGCCGCTGGAGCGCTCGGGGTTTCGGCAATCATCTGGGCATCGTTGACGTCGGCATCGGGGTCTCCATTCTGCCCTCGCGGCGTGATCACCGGATCGGATCGAGCCGTGCGCCCCGTCAGCGCCATGCTAAGGTTTGCACACCGCCCGCCGCCCGCCGAGGACACACCATGCAGATGAACGCACTGCGCGAGGAAATCGCCACCGTGCTGCCCGAGATGATCGCGCTGCGGCACCATATCCACCAGCACCCCGAGCTGGCTTTCGAGGAGCATGCCACCAGCGACCTGGTGGCCGAGCGGCTGACGTCATGGGGCTACGAGGTACACCGCGGCCTGGGCGGCACCGGTGTCGTCGGTCGGCTGCGCAACGGCACGGGCAGCAAGAGCATCGGCATCCGCGCCGACATGGACGCGCTGCCCATCGTCGAGGCCACCGGGCTACCTTATGCCAGCCAACACGCCGGCAAGATGCACGCCTGCGGCCACGATGGGCACACCGCCACGCTGCTGGCCGCGGCACGCCACATCGCCATGACCCGGCGCTTCAACGGCACGCTGAACCTGATCTTCCAGCCGGCCGAGGAAGGTGCCGGCGGTGCCAAGCGCATGGTCGACGAGGGCCTGTTCGAGCGCTTTCCCTGCGACGCCATCTTCGCGCTGCACAACTCGCCCGCCATGCCGGTGGGCACGCTGGCCTTCCGCAGCGGCGCGGCGCTGGCCTCGGCCGACAGCGTGGTCATTCAGATCCAGGGCAAGGGCGGGCATGCGGCGATGCCGCACTACGCCTGCGACCCGATCGTGGCCGGCGCGAGCATCGTCATGGCGCTGCAGTCGATCGTCGCGCGCAACGTCGATCCGCTGGCCTCGGCGGTGGTCACGGTGGGCGTGTTCCAGGCCGGCGTGGCCAACAACGTGATCCCGCCGTCGGCGCGGCTGGAGCTGAGCGTGCGTGCGCTGAACCGCGAGGTGCGCACGCTGCTGCGCCAGCGCATCCACGACATCGTCGCCGCGCAGGCGCAGAGCCTGGGCGTCAGCGCCAAGGTCGACTACCAGGACGGCTACCCGGTGCTGGTCAACACATCCGAGGAAACCGCATTCGCCGCGCGCGTCGGCACCGAACTGCTGGGCAGCGACAAGGTGCAGATCGACCCGCCCGCGGTGATGGGCAGCGAGGACTTCGCCTTCATGCTCGAGCACCGGCCCGGCTGCTATCTGTTCCTGGGCAACGGTGACGGCGAGGGCTCGTGCATGGTGCACAACCCGGGCTACGACTTCAACGACGCGGCGATGGAAACCGGCGCCGCGTACTGGGCGCTGCTGGCTGAGCGCTACCTGAGTTGACGCTCAGTCCGACTGGCCACCGCTGTTGACTCGAATCATTGGCCGACCACTTGCCCGCGGAAGAATGCAGTCGCCCTCCCCCCCGCGCCCGCCGTGCATGACGGTTGAGTGATGCCCGAAGCGGACCTGTTCGTCAGCTACCGGCGTGAGGACTCGCGCGGTTATGCGCGCGGGCTGTTCAATCACCTGAACGCCCGCTTTGCCGGTCGTGTCTTCCTCGATTGGGAAGGCATCGAGCTTGGCGAGGACTTCGTTGCCAAACTCACCGCGATGGGGCGCAGTTGCAAGGTCCTGCTGGCGCTGATCGGTCCTCGCTGGCTCGGCGCCAGTGACGCACAAGGTCAAAGTCGTCTGGAACAGCCCAGCGACTTCGTGCGGCAGGAAATCGCGTTGGCGCTGGAACGTCGCATCCCTGTCATCCCCGTGCTGTTGGGCGGTGCAACCATGCCCTCTGCGACTGAACTGCCCGAGGCCCTTCGCGATCTGAGCCGATGCAACGCAATGGCGGTGACCGATGCCAACTACGCGGGCGACCTGGAGCGGCTGACACGCGGCATCGAGGCACTGTTGGGCGAGTCGCCGGGCACGGTGGTGCATGGCGTGCGCCGGGAGCGCGACTGGACCAGCGCCACCGCCTTTGGCAAGGAAGTGCAGGTCGAGTTCACGATGACCCCCCAGCGCAAGCACATCGTGTGGATGACGGCTGGGGTTGTCGCGCTGGCGCTGCTGGTGTTCGGCGTCGTGGTCTACCTCGTGCTCTGAGGTTCCTTCGCGGCACGTTGTGTTTCTCGTGTACCGTTGACTGGCTGGAGTTTTTGCCGGCGTCACGGCACCGACCGGGCACCGATGCCACTACGGAGACCCGCATGGACAAGTTTCAACACCTCAGCGCCATCGACAGCGCCTTCCTGCACCTGGAAACCGCGGAGATGCCGATGCACGTCGGCTCGCTGCACCGCTACCAGCTGCCGAGCGGCTACAAGGGCAACTGGTACGAGGAAATCAAGTCGCACATGGCGCAGCGGTTGCACCTGGCGCCGGTGTTCACGCGCAAGCTGGCGCTGATGCCCTTCGACCTTGCCAACCCGGTGTGGATCGAGGACGACGACATCGACCTCGACTACCACGTGCGCCACGTCATCCTGCCCAAACCCGGCACGATGCAGCAGCTCGAGGCGCTGGCCGCGCGGCTGCATTCAAGCCCGCTCGACCGCAGCCGCCCGTTGTGGGAGTTCTACGTCATCGAAGGCCTGGCCGACGGCACGATGGGCTTCTACGGCAAGGTGCACCATTCGGCGATCGATGGTCAGGCGGGCGTCGCGCTGGGCAAGGCCATGCTCGACCTGACGCCAGTCCCGCGCACCGTCAAGCCGCCTCGGCTGCGCCGCCACCACCAGTACCAGCTCGGCGTGGCCGAGCTGCTGGGCGCGTCGTTGACCAACACCGTTCGCCAGGTGCGCAGCTTCGGCGCTCTGTTGTGGCCGCTGGCCAAGGCGGCCATGGGCAGCGTGCGCGAATCGTGGTCCGAGCGGCGCTCGCGCACGCCCGAGGAGACCGCGGCGCTCAAGGCAGCCGAGCGCAGGCTGTTCAAGCTGGCGCCGCCGACGCCCTTCAACGTGTCGATCACCAACCAGCGCAGCTTCGCCAGCCTGAGCCTGCCGCTGGACGAGGCCAAGCGCATCGGCAAGCAGCACGGCGCGTCGGTCAACGACGTGGTGCTGTGGCTGTGTTCGACGGCATTGCGCCACTACCTGCGCGAAGCAGGCGAACTGCCGCAGAAGACGCTGGTGGCCGGCGTGCCGATCTCGCTGCGCACCGAAGGCGACACGCGCATGAACAACCAGGTGACGATGAGTTTGGTAGACCTGGCCTCGCAGCAGGCCGACCCGGTGAAGCGGCTGCAGGCCATCATCGACGCCACCTCGTCGCTGAAGCACCAGTTGGGCACCTTCAGCGCGCTGATCCCCACCGACCTGCCTTCGCTGGGCGCACCGTGGCTGCTGTCCGGGCTGGTGGCACTGTACGGCCGCTCGCGGCTGGCCGATCGCATCCGCATCACCAACGTCGCCATCTCCAACGTGCCCGGCTCGCCGGTGCCGCTGTACCTGGCCGGCGCGAAGATGCTCGACTACCTGCCGGTGTCGATCGTGATCCACGGCGTGGCGCTGAACATCACCGTGCAGAGCTACATGGGCCAGCTGTGTTTCGGGCTGCTGGCCTGCCGCCGCGCCGTGCCGGACGTGCACGAGATCACCGCGCAGATGCAGCGCGCCTTCGAGTTGCTGCGCCAGATGACGGTGCCGGGCAGCGCGGTCGAGGCGCCAGCGCTGGCTGCGGCGGCCGAGACTGAGGCGGCTACGAGCAAGGGGCGTGCATCCAAGAAGGCCACCGTGAGCAAGACGGTCGGGCCGAAGCCGCCGGCAAGGAAGACCCGCCCGAAGCTTCGCGTGATCGCCTCAGCGCCGGCGAAGGCGGCTCGCCGAAAGCGCACCGGCTAGGCATTTCGGGTTCGATCCCCCAGGCGCGACCGACACGCCGCGGCGCATTGCGGCTGTTCGAACTACGAGAGCGAAAGTCCTGCCGCGGCGGGTGGAGGTGCGCAGCGTGCGAGCGGCCTGATCGCCTACCAGACCAGCAGCACCGGCGCACCCTGCCGGTCCCGCCATTGCATCGAGACGCTCTGGCCGGCCAGCTTGATGTCGAAAAGGCGCAGCGCCTGTGCGAAATCCAAGTCTGTGCGCGCCACGGTGAACGCGCTTGCCGGATGGCTCAGGCGCTCCAATGTCACTGTCCCCAGCCAAAGTGGCATGGGCTGCGGCGCGGTCGGTGCATCGACCACATGTTCCGACGGCCAAAGTCGCAGCACCAGGCGCGTCTGCGCATCGACGGCCTGCGTCAGCAGAATCGACGGCATCAAGTCCTGATGGAATTTTGGCAGGACCGACAGCTGTTCAATGGCCGGTCGGGGCAACAACCACAGCAGCGCCGAGCGCAGCGTCCAGGGCACGGGCACTCGCCAACCAACCGCCAGAAGCGTGGTGGTGATCCGCTCCCGCGTCGCCGCCCACTGCAGCGCCATCGGCTCCTCGACTTCGCCGCTGAAATCGGTCCTTGACGGCGCCAGGCTGCGCCAGCCGCTGTCGCGCCAATCATGCAGCGGCACCGCGGCGGCCTCGGCCCGCGGCTGGTAGCGCATCAGGTCGCCATCGAACCGGTTGTTGAATTCGACAACCGCCGCCGCGACGATCGTGACCAACGACGCCGCAGCCAGCGCGCGCACCGGGACGCGCTCGGCGCCGACATGGTGCGCATAGGCGATGCACAGCAGGACCAGCCAAACCAGGCCGAAGCTCAGGCCCCCGAGCGCGTCGGAGAACCAGTGCGCACCGAGGTAGACGCGTGACAACCCGATCAACACGACGAAGCTGGCCACGGCCGCACTCGCGATGAGTTGCGCCCTGATCGATTTCGTGCGCGCCAGCAGATAGGCCAGGAATCCGTACAGCACAAGGGCCGACGCCGCGTGCGCACTCGGAAACGAATACTGCTCGATGCCGCTGTAGATCGGGCTCGGGCGCACGCGCCCGACACTCACCTTGAGCGCCGCGACCAGCAGCACGGCCACGCCCTGCGCCGCCAGCCAGTACGCCAGCGTGCGCCAGCAGCGCTTGTAGGCCAGCACCAGCGCGACGGCGGCGATGACAGGCAAGGCCACGCGCAAGCCGCCGACTTCGGTGATCGACACCATCAGGCCGTCGACCCAGGCGGTGCGCAGCTGCTGCAGTGCCGCGAACAACGCGCTGTCGAAATTCACCAGCGCGTCGTGGGTCAGCACGTCCTCCAGCACGCCAAGAAACAGCCAGGCGCTTCCAATCAACACGAGTGCTGACATCAGCAACGCCGCCGACTCGGGCCGCTGCGGGTCGAACAACGCCAGCGCCGCGCGGTGCAGCGCCGTCGAGCCTGTGTGCGCCCAGGCCACGGTGCGCGTGCGCGTGCGCGCGATGAGTGGCGGCAAGTGCGTGAGCATCAGACTGGCCGACCACCAAAGCAGCCAGACCATCACTGCCGCCAGCACCATCATCACCGCCAGGCGCGAACTGATTGCGCCGGCCAGTTGCAGCGACGCGCCGAACAGCGCACCGGGCAACAAATGAACCACGGCCCAAGCCAGCGCCGACAGGGTGTTGAAGACGTAAAAGCGCAGCGCCGGCATGTCCGACATGCCGGCCACGGTGGGTACGATCGAGCGCAGCGGGGCGACCATTCGCCCGACAAGGATGCTGCTGCCGCCATGGCGCGCGAAGTGCGCTTCGGCGCGTGCCAGCAGCGGTGCCTGGCGCTTGAAGAAGGGCATCGCGCGAATGCGGTCGCCGTAGTGGCCGCCCAGCCAGTAGTTGAAGCCGTCGCCCAGCGTCGCCCCCGCCACCGCCGTCAAGGTGGTCCATGCCGGGTCGAGCACGCGCAGCCCGATCAGCGCCCCGGCGACAAAGATCAGCGCGCTGCCCGGAACGAACATGCCCACGACAACGATCGATTCGAGTGTCGCGGCGGCGAAGACCGCGATCAGACCGATGTGCGGGTGTGCGCTCAGGTAGGCGATCAGCGTTTGCAGGTAGGGCTCCACGACGGGTTCGAGGCCATGGTGAAACGGCAAAGCCGTTCAAGGCTCCAGCGCCAGGTCGGCAACGAAGGACAACGTGCGCGTCTGCGTGTTGTCGGCGTCGGCGGCCACGCTGATGCCGATGATCGGCGGCACTTCGTTCGCCTCGTCGCCGAACAGGCGCAGGAAGTCGGCACGGATGTCTCGGCGCTCTTGGCTCCAGGTGCGCAGCGGTGTGTCCCGCCCGCGCAGCACGATCATGCGCACGCGCCGCGTGAACGCGTTGTCGAGCTCGGTGCCGACCGGAAAATGCGCGTCCCACACGTAGCAGACGGTGGCAGTAGGCAGCAGTATCGGATTTTGCACGCGGGCCGCGCGCACGATCTGACGATCGACGAAGGGCACTGCGTCCATCGACATGTCGAACAGCACGCAGATCTCGACGGCGGCGTCGTCGCCGCTGCTCAGGCGCAGGTTCGCACGGTCATTGGGAACGTCGACGCGCCAGCGCCAGGACAGGAAGCGCGAGGCGGTGCCGTCGGTCAACGGATGCACCAGATTGCCGTAGGAATGATCGGCATCCAGGCGCAGCACACGTTCGCCGCCGACGTCGACAATGCTGAACCGCGTGAAGGGTTTTTGCTGCAACGGCAGGCCGATGACGCGCCATGGCTGCGGCGGATCGGTGCCGTCGCCCTTGGTCAGCGGCACCAGGCCTGCAGCCAGCACCGACGCAACCGCCGTCAGCAATGCGGCGAACACAGAGCGTTTGAACAAGGTGGAGACGATCCGTGATCGACAGCGTATTGGCTGCGCATCGTAGCCAATACGGACAACGGTCGGCTTGTTCGCCCGAAACGAAAGCCTCGCCGTACTTCCGTTTGACTTCGATTGAGCGAGGTCGCCAACATTGCGCGACCACCCGCAACGCGCCAATTGCGCTCCGTCGTCCTCGGCGGTCGCCGCCGCGCCGTATCAGGGCACGCTCTTCGCCGCCGCCTGCGCCATCGCCGCCAGCGCCTCGGGTGTGAGGCCCAGCGCCTCCTGCACCGGCCTGGAGGCAGCGGGATCCCAGGACGCGCGCGTGCCGATGGTCATGCCGCCGTCCACGAGGATGTGCGTGCCGGTGACGAAGCCGGCGGCGTCGCCGGCCAGGTACAGCACCGCCTCGGCGATGTCCTCGGGCTGGCCGGTGCGGCCGGCCGGCTGCAGGCTGCCCCCCTTCTCGGTCAGCGTCGCGGCCATCCGCGCCGAGGCCTCGCGGTCCAGGCCGAAACCGCTGCCGAAGATCGACGTGGCGATGAAGCCCGGCACCACCGCATTCACGCGGATGCGGTGGCGCGCCAGATCGGCCGCCGCCACCTTGCTGAAATGCAGCACCGCCGCCTTGGCGGTGGAATAGGCCACCGGCGCATAACCCGCGGCCAGCGCCGAGATCGACGCGGTGTTGACGATGGCGCCGCCGCCGCGCGCCTTCAGGTGCGGCAGCGCGTACATCGTGCCGGCCGCCACCGAGCGCAGCAGCAGCGCCATGGTCGCGTCCCAGCCTTCGAGCGTCAGCTCCTCGATGCCGCCGCGGTGTCCGCCGGCACCGGCGTTGTTGAAGACGATGTCCAGGCCGCCGAAGGTGGCCGCCGCCGCATCGATGGCCTGGCGGATCTGCTCGGGCTGGGTCACGTCGCAGCGCCGGTACGCCCAGGCAGGGCCGAACTGCGCGGCGAAGGCCGCGCCGGCGTCGTCCTGGATGTCGGCGGCGAGCACGCGCGCGCCCTCGTCGATGAAGCGCCGCGCCGTGGCCAGGCCGATGCCCGAGCAGGCACCTGTGATGAACACCACCTTGTCCTTGAATCTGTCGCCCATCACCGCCCTCGAAGTTGCACTGGCCGCACTGTGGCACAGTGCCGCTCCACTTCGACCTGTCCATGGCCCTCAAATCCACCATCCACAAGGCCGCGCTGCAGATCGCCGACATGGACCGGCAGCTTTACGCCGATCATGCCGTGACGCTGGCGCTGCACCCGTCCGAGACCGAAGAGCGGCTGCTGGTGCGGCTGCTGGCCTTTGCGCTGCAGGTGCCGCACGACGACCACCAGGGTGCGCTGGTCTTCGCGCGCGGCCTGTCCGATGGCGACGAGCCCGACCTGTGGCAACACGACCTGACGGGCCGGCTGCTGCACTGGGTCGAGGTCGGCCAGCCCGACGAGCGCTACCTGGCGCGCGCCTGCTCGCGCGCCGAGCGCGTCACGCTGTACGTCTTCGGCAGCGCCGCGCACATCTGGTGGGCCGGCATCCAGCCGAAGATCGCGCGGTTGTCGAAGCTGACGGTATGGCAGATCCCCTCGCCCCAGGCCCAGGCGCTGGCGAAGCTGGCGTCGCGCTCGATGCAGTGGCAGGTCACGGTGCAGGACGGCCATGTCTGGGTGAACAGCGGCGATGCGTCGCTGGAGCTGCTGCCGCAGCGCCTGATGGGCGCGGGCCTATGATTTCCCGAAGATGCTTTCGACACTTCTGCGCCGGCTGGTGGCCGGCATGCTGTTCATGACGATGCAAGCCCTGGCCGCACCCAACGCGAGCGACGAAGACCCCTGGCTCTGGCTCGAGGAGGTGCAGGGCGAGACCGCGCTGGCCTGGGTGCGCGAACGCAATGCCCTATCGCGCCGGCAGCTCGAAGCCTGGAGCGGCTTCGCCGACACACGCGCCAGCCTGCTCGAGGTGCTCGACGCGCAGGACCGCATCCCGGCCATCGCCCGGCGCGGCGGCTTCGTCTACAACTTCTGGCAGGACGCCGAGCATCCGCGCGGCCTGTGGCGCCGCACCACGCTCGACGACTACCGCCGGCCGCAGCCGGCCTGGGACACGCTTCTCGACCTGGACGCGCTGGGCCGCGATGAAGGCGAGAACTGGGTCTGGGGCGGCGCCACCTGCTTCGGGCCGGACTACACACGCTGCCTGCTGCAACTGTCGCGCGGCGGCGCCGACGCCAGCGTGCTGCGCGAGTTCGATCTCGGCACGCGCAGCTTCGTCGAGGGCGGCTTCGAGCTGCCTGAAGCGAAGAGCGAGGTCGAATGGCTGGACCGCGACACGCTCTACGTCGGCACCGATTTCGGCGCCGGCTCGCTCACCGATTCGGGCTACCCGCGCATCATCAAGCGCTGGCGCCGCGGCCAGCCGCTGGCCGACGCGGTGACGGTGTTCGAGGCGCGCGCCGGCGACGTGGCCGCCAGCGTCAGCGTGGAGCGCACACCGGGCTTCGAGCGCACCGTCTTCCGCCGCGCACCGGACTTCTTCACCAGCGAAGAATCGCTGCTCGTCGATGGCCGCCTGCTGCCACTTTCCAAGCCTGCCGATGCGCAGCTGAGCTTCTGGTACGGGCAGGTGCTGCTCACGCTGCGCAGCGACTGGGTACAAGGCGGCGTGACCTGGCCGCAGGGCTCGCTGCTGGCCAGCGGTGCCACCGCGTATCTGGCGGGCACGCCGGTATGGCGATCCTTGTTCGCGCCGACGCCGACACGCTCGCTCGCCGGCATCACGCTGCTGCGTTCGACGGTGCTGCTGGAAGTCCTCGACAACGTCGCTGGGCGCCTGGTCGAACAGCATTTCGACAGCCAACAGTGGCGCGCACGCGAAGTCGATGCGCCCTTCCCCGGCACGCTGTCGGCGCAGAGCCTGCACGACCCGCTGGTCGCCGACGATGCGCTTGGCGAGAGCTACCTGCTGACCTACACCGACTACCTCAGGCCGGAATCGCTGATGCTCGCGCGCAGCGGCAGCGACGCGCGTGAGCCGCTGAAGGCCCGCCCGGCCTTCTTCGACACCGCCGGCATGCGCGTCGAGCAGCAATTCGCGACCTCCGCGGACGGCACGCGCGTGCCCTACTTCGTGGTCTGGCCGCGCGGCGCGCAGGCCGATGGCCAGCGCCCGACGCTGCTCTACGGCTACGGCGGCTTCGAGGTATCGCTGCAACCCAGCTACCCGGCGCGCTTCGGCACGCCGTGGCTGGCACGCGGCGGCGTGCTGGTGGTGGCCAACATCCGCGGCGGCGGCGAGTTCGGCCCCGGCTGGCACCAGGCCGCGCTGCGCGAGAAGCGGCAGAACGCCTTCGACGACTTCATCGCCGTGGCCGAGGACCTGGTGGCCAGGGACATCACCCACCCGCGCCGCCTGGCCATCGAAGGCGGCAGCAACGGCGGGCTGCTGGTCGGCGCGGTGATGCTGCAGCGCCCAGAACTGTTCCGCGCCGTGGTCTGCCAGGTGCCGCTGCTGGACATGCGGCGTTATCACAGGCTGCTGGCCGGCGCCAGCTGGATGAGCGAGTACGGCGACCCCGACCAGCCCGAACCCTGGACCTGGATCGCCAGGTACAGCCCGTACCAGAACGTGCCCTCGAAGGACATCAAGTTGCCGGCGGTGCTGTTCACCACCAGCACGCGCGACGACCGCGTGCACCCGGGCCATGCGCGCAAGATGGCGGCGCGGCTGCTGCAGCGGGGGCACGAGGTGCAGTACTACGAGAACATCGAAGGCGGCCATGGCGGCGCCGCCGACAACGCCCAGCGCGCCGACATGATGGCACTGGAGTTCGCATTCCTGTGGTTGCAGCTCGCCGAATGACATGAACCCGCTTCGCATCCAGCACAACGTCGCCACCTCGCGCTTCGAGGCGCCGGTCGAGGGCGGCGTGGCCGAGTGCGCCTACCGCCTGCAGGGCGAGGTGATGAACATCGTGCACACCGAAGTGCCGCCCGCCAGCGAAGGCCACGGCGTCGCCGCCGTGCTGGTGCAGGCCGCGCTGGCCTATGCGAGGGCGCGCGGCCACAAGGTGCGGCCGTCGTGCAGCTATGTTCGCGCCTACATGCGGCGCCATCCGGACACGCTCGACCTGCTGGAGAGCCCATGACAACGACGACCGATGCACGCGCCACCGAGGTGCTGGACTTCTGGTTCGGCGCGCCGGATGCATCCGGCAAGCTCGCAACGCGCGAGGCCTGGTTCCGCAAGGACGCGGCCTTCGACGCGTCGATCCGCGAGCGCTTCGGCACGCGCATCGATGCCGCGCTGCGTGGCGAACTGGCGGTCTGGGCCAAGGAACCGATGTCGGCGCTTGCGCTTGTGCTGCTGCTCGACCAGTTCACGCGCAACACACGCCGCGACAGCGCCGGCATGTTCGCCGGCGACGCGCTGGCCCTGGGCATCACGCGCGACATCGTCGCCGCCGGTTGGGACCGGTCCATGGCCGGCGTGCAGCGACAGTTCGTCTACCTGCCCTTCGAACACTCGGAAAGCCTGGCCGACCAGCATGAGTCCCTGCGCTTGTTCGCGCAGCTGGGCCAGCACCACCCCGAGCTGGCGGGGTTGCTGGAATGGGCACGCAAGCACCACGACATCGTCGCGCGCTTCGGCCGCTTCCCACACCGCAATGCGGCACTGGGCCGTGCCTCGACGGCCGAGGAAGCCGAGTTCCTGAAACAGCCGGGCTCGGGTTTCTGAAGGTGTCGGAAGCCACACCCGAACAGGCGCTGACCGCCACGCGCGTCTGGGTCGAGCGCGTGGTCATCGGGCTGAACCTGTGCCCCTTCGCCAAGGCGGTGCAGGTGAAGCAGCGCCTGCGCTATGTGTGCAGCGATGCACGCGACACGACCCGGCTGCGCGGCCATCTGCGCGATGAGTTGCTGCATCTGCAAGGTACGCCGATGGCCGAGGTGGAAACGACGCTGCTCGTGCACCCGGGTGTGCTGAACGACTTCGAGGCCTACAACGCCTTCCTCGACGAAGCCGATGCGCTGCTGGTCGAGCTCGGCCTGGAAGGCACGCTGCAGATCGCCAGCTTCCACCCCGACTACCGCTTCGCCGGCACGCAGGCCGACGACATCGACAACGCGACGAATCGGTCGCCCTACCCCTGCCTGCATCTGTTGCGCGAAGCCAGCATCGACATCGCCGTGGCGGCCTATCCACATGCCGAGGCGATCTACGAAAACAACATGCGCACGCTGCGCGCCTTGGGCGCGAAAGGCTGGGCCGCGTTGCAGGCGGCGTGCCTGCGCGAAGCGGCGGCGGCAGGCGGCGGCAAGGGACTGGGGATGGATCCCTGATTCATACGAAACCGCGATCGACCGCATAGAGCGTAGGCGCGCTGCCGGTGCACAGCGGCCGATCGAAGCAACCGCGTGAACGCGCGGCAAGATCCATCAAGTAGCGATCGTGACCTGCTCGACGTGCGTCGGCGATCTGGCGGTGACCAGCCGGTCACCTTCCGGGGCCGGTCGACAGCCTTCGACCCCTATGCATAGTTCTCAACTATGTTGAGATCCCGTTCCGGGCCGTCGTCCTGTCGAGGGGACGAGCGAACAAGACGCCTCGCGTTGCTCACGCAGTCTTCTATGCAAGGCTTTGCATTGCGACCCAGAGCCGCCCCCCGGCATCTGCGCCAGCGGTCTTTGGACAGGGACACCGAACGCTCCCCGGAACGTTGACGTCGAGCAGTTCCAGGCTTTCAGACGACAGGCCCGGGCCTTCGTCGATTGGGGCATGCCGAGCGACCGAGAGCGTTCGCGCAGCGGGTCATCTGGGTTGAAACAGCTTGGTCAACCACTTGCTCGGCCTATCTGGTCTCTCGATCCATCTACCTTGATCGGTGCACGGCGTTGTACCCCCACGCGCCCTGGACCAGCGCCCAACGCATCAGGCGTCGCTGCGCCTACTTCGGGAACATGAACTGCACCTGCAGGCGCAGCTGCCAGTTGGCCGCATCGTCCGGCCGCACCACGTTGTAGTAGCCCGAGATCTGCGTGTTCACCGGCAGCTTGCCGAGGTGGAAGATCTTGCCGATGCCGCCGCCCAGCGGCACGGTCCATTTCTGGCCGCCTTCGGCCTTCCAGTTGACCGTGGCGATGGGCGCGCTGGTCAGGTAGTAGCCTTCGGGGAAGTTGTAGTTCAGGAAAGGCTGAATCAGGCCGTTGTTGTAGCTGCCGCCTTGTTTGCTGCCGGACATCGACCAGATGTTGTTGACCAGCGCGCCATAGACCCACGGGCTGCCCTTTTCGATGTGCAACAGCACGGCAGTCGGCCCCAGGCCCCAGTTGTCGTTGCCCAGGCCATTGGTATTCGTCGGCAACTGCGCCACCGCTCCCGCGCCCCAGATCCAGTTGCCCGGGTTGGCAGGCGACAGGAAGCCGGTGAGCTGGATGTCGCCCAGGCCGTTCTCGCGATCGCCGCCGGGGCTGAACGCCGGCATCGACACCACCGGGATGATGGTGCGGGTGATGAGGTTCCAGTCGCTGTTGATCGACACCGGAATCACCGGCTGGATGTTCAGCACGTTCTGCGTGCCGCTCAGTGGGCCGACGTTGAAGTTGGTGTTGTTCTGGAACGGCACGCTGATCACGTTGCCGACCGGGTTCTGCGCCAGTTTGGCGAGTTCCTCGGCGCTCAGTGCAGCGTGCGCTGGCGTGGCCAGCAGGGCTGCCAGGCAAAGCAGCGGTGTGCAGGCCAGGTTGAAGCGGTTGCTTGGATTCATGGGGGCGTCCTTCAATTGACGAGCTCAATTTCGCTGGGCCGCCAGCTGCGGTCGAAGAAAGATTCCAGCGGGCTGTACAGCCGCAGGATCGTGAACCAGCCTTTCTTCGGGTCGGTCTGGATCCAGTTGCCGCGCGGCACGCCGGCCGGTTGCGTCGGCGCGAAAACCACCGTGGTGCTGCCGTCGGCGCCGGCCTCGGCGGCCGGTGACGGAAAGCTCTGGCTGCCGGCGCGCGGGTAGCGCTGCGGCGTGCGCAGCATCGAGCGCGATTGGTTGTCGTACACCGTGAATGACCAGAACGCCGCCGCCGGGATGTTCTTCGGCAGCGTCACCTTGTAGGTCTTGGCGCCGTCGAACGCGTTCTTCTGCGCGTCGAGGAAGCCCATCAGGTACTGCGAGCCGACGCGCGGAATGCGCATGATCATGCCCGGCGAGTCGAGCGTGTAGCCGTAGTAGAACGCGGTGCGCGAATCGAGCGTGCGCGCGCCGGTGGGCGGCAGCGGCTTGAACTCGCCTTCCTTCGTCAGCATTGGCGGCGGCGTCTCGAAGTTGGCGCCGCCCTGCCAAAGCATGTTCATCCACATCGAGCCGGGGTAGTAGTTCCAGGCCAAGGCCTCGCCAGAGCGCCAGTTCAGCACCCGCCCGGTCGCGTTGCCGACGGCCGCTGCGTCGGTGAGGATCTTCTTCAAACGGGCGTCGGGCGCGAAGGGTTTGCCCTTGGCGATGCCGATCGCCGCCATCTGCCCGGCCAGTTCGATGTCGGGGCTGGTGGCGGGCTCTTGCTGTACGTTCTCGTTCAGCATCTCGAAGAAGCTGTAGTCGCCCGGCGGGATGGTGTTGAAGACCTTGCCGGTGGCCTCGACGAACTTCGTCTCGGGGATCGGCGCCGGTTGCGCCAGCCGCACACCGCCTTCGAGGGCCGTCGCGATGCTCGTGCCCACCCCGCCTGGCGTGTAGGGGTAGATCTTCATCGTCTTCTTGATCAGCTCGACAGGTGCCTTCGGGCTGTTGCCCTCCAGGTAGGCGCGCGCGGCATACAGCGCGCGGTTGGTCTTGGAGTGGGCGATGAAGAAGCCGCCTTCGGGCAGCACGCCCTTGTAGCCCGGCGGCACGATCAGGTACTTGCCGCCTTCGCCGCGGTCCGGGCCCGGGAAGCCGATGTCGATGATCCACGAGAACCACATGTCGTTGATCGTGCCCACCGCCTTGGGCGGCTGCTCGACCACGATAGGGCCCTTGCTCAGGTCGAGCACGGACAGGTAATACACCGTGTCGGCGTTGGCGGTCAGGAACAAGGAGTTCGAGTCCATCAACTCCGAGAAGATGGCCACCGTGTTGGCGGTTGCGCCGATGCTTTGGAAGCCCTTGGCGATGGCGAGCGCCGACGCGCCGCGGAAGCTGTTGTTGAAGACGTTGAGCGCACGTGTGAAATCGAGTGTGTCGAAGACCTTCTGCGCGGTGGCCGCGCTCGGCGCGCCGTCCTTGAAATCGAGCGTGCCGATACTCGTCTCGACCTTGTCGGGCGTGATGAGCGATGGCGGCAGCGTCTCGTTCGTCTGCGCGCGGGCGCCCGCAGTGGACAGCAGCGCGGCAACTGCGCTGGCCAGCGTCGCGGCGATGAATGGGGTCCTTGAGATGTGCATTGGGTTTCTCCTGTCTGAATGCGGGGCTGGCGGATGCGTTTCAATTCGTCTTGTTCAGCTTGGGCTGGGTCCAGGAACCATCCAGCGCGGCTTCCTTGGGCCAGTACAGGCGCATGTAAGTGGCAAACGGCCCCTTCGGCGCGGGCAGCCAGTTGGCTTCCTTGTCCTTGCCGGGCGACTCGTGCTGGATGTAGATCGTCAGCCCGCCATCGGCATCCTTCTTCATCTGCGGCAGCATCGGCGAGTTGATCAGGTAGCGGTTGATCGGGTTGGCCACCAGCAGGCTTTGCGGCAAGTCGTACATCGTCAGCGACCAGAAGGCGTTGACGGGAGGGTACTTGTCGGGGGCGAAGCGCAGAGTGTAGCGATCGGCGCCGCTCAGCGGCTTGCCCTGGCTGTCCACGCGATAGACCGGATACATCGCCTCTTCCTTGGCGTTGCCGTAGATGCCGATGGTGCCGATCCAGCGGTTCAGGTAGTTGTCGCCCAGGAACTCGCGGCTGCCGAAGACATCGCCAGAGGTGATCTTTCCTTCTTCCATTTGCTTCACGCCACCGGCAAAGGCTTCCCAGGCGTCGGTGCGGCCCTGCTCGATGGCGGCCTTCATTTCAGGCGAGAGCTTGGCCGGGTCGAAGGTCTTGCCGCCCTCGATGCCGATCCTGGCGAAGCGTGCGCGAAGGGCCTTTTCGCTCGGCACCGTCGGGCTGTAGCCGAGCACGAAGTTCATGATGTTGAAGAACTCCAGCGAGGTCTT
>JAHECC010000210.1 GCA_024641965.1 Rubrivivax sp.
ACAAGCGCCATACCGAAAAGAAGCGCGACTGGGAACGTGAAAAGGGCAGGTTGATGAGACATAAGGTCTCATCCAAGCCGAAGGCTTGAGCGGCATGGCCGCACACCGGCCCTTTCGCGCGAAACGCAAATAGGCCGGCCGATGCGGCACAAGGTTTCGTCGAAGGCCTGAGAGCCTGAGCGTGCTTCGCTCATGCCCGCTCATCACGCCATAAGACGCCCGCGCGTCGTTGCAAATGCTCGCCATAGCCCGGGCTATGGCTGTGCTTTTCGCTTCGATCGGGCGCCTTCTGGCGCACTGCTCAGGTACGCCCGAAAAACCCCCTGGCTCTGAGCCTCAGGCTGCGCTGCAAGCCTCAGCTGCGGCCGAACGTGCCGTGCAGCGCCTGCGCCAGATCGTCCTGCAGGTCGTGCACGGCCTCCAGCCCCATCGAAAAGCGCACCAGCGTGCCGCGCCACGGCGAACCCGGGCGCAGCAACGCTATGTCGTAGGGCACCGCCAGACTCACCGGTCCGGCCCAGGAGTATCCGAGCTTGAACAACTTCAGGCTGTCGACGAAGTCGTGGACCTGCTCGCGCGCGTGGCGCTCGTCGAAGACTATCGAGAACAACCCCGCCGCCTGGCCGCAAAGCTGCTGCCAATGCGCATGTCCGGGCGATCCTTCCAGTGCGGGGTGCAGCACGTGCGCCACCTGGGGCTGAGCAGCCCACCACCGCGCCAGCGTGCGCGCCGATGCATCCTGCGCCGCGTAGCGCAGTGGCAATGACGGCAGCGCACGCAACACCGCTTCGACATCGTTGGCGCCGACGCCCCAACCCATGCGCATGTGCGTGCCTTTCAGGCGCAGGTGCAGCTCGTGGTCGCGCGTCGTCACTGAGCCCATCAGCACATCGCCGCCGCCCGAGGGAAACTTGGTCAGCGCCTGCGCGCTGATGTCCACGCCCAGGCCTTCGCCCAGATCGAAGGGGTTGAAGGCCAGGCCCGCACCCCAGGTGTTGTCCAGCACCGTCGGCACACCCCTGGCACGCGCGGCGCGCACCAGGGCTGGCAGGTCCGGAAACTCCATCGTGATCGAGCCGGCAGCCTCCAGCCACACCAGCCGCGTCGCCGGGCCGATCATCGCGGCCAGCGCATCGGCGTTCATGGCGTTATAGAAGCGGTGGCTGATGCCCCAGCGCGACAGCTCCTGGCCTGCCAGCGCCTTGTTCGGACCGTAGGCGTTTTCCGGAATCAGCACTTCGTCGCCCTGCTGCAGCATCGCCGCGTTCACCAGCGCGATCGACGCCAAGCCGCTGGGCACGAGCAGCGTATCGGTGCCACCTTCGAGCGTGGCGATGCGCGCTTCGAGAAGGAAGGTCGTGGGCGTGCCATGCAGGCCGTAGGTGTAGCCGACCTTGTCTTTCCAGTTGCGCGCCTGCAGCGCAGCCACGTTGGGGAATATCACCGTCGAGGCCTTGAACACGCCCGGTTGCGGGGCCATGAAGCCCTCGGGCGGCGCGTAGGGGTGGTGGATCAGCGTGGTACTGATCGCCTTGTCGTCAGTCATGGTCGCGCTTTCAGATGGGCAGGCCGACGAGGTCGTGGCCTTGCGTGCCGACGATGCGCGCACGCGTGAACTCACCACTCTTCAGCGTCTTCGACGCCTTCTCCGGCGGCAGCAGCCGCACCACGCCGTCGATTTCCGGAGCATCGGCATAGGAGCGGCCGACGCCGCCCTTGCGGCCGAGCGCCGGCGCATGGTCCACCAGCACCTGCATGGTGGCGCCGACGCGCTGCTGAAGCTTGCGTGTGGACACCGCTTCGGCCACGGCCATGAAGCGCGCGCGGCGCTCTTCGCGCAACTCGGCCGGCAACTGATCCGGCAGCGCATTCGCGGCAGCGCCGCCCACCGGTGAGTAGGCAAAGCAGCCAGCGCGGTCGATCTGCGCCTCGCGCAGGAACTCGAGCAGGGTCTCGAATTCGTTCTCGGTCTCGCCGGGAAAGCCGGCTATGAAGGTCGAGCGCACGACGATCTGCGGGCACAGCTCGCGCCAGCGCGCCAGTCGCTCGAGATTGCGCTCGCCGCTCGCCGGGCGTTTCATGCGCTTGAGCATGTCAGGGTGGGCATGCTGGAAGGGCACGTCCAGATAGGGCAGCACACGACCGCTGGCCATCAGCGGCAGGATCTGGTCGACCTGCGGGTAGGGGTAGACATAGTGCAGCCGTACCCAGGCGCCGAAACCTTCGGCCAGTTCGCCAAGCTGCTCGCACAGTTCGAACAGGCGTGTCTTCAGAGGCTTGCCTTCCCAGAAGCCGGTGCGGTACCTGACATCGACGCCGTAGGCGCTGGTGTCCTGGCTGACCACCAGCAACTCCTTCACACCGGCCTCGAACAGCCGCCGCGCCTCACCCAGCACATCGCCGACAGGACGCGACACCAGGTCGCCGCGCATGCTGGGGATGATGCAGAAGCTGCAGCGGTGGTTGCAGCCCTCGCTGATCTTCAGGTAGGCATAGTGGCGCGGCGTGAGCTTGATGCCCTGCGCCGGCACCAGGTCGACGAAGGGATCGTGCGGCTTGGGCACATGGTTGTGCACCGCATCCATCACCTCCTGCGTGGCGTGTGGGCCGGTCACGGCCAGCACCTTGGGGTGCATCTGCCGCACCAGGTTGCCGCCGTCCTCGCCCGGTCTTGCGCCGAGGCAGCCGGTAACGACGACCTTGCCGTTGCTGCTCAGCGCCTCGCCGATGGCATCCAGGCTTTCCTGCACCGCGGCGTCGATGAAGCCACAGGTGTTGACGATCACCAGGTCGGCACCGTCGTAGGTCTTGCTGGTGGCATAACCTTCCGCCTGCAACTGCGTCAGGATCAGCTCGGAATCGGTCAGCGCCTTCGGGCAGCCCAGGCTGACAAAGGCGATGGTCGGAGCGGACTGGTTGACGGCAGGCGCGGCAGCAGGCACTCGGCCCTGCGCAAGGGGGGCATTCATCGCGACGATTGTCCCGCATCCGCGGGGAGACGCCGCCGATTCAGCGCTTGTTGCCTGGCAGGCCCTGGAACAGCGAGCCCGCCTGCTTCGCCATCTGGTCCTGCATCTGCGTGAACAAGGCCTTCGATTGCTCGAGGTAGGCACCCACCAGACCCTGCATCGCATTGCCCTGCCCGCTCAGGAACTGCGACCACATCTCGGGCGTCAATTGTTTCGGGTCGTTCAGCGCAAGGCCAGGTGGCGCAAAGCGCTTCTGCAGTTCGACGAAGGTCTGCAGGTTCTTCTCGAGGTATGCGCCCATCATGCCCTGCATCGAATGGCCGTAGAAGCGGATCATCTGTGCCAGCATCTGCGGGCTGAACATCGGTACGCCGCCGGATTCCTCGTCCAGAATGATCTGCAGCAGGATGCTGCGCGTCAGGTCATCGCCGCTCTTCGCATCGCGCACCTCGAAGTCCTCGAAGTCGAGCACCATGTTCTTGACATCGGCGAGGGTGATGTAGGCGCTGCTGCGTGTGTCGTACAGGCGACGGTTGGGGTACTTCTTCAGCACGCGCGGGCCGGCCTCGGCGGCTTCGGCAACTGGCGCTTTGGCGCCGCGGCGTTGGGCAGGCATTCTGGCTGGGCTCCTGGAAGAAGACGGGCTCATTCTAGAAGCGGGAAATCGCCGAGCGCGGCGGTGGTTTCCCTGTCAGAGCCTACCGCGGCGCGCCGAGCGCGGCGTGGCCATCTCACAATTCGCTCGGCGTGTGGCCAGAGTCGCGCTTGGCGCCGACCGCCCGGGCGATGCGCAGGTCATCGCCGCCGCCGAACTGGCCGGCGTGCAGGAGTTCGCCGATGCTTCATTCGCAGGGCTGCCAACTGCGCCTGGGCGAAGGCCTGTCCTGTGGCCAGCGCCAGACGGTGGGCATGGCACGCGCGCAGATCACCGACCCGCCGATGCTGGTCTGCGACGAGCCCACCAGCGCCATGGACCCGACCGCCGAGCGGCTGGTTCTGGTGACACACACGCCGTCGATGCTCGACCTGGTGGACCGGGTGATCGTGCTTGAACGCGGCCGCATCATCGCCCAGGGCCCGAAGGACCAGGCCATGCGCATTGCTTCCGCACCGGTCAAGGCGGCGACATGAGGTCCTGTCCGTGAGCCTGGCCGACCGCCTCGCCAACCACTTGGCGCCGAACGGGCAGCGCGGCGAGTCGATAGCCGAGGCCTCGCGCATCGGCGAGATGAGCCGCGCCTCGAACTCGTGCGCATTGGCTGCGTGATTGCCGACGCAGAAGGCCGCGACCAGGACGTGCCGGCGGCGATTTCGCGGCCGCGCGATGCCTCTACCGAAACCAAGGCGCGGCGCTGCAGTTCGCAGCACTACTTCAAGACCCAGGCGCGCGACCAGTTGAATAGCGCGCTGGATAAACTGCGCGCCATCGAACAAGGGCTGCCAGCACTGGAGGACCGCCTCGGCAAGCCGCTGCCGACAATTTCCGGCATGTAGGCACAGGTCGACCTCGCCACCGATTCGAAGACTGGGCTGCGTTATCTGCTCAAGCCGCTGATCGTTGTCACCGAGAACGCCTTCCACAAGCGTTGATGCCGCAAAGGCTGCGATGCGGCGCAGCACTAGAATTTTCGCCGTCGACGTTCCGGGATCATGTCATGCCGTCTTTGAGGCAACTTCGTGCGCTGCTCTGCGCGACCCTGCCCCTGGGATTCCTTTGGCTTGCCCCTGCGGCACTGGCGCAAGCGCCGGCCGCCGTGCCCGCCGACCCCTGGCCGCGCGATGTCAGCATTGCCGGGGCGGCGATGCTGGTCTATCAGCCGCAGGTCAACAGCTGGGTCGGCAACCGGATCGATTTCCGCGCCGCATTGGCGATCAAGCCCACCGGCGCCACCGACGAGAGTTTTGGCGTGGTCTTTGCCACCGCGCGCACCCAGGTCGACAAGATCGATCGCATGGTGGTGTTCGAAGATCTGCAGATCACGAAGACCGATTTCCCCACCCTGGCGCAGCGCGGCGCGGCCTATACCGCGGCCCTGCAGAGCAGTCTGGTCAGGCATCTGCGCAGCATCTCGCTGGACCGGCTTGAGGCTTCGCTGGCGGCGGCGGGCATCAAGCCGGCAACGGTGCAGGTGAAAAACGAGCCGCCGCAGGTCATCGTCAGCTATTCCCCCGCGCTCCTGGTGCCGGTGGACGGCGCACCGGTGTGGAAACCGGTGCCGAGCGACACCCGATTCCAACGCATCATCAACACGCGCGCGCTGATCCTGCAAGGCGGCCTGACCGACCAGATGTACATGCATGTCTACGATGGCTGGCTCAGTGCGGCGAGTCTGGCCGGGCCCTGGACGCAGTCCAACGTGCAGCCGCTGGGCATGAGCGACCTGGCCCAGACACTGGCAAAGAGCGGCGTCGTGGACCTGCTGGATGGCGGGCCGAGCACGAGAGTCAAGCCCACGCTGGCGAATGGCGTGCCGACGGTGCATGTCACCCAGTTGCCGACCGAGCTGATCGTGTTCAGGGGCCAGCCCGATTTCGTGCCCATCGTCGGCACCTCGCTGCTGTGGGCGGCCAATACCCGCAACGACGTGTTCATCGACACCGGCAACAACGACTACTACGCGCTGATGGCCGGGCGCTGGTTCCGCGCGGCCGCATTGACTGGGCCGTGGGGCTTCGTCGCCAACAACGCGCTGCCGGCCGACTTTGTGCGCATACCGACCAGTTCGCTGGCCGGTGCAGTGCTGCCCACCGTGGCCGGCACGCCGCAGGCGCAGGAGGCGCTGATCTCGAATTCGATCCCGCAGACGGCAACGGTGCCGCTAACGAACGGGCCGAAGTTCACGCCCAGCTTCGACGGCGCGCCGCAGTACGCGCCGGTGGTAGGCACCCCGCTTACCTACTTGGTCAACGCCTCGGTGCCGCTGATCCGCGTGAATGCCGACAGCTACTACGCGGTCGAGGCCGGCGTGTGGTTCGCCGCATCACAACTCACCGGGCCCTGGCGCATTGCGACCTCGGTGCCCGAAGTCATCTACGCCATCCCGCCGGCCTCGCCGATCTACTACGTGACCTACGTGCGCATCTACGAGGCCACGCCGACCCTGGTCTATGTCGGCTACACGCCGGGCTACCTGGGCACGGTGGTTTCACGTTACGGCACCGTGGTCTACGGCACCGGCTACAGCTATGTACCTTGGGTCGGCAATGTCTGGTATGCGCCGCCCTACACCTACGGCGTGTATGCGGCGCCGGTCTACAACCCCTATGTCGGCTTCACCTACGGCTTCGCTGCCGGGCTGGCGACGGCCGCCTGGATGTACCCCTGGTGGGGCGGCGCCTACTACCACCCCGGCTACTGGGGCGGCTACGGCTGCTGCGCATCGGCCGCGGCGAATGTCTACGGCCACTGGGGCGCCAACGCCTGGTCGGGCACACGCAGCTGGTACGCCGGTGGCGG
>JAHECC010000211.1 GCA_024641965.1 Rubrivivax sp.
CCGTCCCGCGATCTCGCTGATGACGTCGCGGCCGATGCCGGTCTCGCGTTGCGTAAAGTGGCCATCGTCTAGCAGCGCATCGATCCAGACGCGTGCGTTGCCCACCGACAGTGCGGCCACCTCACTGATCGCGCGGCCGTCAAAGCTGACCTGCCGCGCCTGCGGGTTCAGTCGCGTGCCATGGCAATCGGGGCATGGCGCATCGATCACGCCTTCGACCTCGGCCTCTTCCGAAGGGAAGCTCTGCTCGCGGCCCTTCGGGTCATCGTCGCGCTTCGAGTCGTCGTAGGCCTTGCGCTGCTCGCGCGTCAAGGCCAAGCCGGTGCCGACACAGGTGGTGCACCAGCCGTGTTTGCTGTTGTAGGAAAACATGCGTGGGTCCAGTTCGGGATAGCTGGTGCCGCACACCGGGCAGGCGCGCTTGGTGGAAAACACCTTGATCGCGCCGATGCCTGTCGTGGACTGGCCCGAATCCATCGCCGCCGCCAGCCCGTCCAGCGGATGCAGCAGGTGCATCACGCCCTTGCCCGCCTCCAGCGCCTTCGACAGCGCGGCGCGCAGTTCGACTTCGTTCTCCGGGCTGATGATCATGTCGGCCACGGGCAGCTCGAGCGTGTGCTCCTTGAAGCGGTCGAGCCGCGGCCAAGGGTCGAGCTTGAGGAACTCGCCATCGACGCGCAGATGCGTGTGGCCGCGCGCCTTGGCCCATTTCGCCAGGTCGGTATAGACGCCCTTGCGGGCCACCACCAGCGGCGCCAACAGGCCCACATGCTCGCCACGGTGGTCGCGCAACAGTTGCGCGGCGATGCTCTCGGCGCTCTGCGGCTTCACTGGTGCGCCGTCATGCACGCAATGCTGCAAGCCCAGCTTGACCCACAGCAGGCGCAGGAAGTGCCAGACCTCTGTCGTCGTCGCCACCGTGCTCTTGCGCCCGCCGCGGCTGAGGCGCTGCTCGATCGCCACCGTCGGCGGGATGCCATAGACCGCATCCACCTCGGGCCGGCCGGCCGGCTGCACGATGCTGCGCGCATAGGCGTTCAGCGATTCCAGATAGCGCCGCTGGCCTTCGTTGAACAGGATGTCGAAGGCCAGCGTGCTCTTGCCCGAGCCCGACACCCCCGTGATGACGCTGAACTTGCCGCGCGGGATGTCCACGCTCAGGTTCTTCAGGTTGTGCTCGTGCGCGTTGACGATGCGGATCGACTCGTCGATCACCTGGCGCGCCGCGCGCTGCGCCTTGACGATCCACTGCAGCGGTGCGCCTTCCTCGGCGCGGTGCTCACCCAGTCCGAGGCTGCGTTCGTAGTCGCGCAGCGCCTGGCCGGTGAACGACGTGGCATGCGCCTTCAGGTCGTCGGGCGTGCCCACGCACACCACCTCGCCGCCGCCCTCGCCGCCTTCGGGGCCGAGATCGATGATCCAGTCGGCCGCACGAACCACGTCCAGGTTGTGCTCGATGATGATCAATGAATGCCCGGCATCGAGCAGCTTGCGCAAGGCGCGCATCAGCTTGGCGATGTCATCGAAGTGCAGGCCGGTAGTGGGTTCGTCGAAGAGAAACAACTGCCCCTTCTTGGCTGCGGGTTGCCGCGGCCCCGACGCCGCATCGGCCAGGAATCCGGCCAGCTTCAGCCGCTGTGCCTCGCCGCCCGACAGCGTCGGCACCGGCTGCCCCAGGCGCACGTAGTCCAGGCCGACGTCGACGATCGGCTGCAGCCGCGCGACCACTTCGCGGTCCGCCTGGAACCAGTGCGCCGCCTCGGCCACCGTCAGGTCCAGCATGTCGGCGACCGAGAACTGGTGCGGACCGCGCACCACCTTCACGTCCAGAATCTCGGCGCGGAAGCGTTTGCCGTCGCAGTCGGGGCAGCGCAGATACACGTCGCTGAGGAACTGCATCTCCACATGCTCGAAGCCCGATCCGCCGCAGGTCGGGCAGCGCCCGTCGCCGGCGTTGAAGCTGAACATGCCGGCGCTGTAGCTGCGCTCGCGCGACAGCGGCGCGTCGGCAAAGAGCTTGCGGATCTCGTCCCAGGCGCCGACATAACTCGCCGGATTGGAGCGCGCGGTCTTGCCGATCGGCGACTGATCGACGAAGACCGCGTCGCTGAGCCAGTCGGCCCCGAGCAACCGGTCGTGTGCACCCGGTGTTTCGGTGGCCTTGCCGAAGTGCCTGGCCAGCGCAGGGAACAGCACATCCTGCACCAGCGTGCTCTTGCCCGACCCGGACACGCCCGTCACCACCACCAGCCGCTGCAAAGGCAGCGTCACGGTGACGTTCTTCAGGTTGTGCTCGCGCACGCCTTCGACGATCAGCTTCGGCGTCGCGTCGTTGACGATACGGCGTTGACCGATGCCCACCTGCTTGCGCGCGCCGAGGTAGGCGCCGGTGAGGGTGTTGGCCTTGCGCGCCTCGTCGGGCAACCCGTCGAAGACGATCATCCCGCCGCGCTCGCCCGGGCCCGGCCCCATGTCGATCAGCCGATCCGCCGCCAGCATCACGGCAGGGTCGTGCTCCACGACCACCAGTGTGTTGCCGGCATCGCGCAGCCGGTGCATGGCCTCGACGATGCGGCCCATGTCACGCGGGTGCAGCCCGATGCTCGGCTCGTCGAGCACGAACATCGTGTTCACCAGGCTGGTGCCGAGCGCGGTGGTCAGGTTGATGCGCTGCACCTCGCCGCCGCTGAGCGTTCGGCTCTGCCGGTCCAGCGTCAGGTAGCCCAGGCCGACATCGCACAGGTACTTCAGCCGCGTGCCGATCTCCTCGTGCAGCAGCTTCAGCGCCTCGTCGTGGTGGGCATCGTTCAGCGGCAGGCTGTCGAAGAAGCGGCGCAGTCGCGCTATCGGCAGCAGCATCAGGTCGTGCAGGCTCAGGCCCGGCAGCGCTTCGAGCTGCTCGCGCATCCAGGTCGCACCCACGGGCAAGTTGCGTTTCGCTGGCGGCAACACCGCATCCGCGCTGGCCTTGTCGCCCAGGCGCCAGAGCAGGGCTTCCAGCTTCAAGCGCGCGCCGCCACAGGCGGTGCACGGCGTGTAGCTGCGGTACTTGGACAGCAGCACACGAATGTGCATCTTGTAGGCCTTGCTTTCCAGGTAGCCGAAGAAGCGGTGGATGCCGTACCACTGCTTGTTCCACTTGCCGTTCCAGTTCGGCGAGCCGTTCAGCACCCAGTCGCGCTGGGCTTGTGTCAACTGCGCCCAGGCGGTGTCGCGCGGAATGCCGGCCTCGCCGGCGTACTTCAGCAGGTCGTCGTGGATCTCGGCCCAGGCCGGCGTCATGATGGTCTTGATGGCGCCGTTGCGCAGCGTCTTGCGCGGGTCGGGGATCACCAGCCCCAGATCCACGCCGATGACGCGGCCGAAGCCGCGGCAAGTCTCGCAGGCACCGAAGGCCGAGTTGAAACTGAACAGCGCCGGTTGCGGGTCGGCGTAGCGAAGATCGCTTTCAGGGCAATGCAGGCCGGTGGAGTAGCGCCACAGTTCGGGCTCGCCGGCTTCGTCGTCGGCCAGCCGGTACACATTGAGTCGTCCGCTGCCGCGTTTGAGCGCCAGCTCGATCGCCTCCATCACGCGCACCTTCTCCGCACCGGCCAGGCGGAAGCGGTCGGCGACCACGTCGAGCAGCTTCTTGCCCTCGGCGTCGCGCTCGGCCTGCACGCGCGAAAAACCGCTGGCCGACAGCCACTGCTCGATCTGCTCGGCGCTGGTGTTGGCGGGAAGTTCCACCGGGAAGGTAAACACCAGCCGTGGATCGCCTCCGACAGTGCGCGCCAGCAGATCGGCGTAGATCGTCTCCGGGGTGTCGTGCCGCACCGGCAGCGCGCTGAGCTTGTCGAACAGCATGGCAGCACGCGCGAACAGCAGCTTCAGGTGGTCGTTCAGCTCGGTCATCGTGCCGACCGTGCTGCGGCTGGTGCGCACCGGGTTGGTCTGGTCGATGGCGATGGCCGGCGGCACACCATCCACCCGGTCGACCGCCGGCCGATCCATGCGTTCCAGGAACTGGCGCGCATAGGCGCTGAAGGTCTCGACGTAGCGCCGCTGCCCTTCGGCATAGAGCGTGTCGAAGACCAGGCTCGACTTGCCCGAACCCGAGGGCCCGGTGACCACGGTCATCTCGCCGGTGCGGATGTCGAGGTCCAGGTTCTTCAGGTTGTTCTGGCGGGCGCCGCGGATGCGGATGTGGCCGGTCGACATGTCGCTGCGGAGCCTGGGATGGAGGCGAAGCGGAGCATTCTAGGCAGTGTGGCGATGCCGATGGCCGGCAGGCCTTTCGCCAGCGCCGACGCGCCGCTCGCAGTGCTGCGGTACGCTTGATGGCATGACGAACACCGCCTCCGACAGCTCCGGCCCGATCACCGCCAGATCCTGGCAGCCCACGCCCGGCGCTGCGGTGCGCCAGGCCGCCACCGTGGTGGTGCTGCGCCGCACCGACCCCGGCATGCAGGTGCTGCTGATGCGCCGCGCGCCACGGCCGGGCGACATCCACAGTGGCGCCTGCGTGTTCCCGGGCGGACTGGTGGATGCGGCCGACCGATTGGGCCACGCGGTGTGCAGCGGCATTGACGATGCACAGGCCAGCGCCGCGCTGCAGCTCGAATCCGGCGGGCTCGACTACTACTTCGCCGCGATGCGCGAATGCTTCGAGGAGGCCGGCCTGCTGTTCGCCGACATCGACGGACTCGGCGAGGACATGCTCGCGGAGGTGGCGGCGTTGCGGCCCGGGCTGAATCGCGGCGAATTGTCGTTGCCCGATCTTTGCGGCCGCTTCGGCCTGCGCCTGGCTGCGACCCGCCTGGCCTACCTGGACCACTGGCTCACGCCGCCGGGCGTGCCCAAGCGCTACGACACGCGCTTCTTCGTCACCGAAGCGCCGCACCTGCAGGTGGCCACGCAGGACGACCGCGAGACCGACGCGCAGCTGTGGATCACGCCGGCCGAGGCACTGGCGCAACAGCGCGAGCTGAAGCTGGCGCCGCCCACCTTCAAGATCATGGAACTGCTGCAAACGCTGGGCAACGTGGATGCCGTGCTGACGCATGCACGCGCGCTGGCGCAGGTGCCCTGCACCATGCCGCGCCTGGCCACCGGCAGCAAGGGCCTGCGCCCGGTGATGCCGGACGAGCCGCCCTATGCCGAACTGACCCGGCTAGACCCCGATGGCCACGGTAACTTCAGCTACGAGTTGGCGCCTGGCCCGGCGGTGCGCCTGTCGCCCCGGTTGATCCGCGTCACCGCGCCCAACGGCAGCATGATGACCGGCCCGGGCACCAACACCTATCTGATCGGTGGCGGCAACGCGAACGAATGGGCGGTGCTCGACCCCGGCCCCGACGATGCCCGCCACGTGCAGGCCATCCTGGATGCGGCGCCAGGCCCGATCCGCTGGATCTTCGTGACCCACACGCACAAGGACCACAGCCCGGCCGCGCAGGCACTGAAAGTGCACACCGGCGCGCCGTTGCACGGCATGGCGCCGTTGCATGCCGAGTGGCAGGACACCGGCTTCGTACCCGACCATGCGCTGCGTGGCGGCGAGGTCTTTGCGCTGCCCGGCGAGAGCACGCTGCGCGTCGTGCACACCCCCGGCCACGCCGGCAACCACCTGTGCTACCTGCTCGACGAAGAACGTTTGCTGTTCACCGGCGACCATGTGATGCAGGGCAGCACCGTGGTCATCAACCCGCCTGACGGCGACATGGGCGCCTACCTGCGCTCGCTGCGCGAACTGCTGGCGCTGGAGTTGGAGTGGCTGGCCCCCGGCCACGGCTTCCTGATGCCGCAGCCGCGGCGCGCCATGCAGCACATCATCGACCACCGCCTGAAGCGCGAGGCCAAGGTGCTGCGCGCCTTCGGCGACGGCGCTGCGACACAGCCACTGGATGAACTGCTGGCCGCGGTCTACGACGACGTGCCGCCGAAACTGCACGCGATGGCGCGGCGCTCGCTGCTCGCACACCTGCTGAAGCTGCGCGACGACGGGCGCATCGGCGAGGCGCCGGCCGGGCATTGGAAACTGACCGGCGCGTGAAGCTGCACATCGACGCCGTCACACTCCCCGGCGGCGGCGTCATCGGCATGAGCCATTGCCCGGGGCGTCACTTTGCCGGCAATATGCCGCGCGACCTGGCGCAGGACCTGGCCAGCATCGAGGACTGGGGCGCGAGCACGCTGCTCAGTCTGGTCGAGACGCACGAATTCGGGCGGCTGGGCGTGCCGGACTTTGCCGACGCCGTGGCGCGCAGCCGCCTGCAGTGGCTGCACGTGCCCATCACCGACATGCGCGCCCCGGGCGAAGCCGCGCGTGCGGCTTGGCGGGAGCAGCGCGGCACGTTGCATGATGCGCTGTTGCGCGAAGAAAAGGTGCTGGTGCACTGTGCCGCCGGGCTGGGGCGCACCGG
>JAHECC010000212.1 GCA_024641965.1 Rubrivivax sp.
GCGCCATCGCCTTCAGGATGCGCGAGCCTGCCGCCTACTTCTACCCCGGCAGCTCGTGGCGGCTGCCGTTCTTCGGCGGCTACAAGTTCGAGGTCGCGCCGGGCGTGGCCAACCTGGACGGCGCCGCCTTCTTCTACTACTTCGCAACCGGCGTGACGCCGGCCATGGCAGAGAAGATGGTGGGCGTGGGCTCGCAGTACCCGTGGACCGCGCTCGATGCCAAGGGCAACCCCTTCGACGGCGGCAAGACCTACCGGCTGCGCCTGCCGCCGAAGGTCCCGGTCAAGGACTTCTGGTCGGTGATCGTCTATGACAACCAGACACGCTCGATGCTGCAGACCGACCAGCAGTTCCCCAGCGTGAGCAGCCAGGACAGGAGCATCAAGACCAACGCCGACGGCTCAGTCGACGTGTGGTTCGGCCCGAAGGCGCCGGCCGGTCTGGAGAACAACTGGGTGCAGACGATTCCCGGCAAGGGCTGGTTCATGATCCTGCGCCTTTATGGCCCGCTGCAGCCCTGGTTCGACAAGAGCTGGCGGCCTGGCGAAATCGAATTGCAGCCCTGAGCCCGACACGTTCAACCGCATGGAGATCGTCATGACCACCCGACGCAAAGTCCTCACCACCGCCGCGTTGGCCGGCATGGCCGCTGCCGCCGCGCCGGCGCTGGCCGACGCCAAGCAGGCTGACTTCCTGTTCGTGCAGAACGCCGCATCGATGAGTTTTGCCAACGGCAAGCTCACCTTGAAGGGCGTGAGCCCGGTGACGGTGTTCTTCAGCGACCGGCCCGAACGCATTGCCGGCAACATGGCCACGGCCGTCTGGGTGCCCTTCTGGAACGACGGCAAGGACAGCTTCGCCAAGGACAACCCCAACGCCAACCTGTCGGTCCTGGAGAAGGACAAGTTCAATGCCGACATCGTCGTCACCTTGTCGAACCCGGTGCTCAAGGGCGATGAACTCAGCTACGACGTGAAGGTGCTCGAAGGCACGATGCCGGCCGGCGGCGGGCCGGCATCGCTGTTCATCGACATCATCGGCATGCCGCGCACGCCGGTGTCCTACGCAGGCGTGGCACGCCGCACGGCTTACAGGCGCGCGGTGATCTGGCGCTGAGCGCGCAACACCCCATGTTGACGGAGACCGATCGATGAAGAAGATCATGGCAAAGACCGTGCTCGCCTGTGCCTCGCTGAGCTTCGTGGCACTGGCACCGCCCGCAGCGCTGGCCGTCGAGTCGCCCGCCGCGATCCCCGTGATGGCGCAGTTGCTGTTCGTGCAGAACGCGCAGGGAGTTGCCGTCAGCGCCGACGGCAAGACGCTGACGCTCAAGGGCCTCAGCCCGACGACGCTGTTCTTCTCCGACCGGCCGGTGCGTATTGCCGGCCACTACCGTACGGGCGAGTACCTGGAGTTCTGGAAGGCCGGTCCCGACAGCTTCCTCAAGGATCCGCCCAACGGGACTCTGTCATCTTTCTATGAGGGCAAGGACGAGCTGTCGGACGTGGTCGTGACGCTGCGCAGCCCGCGAGTCGAGGGCAACGACCTGAGCTACGACATCACCGTGATCTCGGGCAAGCTGCCGACAGCGAACGCAGGGCCGGTATCGCTGTTCATCGACATCATCGGCCTGCCCTTCACGCCGCTGTCCTTTGCCGGCGTGGCGCGGCGCACCGCCTACCGCACCGTGGTCTGGGGCGGCGCTGCGGCGGCCAGCGCCGACGCGGCCGCTGCGGCCGAAGCCAATGCGGCCGCGGCCAACGAGGCCACCGCCGCCGCGCAGCAGGCCAAGGTTGCAGCCGCCCAGGCGCAAAGCGCCGCTGCGGCCGCGCAGAACAAGACGCCGCAGCAAAAGCTGCAGGAACTGCAGTCGCTGTATGACCAGAAGCTGATCAGCGCCAGCGACTATGAGGCGGCGAAGAAGAAGGTCCTCAGCCAGCTGACGCAATAGCCACGACAATCGCCGGCAAAGGCATTTCAACCACCGTGCGCGAGCGCACGCAATCAGGAGCGAAGAAAATGAGACTACACAAGGTATTCGGCGTCGGCATATTGATGTTGTCCTTTGCCGCGGGCAGTGCCTTCGCGCAGGACAAGGACAAGGCCGCCCAGCAGGCCGAGATCGTCAAGGTGGCGAAAGGCTCGCTCGAGCGCTTCTACAAGGCCAAGCCCGAACTCAAAGCCGCCGTGGCCAAGGCGCCGGGTTACGCCGTGTTCACCACCTACGGCTTCAGCTTCATCTTCGGCGGTGAAGGCGGCAAGGGCCTGGCGCACGACAACAAGACCAAGAAGAACACCTTCATGGCGATGGGCGGTGCCAGCGTCGGCGCGCAGATCGGCGCGTCGGAGAACGACGTGCTGATGATCTTCAAGACCAGCGCGGCGATGAAGGACTTCGTCACCAAGGGCTGGACGGCCGACGGTGGCGCCACCGCGGGCGCGGGCGCGGGCGGCAAGACGGCCGGCGGCGGTGTCGGCAGCAACACCATGGACAGCGTCGACAGCTTCACGCTGACGAAGAACGGCCTCGAAGCCGGCGTGGCCATCCAGGGTTCGAAGTTCTGGAAGCCTGACGACCTGAACTGAAGCGGGCCACGCCCGCCGCCGTGTTCGCTTCAGCGTGCCTGTGCCAGCAGGCGCAGCGCACGCTGCAGCACCGGCTTGTCGACCATGCGGCCATCGACCTGCACCGCACCGGACGATGACTTGGATGCCGCGACGACGCGCCGTGCCCAGTCCAGTTCATCGGTGCCGGGCCGCAGGGCCTCGTGCACCCAGTCCACCTGCTTCGGGTGAATGCACAGCTTGGCGCCGAATCCGTGGGCCCGCGCGCGCGCAAACTCGGCTCGCAGCGGCGCCGGGTCCTGGAAGTCCGGCGTGACCCCGGCCACCGGCGCTGGCAGGCCTGCGGCGCGCGAGGCCAGCGCCAGCACGCTGGCGGCATGGTCAAGGCCCAGCGGGTCACCGCTCAGGCCCAGGTCGAGCGCGTAGTCCAGCGTGCCGAAGGCCAGGCGCATCACGCCGTCGGCGGAGGCCAGCGCGTGGGCGTTGAGCACGCCGCGCGCGCTCTCGATCAACGCGACGATGCCCAGGCCCGGGCACGCGGCGCGCACACGCTGCAGCGTGGCCACCTGCTCGGCCTTGGGCAGCATCGCCGCCGCGGCGCCGGTACCGGCGAGCATGGCCAGGTCGTCGCTGAACCAGGGACTGTTTTCGTCGTTGATGCGCACCACGATGCGCTGACGCGGCGCCGCGTCGGACGCAGCAATGCAGCGCGCCACGGCATCGCGGGCCGCCGGCTTGTCGTCGGGCGCCACTGCGTCTTCCAGGTCCAGCACCACGCTATCGGCCGCCGAGGCCAGCGCCTTGGCAAAACGCTCGGCGCGGTTGCCGGGTACGAAGAGGTAGCTGCGCGCTTCGGGTGGCATGGTGTCAGACGGCGCCGGCTGCGCGCAATTGTGCGACCGCCGCGTCGTCGTAGCCGAGTTCGGCGAGCAACGCGTCCGTATGTTCGCCCAGCGCGGGCACCGCGTCCATGCGCGGGCCGGCACCATCGTCCCAGTTGCCGGGCGGCAGCAGCGCCGGCAGCGAACCGACGGGCGAGCCCACCTCGGTCCAGCGCGCGCGCGCCGCCAGTTGCGGGTGCTGCCAGAAGTCGTGCATCGTGTTCATCCGAGCATTGGCAATCTGCGCGGCGTCCAGGCGCTGTATCACCTGCGCGGCATCCAGCGCCGCGAAGCTGGCGGTGATGATGCCGTGCAACGCATCGCGGTGCTCGTTGCGCGCGGTGTTGCTGAAAAAGCGCGGGTCCTGTGCGAGCGTCGGCATGGCCAGCACCTGTTGGCAGAAAGCCGCCCATTCGCGCTCGTTCTGCACGCCCAGCAGCACCGCCTTGCCATCGCCGGTGGCGAAGGGGCCGTAGGGGTAGATGGTGGCGTGGCTGGCGCCGCTGCGCGGCGGCGGCGCGGCGCCGTCGATCGCGTAGTACATCGGGAAGCTCATCCACTCGCCCAACGACTCGAGCATCGACACCTCGACCCGGCGCCCCTGACCGTCGAGTCCGCGCTGCAACAGCGCAGCGAGGACGCCGCTATAGGCGTACATGCCCGCCGCGATATCGGCCATCGACGCGCCGACCTTTGCGGCGCCGTCCGGTGTGCCGGTCACCGACAGCAGTCCGGTTTCGGCCTGGATCAACAGGTCGTAGGCCTTCTTGTCGCGATAGGGTCCGGGTCGCGCCGGGTCGTCGCCATAGCCGGAGATGTCGCAGACGATCAGGCCCGGTTTGGCGGCGGCGAGCGCCTCGTAAGACAAGCCCAGCCGTGCGGCAGCGCCGGGCGCCAGGTTCTGCACCAGCACGTCGGCCTTGTGATGGATAAGGCGCATCAGCACCGCCGCGGCAGCGGGCTGCTTCAGATCCAGCGTCAGGCTTTCCTTTGAGCGGTTGATCCAGACGAAATGCGAGGACAGGCCACGCACGCGCTGGTCGTAATGGCGTGCAAAGTCGCCACTGCCGGGGCGCTCGACCTTGATCACACGCGCGCCCAGGTCAGCCAACTGGCGCGTGGCGAAGGGCGCGGCCACCGCCTGCTCCAGCGCGACCACGGTGATGCCCTTCAATGGCTGCATCAGCGCAAGACCGCGGTGGCGTCCATCGTCAGCCAGCCCTCGTGGTCGCAGGCCCACAGGCGCACGCTGCGGCCATCCGCCGACGGCTGGCCCTGCACGACCAGGCGGTTGCCGTCGAAGCTCGGTCGCAGCGCCTTGAACTGGAAACCCTCGACCACGGCCTCTGGACGCTCGCGGCGCAGCAGGTCGAGCAGCAGCGTCGCGATCAGCGGGCCATGTACCACCAGGCCCGGATAGCCCTCGACCTCGGTGACATAGCGGCGGTCGTAGTGGATGCGGTGGCCGTTGAAGGTCAACGCCGAGTAGCGAAACAGCAGCACCGCGTCGGGCAGCAGTTCACGCCGCCACGCGCCATCCTGCGCTGCCGCGGTCGGCGCCGACGGCTTGTCGCCTTCACGTTGCGCCTCGCGATAGACGATGTCGTGGAACTCGGTCAGTGCCGCGGCCGATTCACCACTGCGGCGCAGTTCGTGACGCACCTTGACGAAGACCAGCGCGCCGCTGCGCCCCTGCTTGGTTTCGACGCCATGGATGGTGGAGGTGCGCGTCACCGCATCGCCCACGCACAGCGGCGCATGGAACTCGAACTGGCTGCCGGCCCACATGCGCCGCGGCAGCGGCACCGGTGGCAGGAAACCGCCGCGCTTCGGGTGGCCATCGGTGCCGATCTCCGACTGCCGGTGCACCGGCAGGAAGTACAGCCAGTGCCATAGCGGCGGCAGCGCCGTGCCCGCGGGCCATTCGAGCGCGGCGTGGTCGAGCGTGGCGTTCAGCGCCGCCGGCGGCGTCGGCTGAAGCGTGTCGTGCTGCGTATCGCTACGCCCGATCCAGGATTTCAGCGCGTCCAACGAATCGTTCATGAGGCTTCTCCATGGCTTGCGGCCGGCGGGTACAGCCCGTGCACGCGCGCGAACAGGCGCGTCAATCCGAGCAACGCGTCGATGTTCGGCGTGCCTATACCCAGGCGCATGGCGATCTCGCGCACCACGGTGACCAGCGCGTCGAGCTCGATGGTGCGGCCGGCATCGACGTCGTTCTGCATCGAGGTGCGGAAGCTGCCGAGCTTGCGTGTCACCGCATGCCGGTCTTCGGGGCTCTGCGCGATGGCGCAGCCGATGCGCGCGCCGATCTCGGCGGCCTCGCGCATCGCGGCAGAGCAGAACTCGCGCACCAGCGGGTCGTCGAGCACCTGATCGCTGGCCGCACCGGTGATTGCCGTGACCGGGTTCATCGTCATGTTGCCCCACAGCTTGTACCAGATGTCCTGGCGCACGTTGGCCGACACGGTGATGTCGAAACCGGCACGCTGCAGCAGCGCACCGAGCTTCGCGGCGCGTTCCGACCTGCCGCCCATCGGCTCGCCGATGATCAGCCCCTGCCCCATGCGGTGCTCCACCAGGCCAGGCTCGGGCGCGAAGGTGCTGGCATGCACCACGCAGCCGAGCACCTGGGGCAGCGGCAGATACGCGGCGATCTCGCCGCCGGGGTCCACGCTTTGCAGTGTCTCGCCGCCAAGCGCCGGTGTGGATGAGGCGAACCACCAGGGCACGCCGTTCATCGCCGGCAGCACGATCGTGTGGTCGCCGAGCAGCGGCGTCATGCGGCGCGCCACCTCGGTCAGCGCCGGGCCCTTGACGGCCACCACCACCAGATCCATCACACCGAGGTCGGCAGCATTGGCGCTGGCATTGGCCGGCGCCTGCAGCGTCTGCCCGCCCTGCCGCAGCCGCCAGCCATGGGCTTGCAAGGCCTGCAGCGTGGCGCCACGCGCGAC
>JAHECC010000213.1 GCA_024641965.1 Rubrivivax sp.
CCGCTCGGCGCGAGCGTCTTCAGCCCCTGCACCAACGCGTCGGCACCGGGCTTGCCGACCAGCGGGTACCAGATCATGTACATGCCATCGGCAAAGCGCTTCAGCGCGTCGCGCATGGCCTCCAGCACACGCGTGTAGTCGCCCAGGCCCTCATAGCTCGGATCGATCAGCACCAGCCCGCGTCGCGATGGTGGCGGCAATTGGCTCTTCAGCGCGGCGAAGCCGTCGCGCTGCTGCAGTTCGACACCTCTGGCGCTCGCGAAGACCTCTGACAGCAGCCTGTGATCGGCGGGGTGCAGTTCGAACAGACGCAGTTGATCTTGCGAGCGCAGCAGCCGCTGCGCCAGCCAGGGCGAGCCCGGATAGCGGCGCAGCGCAGCATCGGTGTTGCATGCGCGCACACATTGCAGATAGTCGGCCACGGCCTCGGGCAGGTCGGTGCGCTCCCACAGCCGCGCCACGCCTTGAAGATATTCGCCCTTCTTCAGTGCCTCGGCCGAGTCCAGCGCATACAACCCGGCGCCAGCGTGCGTGTCCACCACGCGATAGGCCTTGACCTTCAGATTCATGTGGCGCAGCAGCCGAAGCAGCACGATGTGCTTGAGCACGTCGGCATGGTTCCCGGCATGAAAGGCGTGGCGGTAGGCAAGCATGGGGCAGACGGCAACAGGCAGCGCTGGCGCACTGTGCCACGACCGCGACAGGCGCCACGGCGCCCGCTGCGCTAAGCTGCCGCCCTTTTCGCATCCACGACGACCATGCCCACTCTTTTCGACCCCATTCGCGTCGGCGACCTGCAACTTGCCAACCGCGTCGTCATGGCGCCGCTCACGCGCAATCGTGCGGGCACCGGCCAGGTGCCGACGGCGCTGATGGCCGAGTACTACGCACAACGGGCCGACGCCGGCCTGATCATCAGCGAGGCCACCCAGGTCTGCGTCCAGGGCCAGGGCTACCTGGACACGCCGGGTCTGCACAACGCCGATCAGGTGCAGGGCTGGCGCCGCATCACCGACGCCGTGCACGCGCGTGGCGGCAAGATCATCGTGCAGCTATGGCACGTAGGCCGCATCTCTCATGTCTCGCTGTTGCCAAAGGGGGCTGCGCCGGTGTCGTCCACCGGTCGGGTGGCCAATGCCAAGACCTTCACGGCGAATGGCTTCGAAAACTGCTCGACACCGCGTGCGCTGCGCGCGGACGAAATCCCGGCCATCGTCGAGGCCTATCGCATGGCGGCCGGCCGAGCGCTGGAGGCGGGCTTCGACGGTGTCGAGGTGCATGGCGCCAATGGTTACCTGATCGACCAGTTCCTGCGCGATTCCATCAACGACCGCCGCGATGACTACGGTGGGCCGATCGAGAACCGCGTGCGCCTGCTGCTGGAAGTGATGGGCGCCATCTGTGCCGAAATCGGTGGCGCGCGCACCGGGCTGCGCCTGTCGCCGGTGACACCGGTCAACGACGCCGGCCAGGACAGCGATGCGCAGGCGCTGTTCAGCCATGCGGTCGAACGACTGGCGCCACTGAAGCTGGCGTTCCTGCACATCATCGAAGGGCAGACCGGCGGGCCGCGTGACATCGCGCCCTTCGACTATGCGGCGCTGCGCGCACGTTTCGACGGGGCCTGGATGGTCAACAACGGCTACACGCGCGACATGGGCTTGCAGGCCATAGCCTCCGGCACCGCCGACCTGGTGGCCTTTGGCAAGGCCTTCATCAGCAATCCCGACCTGGTACGGCGCCTGCGCGAGGATCTGGCACTGGCCCCGTTGAACCCGAAGACCCTATATGGCGGCGGGGCGGCGGGCTATACCGACTATCCTGCCTACCATGCCGAACAAGCGCCGGCTTGAGCGCTCTGGCTCCGCCCACCGCACATCAGCGCGGTGGACGTCGCGCGCGGAACAGGTCCAGCAGGTTCACTTCACGCGGGCCGGGCACCAGTTGGGCCATCTGGCCGGCTTCGACCGTGCCTGTCTCGATCACCGTCAGGTATGCGCCGCAGTAGGCCGATTGCTGCATCAGCTTGACCGCCTGGTTGAAGCCCATGGCGGCATTGAACTTGAAACAGGGCTGGCGGGGCTCGCTGATCGCCAGCACGCAATGCGGCAGCCGCAGGTAGTCGCCGATCCACATGTCGCGCTCGAGCAGGCCCCGCAGGCTCAGGTTTTCACCGACCGCCCCGGGCGCCAGCGCCGCATCCCACTCGGCCACACGCGCCTGAGCGCGCACGACACGCCAGAATGCATAGTGTTCCTGCGGGTAGGCATAGACCGCTTTGCTCAGGCCGCCGTGCACCGACGGATCGGCCTGCTCGTCCCCTACCAGCCCCAGCGCGCGCACCTCGACCGGACCGCTCACCGGCTTCTTGCCGATGGCCGTGAGCACCTGGCGCGCACCGATGTTGCGCAGGCTCGCGCGTGCCACGTTGACGCTGCAGACCTCGATCATCGCCGCATGCCGATAAACGCATGCGAAGCTGTTCCGCAGGCATCCGTTACTGCGCCGCAGCATCGATGGTAAAGGCTTCGGGTTGCATCCAATCTGGTCAAAAGTCCTTTTCGCGGAGGGCTTGATTTCGCGCAGTCGCCATTCGCTTGAGTGGTTACCCTTAGATCTCGATGTAGCGACAATCGATTCCCCCCTGCGCGCGGCCATCGTTTCCGAGACGCAATTCGGCTAAGGTGGGGCGCAAACCGAGCCAATGCACCGGCGAACTGTATTCATGATTGGAGTTGAGATGAACCAAGCCACGAAGGAAGGCCTAAAACTGAACGTTCCGGCGCATGTCAAGCACCCCCGCCTGATCGCCTGGGTCGCGGACATCGCGGCGCTGACCGAGGCCGCTGACGTGTATTGGTGCGACGGTTCGCAGCAGGAATACGACCGCCTGTGCGCGGAACTGGTCACAGCCGGGACGTTCAAGCGCTTGAGCGAGACCAAGCGGCCGAACAGCTACCTGGCGTTGAGCGACCCGAGCGATGTAGCGCGCGTCGAGGATCGCACCTTCATCTGCAGCCAGCGCGAGGAAGACGCCGGCCCGACCAACAACTGGATGGCACCGGCGGAGATGCGTGCGCTGCTGCAGACCGGCCAGGCCGACGGCACGCCGGGGCTGTTCCGCGGCGCAATGCGCGGGCGCACGCTCTATGTAGTGCCCTTCTCGATGGGGCCGCTCGGCTCACCCATCTCCCACATCGGCGTGGAGCTTTCCGACAGCCCCTACGTCGCGGTGAACATGAAGCTGATGACGCGCATGGGTCAGCCGGTGCTCGAACTGCTTGGCACCGACGGCCACTTCGTGCCCTGTGTGCACAGCGTCGGCGCGCCGCTGCAACCGGGGCAGGCCGACGTGGCTTGGCCGTGCAATCCGACCAAGTACATCGTGCACTACCCCGAAACACAAGAGATCTGGAGCTATGGCTCGGGCTATGGCGGCAACGCACTGCTCGGCAAGAAGTGCTTCGCGCTGCGCATCGCCTCGACCATGGGCCGCGACCAGGGTTGGCTGGCCGAGCACATGCTGATCCTGGGAGTGACCTCGCCCAAGGGCCGCAAGTACCACGTCGCCGCGGCCTTCCCCAGCGCCTGCGGCAAGACCAACTTCGCGATGCTGGTACCCCCCAAGGCCTTCGACGGCTGGAAGGTCACGACCATCGGCGACGACATCGCCTGGATCAAGCCCGATGCCGATGGCAAGCTGCATGCCATCAACCCCGAGTTCGGCTATTTCGGCGTCGCGCCGGGCACCAACTACAAGACCAACCCGAACTGCATGGATTCGCTCAAGCGCGACGTCATCTTCACCAACGTCGCGCTCACCGACGACGGCGACGTGTGGTGGGAAGGCATGAGCGACGAGCCGCCAGCGCACCTGATCGACTGGCAGGGCAAGGACTGGACGCCCGACGGCGCGCGCGGCGCCGACGGCAAGCCTCGCCCTGCGGCGCACCCGAACTCCCGCTTCACCGTGGCTTCGACCAACAACCCTGCGCTCGACCCCGACTGGGACAACCCGAAGGGGGTGGCCATCGACGCCTTCATGTTCGGCGGCCGGCGCTCCACCACCGTGCCGCTGGTGACCGAGGCGCGCAACTGGGTCGAAGGCGTGTACATGGCCGCCACGATGGGCAGCGAAACCACAGCGGCTGCGGCCGGCAAGCAGGGCATCGTGCGGCGCGACCCCTTCGCCATGCTGCCCTTCATGGGCTACAACATGGCCGACCATTTCCAGCACTGGCTGAACATGGGCGCCAGGCTGGAGGCCGGCGGCGCCAAGCTGCCAAAGATCTTCTGCGTCAACTGGTTCCGCAAGGGCGCCGACGGCAAGTTTGTCTGGCCGGGATATGGCGAGAACATGCGCGTTTTGATGTGGATGCTGGGGCGCATTGAAGGCACGGCCGATGGCCGGGACAACGCCTTCGGCGTCAGCCCGCGCTATGAGGACATCGAATGGCAGGGGCTGACGTTCTCGCGCGACCAGTTTGCCTCGGTGATGGGCATGGACCATGGCGCCTGGACGCAGGAGCTCGAATTACACGGGGAGCTCTTCACGCAGCTGGCATACCACCTGCCCAAGGAGTTGAATGACACCAGGGTGCGCATTGCACAGAAGCTCGCGGCCTGACCGAGACTGCGCGGGTGCAGGTGCAGCCCGCTGACTGCAGTGCATCGTGAAGCTGCAGCTGCTGTCCGACCTGCATCTCGAGACCGAGGACTTCAGGCCCGAACCCATCGCCGGGGCCGATCTGCTGGTGCTGGCCGGCGACATCGATGCCACATGGCGCGGCTTCGATCGCTTTGCCGCGTGGCCGGTGCCGGTGCTCTTCGTGGCCGGCAATCACGAGTTCGACGGTCGTGAGCTTACCGATGCATGGCCCGCGTTGCGCGCCGAAACCCGCCGCCTCGGTTGGACCCTGCTGGAGCGCGAATCCATCGTCCTGGCCGACCGCGCCGGCCAGCGCGTGCGCTTCGTCGGCAGCATTCGCTGGAGCGATTTCGACCTGTTCGGTGCCGCTCGGCACGATGCCGCCATGCGTGCCGCGGCTTACTTCATGCGGCTGATGCAGGCCACGCGGCACGGTGCGGAATTCGATGCAGCCGGAGTGCGCGCCGAGTCTCTGGCCTGCCGCGCCTGGCTCGAGGACGAACTGCGCCAACCCTCAAATGACCAATGGGACAAGACCGTAGTGGTCACTCACTTTGCGCCCAGCCTGCTGAGTGCCGATCCACGCTATGGCGCCCAACCTGGCACTGCCAGTTTCTGCAATGCCGATGACGACCTGCTGGCGCAGGCCGACCTGTGGCTGCATGGGCATCTGCATTGCCGTCACGACTACCTGGTGCCCCGGCCCGGGCGAGGGCCGATGCGCGTGGTGTGCCAGGCCCGAGGCCTGGCGCAGAAGGGCGAGGATCAGGGCTACGACAGCGGCAAGCTGATCCAGGTCTGAGCCGGCGTGTCCTCAGCGACGAGGTCTTCTTCGGCAGGCAAGAAGGACAACTCCATACCGAAAGCCGTGCCCATGTCGGCGGGGTCGACGCCACGCAGATCGGGGCCTCGCCGCCACCAGTGAAGGACACGCTCGAGACCCAGTAAGTTGGCCATGCCCGTCTCTTGTGCAAGGAAGTGTCGGCGCAGTGTGATGGCCGACGAGGATGGTCGGTCGACGAATAAGCCATCGAGCCGGCCGTCTGTTCGCCTCTGCGGGCCAGGCGCACGCCTTCTCAGCCGCGTCCATCCCACTTTTGACGGATGGCAAAGGCGGCGCCGCGGCTCTACGATTCCGACCAATGCAAGGAGGCCGGTGGAATGCGCTATGTCGCGATGCAGATGCTGGCCTGGGGCACGATTGGCGGCGCCATCGCCAGCGCCGTGCTGCTGGCTGCGCTCGACAGTCCGCTCGAAGCCAAGCTTGCGGTGCTGCCGGACACGCCGCCAATCCCGCCGATGCAAGCGGCTCGACCTGTTCAGCCAGGCGCAGCCCCAGCCGATGGCGCGCCTCGACAGTCCGCCGGCGGTTTGGGCGAAGCGCGGCGTTGAGCGCGGCGTGGCACGCGGTCGGCGTCCTGGCTCAACGCCGGCGTCTTGGGCGCTGCGCCCGCCGTGCCTGACCGGGCCGCGCCACATCGGGCAACGGTCGCACGACGTCGGCCATCAGCATCAGGCTGCGCACGATGTCCTGCACCGCTTCGCCCAGGTCCTGCGGCGGCTCGAGCGTCTCGATCAGCTGTTGCAGCGCCTGCGCATCCTCCAGGTCGTCGGGGTCGAAATGCATGTACAGCAGGGCCAGCGGCTCGAGCAGTTGCGCATCGTCGACCCGCATCAGGCCCGGATAGCGGTCCATCGCCGCGGCAAAGCCCGCCACCCAGGGCAGTACCAAGTCGGACGCC
>JAHECC010000044.1 GCA_024641965.1 Rubrivivax sp.
GTGCGCCAGCGCCGTGCCATGGCCAAGGCCATCACGCTGCTGGAATCGACGCGCGCCGACCATCGTGTGCGTGCCGATGCATTGCTCGACACCTTGCTGCCGCACAGCGGCAAGTCCTTGCGGCTCGGCATCAGCGGCGTGCCTGGCGTGGGCAAGAGCACCTTCATCGAGGCGCTCGGCCTGCGGCTGATCGAGCACGGGCACCGTGTCGCCGTGCTGGCGGTGGACCCGTCGAGCAGCGTGTCGGGCGGTTCGATCCTCGGCGACAAGACGCGAATGGAGCAGCTGTCGGTGCAGCCGATGGCCTTCATCCGCCCCAGCCCGGCCTCGGGCACGCTTGGCGGCGTGGCCGAGAAGACACGCGAGTCGATGCTGGTGGTCGAGGCAGCGGGGCATGATGTGGTCATCGTCGAGACCGTCGGCGTCGGCCAAAGCGAGGTGGCCGTGGCCGGCATGACCGACATGTTCGTGCTGATGCAACTGCCCAATGCGGGCGATGACCTGCAGGCCATCAAGAAGGGCGTGATGGAGCTCGCCGACCTGGTGCTGATCAACAAGGCCGACCTGGATGCCGACGCAGCCACCCGCGCGCGTGCGCAGATCACCTCGGCGCTGCGCCTGTTCGGCCAGCATGGGCACCCGCAGCGCGGTACTGCCGATACGGCGCTCTGGCAACCGCAGGTGATGCAGCTCAGCGCGCTCAAAGCGCAGGGGCTGGACGACTTCTGGACTCGCGTGTGCAGTTTTCGCGAGCTGCAATCGGCCAACGGCCAGCTCGCCGCGCGACGCCTGCAGCAGAACAAGACCTGGATGTGGGAGCGCATCGACGCCGGTCTGCGTTTGGCGTTCCGCCAGCACCCCGGCGTGCGTGCCTCGTTGCCGGCGGTGCTGCAGCAGGTCGACAGCGGGCAACTGCTGGCATCGGTGGCGGCGCGCCGGCTGTTGGCTGAAATGGGTTTGCACGCGGCGCCGGCATACAGTGGAGCGGTGTCGTGACACCTGGCGATCTGCAGCGCCTGCGTGTCAGCCGCGGCTGGCGCGAACACCGTGTGGAGGTCTTCCACGACACCAGTGTGGGCAGCGTGCTGGTGAAGGGCCAGCGCCCCACCCGGGCGGCCTGGCGTTACCAGGTCCTGAACGGCTTCGCGCGCGCCGCGGGCCTGCCTTTGCTGCGCGCCGCCCCGGCACAAGGGGGCGCTCTGGCGCAGCAGATCGAGGTGCGTCGGCTGGAAGAGCTCCGTGCGGCTGGCGTGCGGGTGCCCGAGGTGCTGCATGTCGAAGCCGACTTCTTCGTGCAGCGCTGGCTGGGCGAGACCCGGCTGGACACGCTGCTGCAGCGCGCCGACGACGAGGCGCTGCGCTGGTGGCAAGTGGGGCTGCGCGTGCTGGTCGATCTGCACGCCCGCGATCAATACCTCAGCCAGGCCTTCGCGCGCAATTTCATCGCCAGTGGCGACGCATTGGCAATGATCGATTTCGAGGACGACCCGCTGCAGGTGATGACACTGCACCAGGCGCAGGCGCGCGACTGGCTGGCCTACCTGCATTCCAGCGCGCGGGCGCTGGGCGGGCGCGAATTCAACGCCGGCCAGTCCCCGGCCCAGTTGCTGCGCAAGGAACTGTCCCAGGAGCGTGAGCCGGTGCGAAAACTCGTCGCCGACACCGCGCGGCGGCTGGCCTGGGCGCTGCGGCTGCCCGCGCATCGCGGCGGCCGTGGCTGGCAGCGGCATGTCTCGATCCTGCAATCCGTACTGCGGCTGGCGCTGAGCGCGGGCACGATCAACGGCGACTCCACCCTGACTTCAGAGGCACTTCATGCACGACATCATTGAACAACTCGAACGCAAGCGTCAGGCCGCGCGCATGGGCGGTGGCCAGAAGCGCATCGATGCGCAGCATGCCAAGGGCAAGCTCAGCGCGCGCGAGCGCATCGAACTGCTGCTCGACCCAGGCAGCTTCGAGGAATGGGACATGTTCGTCGAGCACCGCTGCAGCGATTTCGGCATGGCCGACAACAAGATCCCCGGCGACGGCGTGGTCGTCGGCTACGGCATGATCAACGGCCGGCTGGTGTTCGTGTTCAGCCAGGACTTCACCGTCTTCGGCGGCGCGCTCAGCGAAGCGCATGCCGAAAAGATCTGCAAGGTGATGGACCAGGCGATCAGGGTCGGCGCGCCGGTCATCGGCCTGAACGACTCGGGCGGAGCGCGCATCCAGGAAGGCGTGGCCTCGCTCGGCGGTTATGCCGACGTGTTCCAGCGCAACGTCATGGCCAGCGGCGTGGTGCCGCAGATCAGCATGATCATGGGCCCCTGCGCAGGCGGCGCGGTGTACTCGCCGGCCATGACCGACTTCATCTTCATGGTCAAGGACAGTTCCTACATGTTCGTCACCGGACCCGAGGTGGTGAAGACCGTCACGCACGAAGAGGTCACGGCCGAGGAACTGGGCGGCGCCATTTCGCACACCACGCGCAGCGGCGTGGCCGACCTGGCTTTCGAGAACGATGTCGAGGCGATCGCCATGCTGCGGCGCTTCTTCAACTACCTGCCGCTGAACAACCGCGAGAAGCCGCCGGTGCGCCACAGTGGTGACCCGGCCGAGCGGCTGGACATGTCGCTGGACACACTGGTGCCCGACAACCCGAACAAGCCCTACGAGATCAAGGAGTTGATCTACAAGGTGGTCGACGACGGCGACTTCTTCGAACTGCAGCGCGAGCATGCCAAGAACATCGTCATCGGCTTCGCGCGCATGGACGGGCACAGCGTGGGCATCGTCGCCAACAACCCGCAGGTGCTGGCCGGCTGCCTGGACATCAGGAGCAGCATCAAGGCGGCGCGTTTTGTGCGCTTCTGCGATGCCTTCAACATCCCGGTGATCACCTTCGTCGACGTGCCCGGCTTCATGCCCGGCACGAGCCAGGAGTACGGCGGCATCATCAAGCACGGCGCCAAGCTGCTGTACGCCTATGCCGAATGCACCGTGCCCAAAGTGACGGTGATCACGCGCAAGGCCTACGGTGGTGCCTACGACGTGATGAGCTCCAAGCACCTGCGGGGCGACGTCAACTTCGCCTGGCCGAATGCCGAGATCGCGGTGATGGGCGCGAAGGGCGCGGTGGAGATCATCTTTCGCGAGGACAAGGCCGACGCGGTCAAGCTGGCGGCGCGCGAGGCGGAGTACAAGGCGCGTTTCGCCAACCCCTTCGTCGCCGGCAGCCGCGGCTTCATCGACGATGTGATCCAGCCGCACGAGACGCGCAAGCGCATCTGCCGCTCGCTGGCGATGCTGAAGGACAAGAAGCTCGAGAACCCGTGGCGCAAGCACGGGAACATTCCTCTTTGAAGGCGGCCACCATGTTCACGAAGATTCTGATTGCCAACCGCGGGGAGATCGCCTGCCGCATCATCAAGACCGCGAAGAAGATGGGCATCGCGACGGTGGCGGTGTATTCCGAGGCGGACCGCGACGCCCGCCATGTCGAGCTGGCGGAAGAGTCGGTGCTGATCGGCGCCGCGCCCAGCCGCGAGAGCTACTTGGTGATGGACAAGATCATTGACGCGTGCAAGAGCACTGGCGCGCAAGCCGTACACCCGGGCTACGGCTTCCTGTCCGAGAACGAGGTCTTCGCGCGACGCGTCGAGGAAGAGGGCATTGCCTTCATCGGCCCCAAACACGCGTCGATCGCCGCGATGGGCGACAAGATCGCGTCGAAGAAGCTCGCGCTTGGCGCCAAGGTCAACACCATCCCGGGCTGGAACGAGGCCATCGAGACGCCCGAGCGGGCGGTGGAAATCGCCAAGGACATCGGCTATCCGGTGATGATCAAGGCCAGCGCCGGCGGCGGTGGCAAAGGCCTGCGCGTGGCCTACAACGACAACGAGGCATTCGACGGCTTCTCGGCCTGTCGCAACGAGGCCAAGGCCAGTTTCGGCGATGACCGCGTGTTCATCGAGAAGTTCGTCGAAAGCCCGCGCCACATCGAGATCCAGGTGCTGGCCGATTCCTTCGGCAACACGCTGTACTTGAACGAGCGCGAATGCTCGATCCAGCGGCGCCACCAGAAGGTCATCGAGGAAGCGCCCAGCCCCTTCATCAGCGAGGCCACGCGCAAGGCCATGGGCGAGCAGGCGGTGGCACTGGCCAAGGCGGTGAACTACCAGAGCGCCGGCACGGTGGAATTCGTTGTCGGCAAGGACCAGAGCTTTTATTTCCTGGAGATGAACACGCGGCTGCAGGTCGAGCACCCGGTCACCGAGAGCATCACCGGCATCGATCTGGTCGAGCAGATGATCCGGGTCGCTGCCGGCGAAAAGCTGTCCCTCACGCAGGCACAGGTGAAGCGCCACGGTTGGGCCATCGAATGCCGCATCAATGCCGAAGACCCGTTCCGCGGTTTCCTGCCGTCGACCGGCCGGCTGGTGCGCTACCTGCCGCCGCCGACGACGATGGAAGCGGCGATGCCGGTGCCCGAAGGCGGCGGCGTGCGCGTAGACACCGGTGTCTATGAAGGCGGTGAGATCCCGATGTACTACGACTCGATGATCGCCAAGCTGATCGTGCACGGCCATGACCGCGGCGATGCGATCGCCAGGATGCGCGAGGCGCTGAACGCCTTCGTCATCCGCGGCGTGGCCAGTAACATTCCCTTCCAGGCGGCGCTGCTGGTGCACCCGCAGTTCGTGTCGGGCGACTTCAACACCGGCTTCATCGCCGAGCACTACGCGCAAGGCTTTCGCGCCGAGGATGTGCCACACGATGACCCGAACTTCCTGGTCGTGCTGGCGGCGGCGGCGTACCGGCGCTATCGCGAGCGTGCCGCAGGCATCAGTGGCCAACTGGCCGGCCACCAGGCGGAGATCGGCGATGACTTCGTAGTTGTAGTGAAGGGCCAGAAGGGCGAGCAGCAGCATGTGCCGGTGAACATCACGCGCGAACACAGCATGATGGTCAAGGTGGCCGGGCGCCGCTACGCCATCGACAGCGATTGGCGTTTCGGCGGCATCCGCGCCACCGGCACCTGCAACGGCCGCGCCTTCACCGCGCAGGTCGAGCGCCACGGGCTTTGGTTGCGGGTCGAGCACAACGGGCGGCGCATCGAAGCGGAAGTGATGAGCGCGCGCGCTGCCGAGTTGCTGCGCAAGATGCCCTTCAAGGCACCGCCGGACCTGAGCAAGTTCCTGCTCTCGCCGATGCCGGGCCTGTTGGCCGACCTGCTGGTCGATGCCGGGCAGACCGTGCAGGCCGGGCAGAAACTGGCGGTGATCGAGGCGATGAAGATGGAGAACATCCTCGTTGCGCACGATGACGGCACGGTGGCCGAGGTGCTGACCGGAAAGGGCGCCAGCCTGGCTGTGGACCAGCCGATATTGCGTTTCAACTGAGTGCTTTCAACTGAAGTGTGGAGGAAGACATGAGCAACAAGCCCTTTCGCGTCCTGGGCCTGCAGCAGGTCGCCATCGGCGGGCCCGACAAGCAGCGGCTGAAGAAGCTGTGGGTCGACATCTTCGATCTGACGGTGAAGAGCAGCTTCAGGTCCGAGCGCGAAAACGTCGACGAGGACATCTGCGCCATGGGATCGGGCGTGCACGCCGTCGAGGTCGACCTGATGCAACCGGTGGACCCGGAGAAGAAGCCGGCCGTGCATGCCACGCCGCTGAATCACATCGGCCTGTGGATCGACGACCTGCCGAAGGCGGTGGAATGGATGAGCGCCAACGGCGTGCGCTTCGCCCCCGGCGGCATCCGCAAGGGAGCGGCCGGACACGACATCTGTTTCGTGCACCCGAAGGCCAACGACGAGTTTCCGATTGGCGGCGAAGGCGTGCTGATCGAGCTGGTGCAGGCGCCGCCGGAGGTGGTGCAAGCGCTCGGCCGATAGCTCGGCATTGGCCCCGTCCGCCGGGGCGCCCCGAAAAAGCGGGAAAATGCGGGTTTCCCCGTCCGGACCCCGCCTTCGATGAGCGCACGCACCCTGTACGACAAGCTCTGGGACGAACACGTCGTCCACACCGAGGACGACGGCACCTCGGTGCTGTACATCGACCGCCATCTGGTGCACGAGGTCACCAGCCCGCAGGCCTTCGAAGGGCTGCGCCTGGCCGGTCGCAAGGTCTGGCGCACCAGCTCGATCGTCGCCACCGCCGACCACAACACGCCCACCACCGGCTGGCAAGACGGTTATGACGGCATCAAGGACCCGATCAGCAAGCTGCAGGTGACCACGCTCGACGCCAACATCAAGGCCTTCGGTGCGGCGGCGTACTTCCCCTTCCTGGACAAGCGCCAGGGCATCGTGCATGTCATCGGGCCGGAGCAGGGCGCGACGCTGCCGGGCATGACCGTCGTCTGCGGTGATTCACATACCTCCACCCACGGCGCCTTCGGCGCGCTGGCACATGGCATCGGCACCAGCGAAGTCGAACATGTGCTGGCCACGCAGACGCTGCTGGCGAAGAAGGCGAAGAACCTGCTGGTCAAGGTCGAAGGCACGCTGCAGCGCGGCGTGACGGCCAAGGACATCGTGCTGGCCATCATCGGCCGCATCGGCACCGCCGGTGGCACGGGTTGCACCATCGAGTTCGGCGGTAGCGCGATCCGTGCGCTGAGCATGGAAGGGCGCATGACGGTGTGCAACATGGCCATCGAGGCCGGCGCGCGCGCCGGACTGGTGGCGGTGGACGACAAGACCCTCGCCTATGTCAAGGGAAGGCCCTTCGCGCCGACCGGCGTGGAATGGGAACAGGCCGTGGCGTACTGGCGCACACTGCATTCGGACACGGGCGCACACTTCGATCGGGTGGTCGAGATCGACGCCGCGATGCTCCGCCCGCAGGTCACCTGGGGCACGAGCCCGGAGATGGTGCTGTCGATCGAGGACCGCGTGCCCGACCCCGAGAAGGAGAAGGACGCGGCCAAACGCGGTGCGATCGAGCGTGCGCTTCAATACATGGGCTTGGAGCCGAACAAGCCGTTGGGCGACATCCACATCGACAAGGTGTTCATAGGCTCTTGCACCAACAGCCGTATCGAGGACCTGCGCGAAGCTGCGGCGGTGGTGCGACGCGTCGGTGGCAAGGTGGCGGCCAACGTCAAGGTGGCGATGGTGGTGCCCGGCTCTGGCCTGGTGAAGGTGCAGGCCGAAAGCGAAGGCCTGGACAAAGTGTTCCGCGCGGCGGGTTTCGAATGGCGCGAGCCCGGCTGCAGCATGTGCCTGGCGATGAACGCCGACCGGCTCGAGCCCGGCGAGCGCTGTGCCTCGACCAGCAACCGCAACTTCGAAGGCCGCCAGGGGGCTGGTGGCCGCACCCACCTGGTCAGCCCGGCGATGGCGGCTGCGGCGGCGTTGAGCGGGCATTTTGTCGATGTGCGCCGCATTGCCTGAACACAAGGAAGCTGATCATGAAAAAACTACTCTCGCTGTTGGCCATCGCTGCCTTGCTGGCCGGCTGCAACACCATTGCCGGCATGGGCAAGGACATCTCCAATGCCGGCGATTCGATCGAGAACGCGGCCAAGAAGAAATAGCAGCATGCAAGCCTTCACCGTGCACAAGGGCCTGGTCGCCCCGATGGACCGCGAAAACGTCGACACCGACGCGATCATCCCGAAGCAGTTCCTCAAGTCGATCCAGCGCTCGGGCTTCGGTCCGAACCTGTTCGACGCATGGCGCTACCTCGACCCGGGCGAGCCCGGGCAGGATCCCGCGTCGCGCAAGCCGAATCCCGATTTCATCCTGAATCAGCCGCGTTATGCCGGCGCGTCGGTGCTGCTGGCGCGCCGCAATTTCGGCTGCGGCTCGAGCCGCGAGCATGCGCCGTGGGCACTGCAGCAGTATGGTTTTCGGGTGCTGATCGCGCCGAGCTACGCCGACATCTTCTTCAACAACTGCTTCAAGAATGGCATCCTGCCGATCATCCTTGGTGAAGCGCAGGTGGGCAAGCTGTTCGACGAGGTCAAGGCCTTTGCGGGCTTCGAGCTCACGGTCGACTTGCCGCGCCAGATGGTGCTGCGCGCCGACGGCAGTGAATTGCCTTTCGAGGTCGAGCCCTTCCGCAAGTACTGCCTGGTCAACGGTTTCGACGACATCGGCCTGACGCTGCGCCATGCCGACAAGATCCGTGTCTTCGAAGCCGGGCGCTTGGCACGCCAGCCCTGGCTCTCACACCGCAACATCGCCTGAAAGGCACGCCCGAATGAAGATCGCCATCCTGCCCGGCGACGGCATCGGCCCTGAGATCATGGCCGAGGCCATGAAAGTGCTGTATGCACTGGAGCTGAGGTTCGAGGCCGAAACCGCACCGGTTGGTGGCGCCGCCTACGAAGCCCACGGCCATCCGCTGCCCGACAGCACGCTGAACCTGGCCAAGGCGGCCGACGCCATCCTCTTCGGCGCGGTCGGCGACTGGAAATACGACAAGCTCGACCGCGCGCTGCGCCCTGAGCAGGCGATCCTGGGCCTGCGCAAGCACCTGGGGCTGTTCGCCAACTTCCGCCCCGCCATCTGCTACCCGCAGCTGACGGCGGCGTCGAGCCTGAAGCCCGAACTGGTGGCCGGGCTGGACATCCTGATCATTCGCGAGCTCACTGGCGACATCTATTTCGGCCAGCCGCGCGGCCGCCGCGTTGCGGTGGACGGGCATTTCCCCGGCGCCGAAGAAGCCTTCGACACCATGCGCTATAGCCGACCGGAGATCGAGCGCATCGCGCATGTCGCCTTCCAGGCAGCGCGCAAGCGCGCCAAGCGCGTGACCAGCGTCGACAAGGCCAACGTGCTGGAAACCTTCCAGTTCTGGAAGGACGTGGTCAGCGAGGTGCACGCGCAGTACCCGGACGTGGAACTGGACCACATGTACGTCGACAACGCGGCGATGCAACTGGTCAAGGCGCCGAAGAAGTTCGACGTCGTGGTCACCGGCAACATGTTCGGCGACATCCTGTCCGACGCGGCGGCGATGCTGACCGGCTCGATCGGCATGCTGCCTTCGGCATCGTTGGATGCCAACAACAAAGGGCTGTACGAACCCAGCCATGGCAGCGCGCCGGACATCGCCGGTCAGGGAAGCGCAAACCCGCTGGCTACAATTCTGTCTGCCGCCATGATGCTCAGATATTCACTCCAACAGCCCGAGGCTGCCGACCGCATCGAGTCTGCCGTGCAGCAGGTGCTGGCCGACGGCTTTCGCACACCGGACATTGCGTCCGCGGGCACGCGCAAGGTTGGCACGCGCGAGATGGGCGACGCCGTGGTGGCTGCATTGCGCGGCACCACGAAGACCATCATCAAGAGCTAGCAACTCGGTCTCGATTCGCCCCTGTGTCCCCGGCGAAACGAGCCGGCAAACAGACAACCTCATCATCCAAGGGCGAATTCAAATGGTTAATCAACCTCTCACGGGACTTGTCGGCTGGCGCGGCATGGTCGGCTCGGTGCTGCTCGATCGCATGCAGGCTGAAGGTGACTTCGGCCTGATCGAGCCGATGTTCTTCTCCACCAGCAACGCCGGTGGCGCGGCGCCTGCGATGGCGAAGAGCGAGGCCAAGCTCTTCGACGCCTACGACCTCGCCGCGTTGAAGCGCTGCGAGATCATCATCACCGCGCAGGGTGGCGACTACACCAAGAAGGTCTATCCCGAGTTGCGATCGGCGGGCTGGAAGGGCTACTGGATCGACGCGGCCAAGACGCTGCGCATGCAGGACGACGCGATCATCATCCTCGACCCGGTGAACCTGGACGTCATCCGAGGCGCACTGAAGCGCGGCGTGCGCGACTATATCGGGGGCAACTGCACGGTGAGCTGCATGCTGATGGGCGTGGGCGCGCTATTCAAGGCCGACCTCGTCGAATGGATGAGCTGCACCACCTACCAGGCGGCCTCGGGCGGCGGCGCGCAGCACATGCGCGAACTGCTGACGCAGTACGGCACGCTGCACGCCGAGGTGCGTGACCTGCTGCACGACCCGGCCTCGGCGATCCTCGAGATCGACCGCCAGGTGGTGGCCCGGCAGCGCGCACTCGGCGACGACGAGATCGCCAACTTCGGCGTGCCGCTGGGCGGTAGCCTGATCCCCTGGATCGATGCCGACCGCGGCGACGGCACCAGCCTGGAGGAATGGAAGGGCGGCGCCGAGACCAACAAGATCCTCGGCCGCGGGACGGGTTTCGGCTCGGCCGGGTCCGGCCAAGGGACGGCCCTGCCGTCCGTGCCCATCGACTCGCTGTGCGTGCGCGTCGGCGCGATGCGCTGCCACAGCCAGGCGCTGACCATCAAGCTGAAAAAGGACGTGCCGCTGGCCGACATCGAAGGCCTGATCGCCAATGACAACGCCTGGGTCAAACTGGTGCCGAACACGCGCGAGGCCAGCGTGCGCCAGCTCACGCCGGTGGCAGTGACTGGCACCATGGACATCCCGGTCGGTCGGCTGCGCAAGATGGCCCTTGGGCCGACCTACCTGGGCGCTTTCACGATTGGTGACCAGTTGCTGTGGGGCGCGGCCGAACCGTTGCGGCGCATGTTGCGCATCCTGCTGGAAGCCTGAACGGTCGTTGCCGCAAGGCAACAAGGTGCGACAAAGACCCGAAACAGCACGGTTTGCCACCGAACATCAGCATTTGCATGAGCAGTTGAGCCTATATGCTTGTCGCGAATGTGTTTTAGCCTGTGCATGGTGGTGCCGATATGTCAGCGATGACAGGCGAGAATGGTCGTTGTTGGTGGGCGGTTGCGCATGGGCGTGCCGCGTGCTTTGGGGAGACGCTTTGAAAAACCGCAGATCGAATGCAGGGCGCTTTGCGCTGAGCGGCTTGGCGATTGCCACCGCATGCCTGTGGGGGTTGAATGTGCAGGCGCTCGGACTGGGCCGCCTGACGGTGCAGTCTGCGCTGGGCGAGCCCCTGCGCGCCGAGATCGACGTCACCAGCCTGTCGGGCGATGAAGGCAGCACGATGCAACTGCGCGTGGCCTCGCCCGACGCGTACCGCGCGGCCGGTGTCGACTACAACAGCGTGCTGCCGGGGACCAAGGTGCAGATGCTGCGCCGCCCCGATGGCCGGGCCTACCTGCGCGTGACCAGCGACCGCGCCGTGCTCGAGCCCTTCGTCGACGTGATTCTGGAGATGAACTGGGCCAGTGGGCGCCTGGTGCGCGAGTACACCTTGCTGCTCGATCCACCCGGCACGCCGCGCAACGTGGCGGCCGCGCCGGCGCCTGTGGCGCCGGTGATGTCCGCAGCGCCGGCCATGGCACCCGCTCCGGCACGTACGCCTGCTGCAGCGCCCGTGCAAGTCGCCCGGCCCGCCGTGGTGTCACCGCCCGCGGTTGCGGCCGCGCCCAGGCCGGCCCCCGCGCCGACGCCCGTGCCCAGAGCCACGCCCAGCGATCAGTATTTGGTGCGCCAGGGCGACACGCTCGGCGGCATCGCAAGCCGGGTGAAGCGCTCTAACGTGTCGCTCGATCAGATGCTGGTGGCGCTGTTCCGCGGCAATCCAGACGCCTTCATGGGCGAGAACATGAACCGTTTGCGCGCCGGCGAGGTGCTGACCGTGCCTTCGGCCGAGGTGGCCAAGCAGATTTCTACAGCCAGCGCACGCGAAGAGATCCGCGCCCAGAGCGCTGACTTTGCGGCCTATCGCCAGCAGTTGGCCCGTGGCGTGACGACGGAAAAGACCGACGAGCCGGCACGCCAGGCCAAGGGCAGCGTGGTGGCCTCGGTGCAGGACAACAAACAACCGGCTTCGACAACCCCCGACAAGCTGACGCTGAGCCAGGGGGCAGTCAAGGCTTCGGGGCCTGAAGCCGCCATTTCGAAGGACGCTCAGAAGAAGGACGACGCCACGCGCGTGGCGGAGCTGTCGCGCAACGTCGAGGAGCTCAAGCGGCTGCAGGGCGAGACTTCGGCGTCTGCGCCCGCAGGCATGCCTGCAGCGGCGACCGCGGCGGCATCTGCCTCGGCGCCGATGGTCGCTGTCGTGCCGCCTGCGGCCGCGCCGGTGGCGGCTTCCGCGGCAGCGGCCGTGGCGGCGGCAGCGCCCGTGGCACCCGTCGCGGCGCCACCCAGCCCCGCGGCACCGCTCGAGGCCGAAGGGCCGAGTATGTTCGATTCGTTGCTCGAGAACCCGATGCTGCTGCCCGGCGCCGGACTGCTCGTGGCGCTGCTCGCCGGCTTCGGCGCCTATCGCCTGCGCAGCCGCCTGCGCAAGGGCGCGCGCGAAACCTCCTTCCTGGAAAGCCGTCTGCAGCCCGATTCCTTCTTCGGCGCCAGCGGCGGCCAGCGCATCGACACGCACGATGCGCCGGCCACTTCGACCTCGTCGGCCTCGTCGATGAGCTATTCGCTCAGCCAGCTCGATGCCATTGGCGACGTCGACCCGGTCGCCGAGGCCGATGTCTATCTGGCATACGGCCGCGACCTGCAGGCCGAGGAAATCCTCAAGGAGGCGATGCGCGCGAACCCGGATCGCATGGCGGTGCGCATCAAGTTGCTCGAGGTGTACGCCAAGCGGCGCGACACCAGGGGTTTCGAGCTGTTGGCTGGCCAGTTGTTCTCGTTGGCCGGGGCCGAGAGCGAGGACTGGCAGAAGACGCAGGAGATGGGGCGGCAGATCGACCCCGAGAACCCTTTGTACGCGCCGGGCGGCCAGCCCAACCTGATCGTGCGCGAAGGTGGTCGTCTGGTCGAGCCGCTCGCCGCGACGACGATGCCGCAGTCGGTGCTCGCGAAGAAGCCCGAGGGGCCGATCTCCGAACCCGGTTCGCTGGACCCGGAGCCCAATCTGGACCCGGAGCCGAATATCGACGTCGACCTGGATCTGGACCTGGGCAGCCAGACCAGCAGCGATACGGCACCCAGCGCGCTGGATGTGACGCGGCCTTTCACCACCGGCGCTACCGTGTCCGACGACGCCCCGTTCTCGATCGACCCGCCGGGCGAAGCCACGACCGCGCAAAGTGCGGCCAAGGCCGACCCGTCGGGCCCGCTCGACTTCGATCTGGGTGAACTGACGCTCGATGACGATACTGCCGACGCCAAAGGCGAGTCCTCCAGGCCGGCACCATTGGCCATCGACGATGACTTCGCGGCGTCGATGCCGTCTTTCGACCTCAGCGACGACGATGCCGACCCGCTGGCGCGCAAGCTCGAACTGGCCGAGGAGTTCCGTCAGATCGGCGACATGGAAGGCGCGCGCGACCTGCTCGAAGAGGTTGTGGCCCATGCCGACGGCGCATTGAAGACCAAGGCGCAGGGCATGCTCGACCGGCTGGCCTGAGGCCTGCTTGACCCGACGATGCCGGCCCCAGGGCCGGCATCGCGCTTTCTGGCCCGCCTTGGGTCATCGCCGACAATGCGTGCATGCCCGATACACAATCTCAGCGCCTGGCGCTCGGCCTGAGCTATCGCGGCACGGCCTACCGCGGTTGGCAGTCGCAGCCGGACGGCCGCACGGTGCAGGACCATGTCGAGATGGCGTTGTCCGAATTCGCCGCGATACCCATTACAACGCTGTGCGCCGGCCGCACCGATGCCGGTGTGCATGCCATCAACCAGGTGCTGCACATCGACGCACCGGTGCAGCGCGATGCCTTTGCCTGGGTGCGCGGCAGCAACCGCTATCTGCCGAAGGACATCGCGCTGCAGTGGTGTGTGCCGGTGGGCCCCGACTTTCATGCGCGGCGCTCGGCGTGGGGGCGGCGGTACCGCTACCTGCTGCTGCAGTCGCCGGTGCGCCCGGCACTGGAAAGCGGGTTGTGTGGCTGGAGCTTCAAGCCGCTGGACCTGGAGGCGATGCGCGCGGCGGCGGTGCATCTCATCGGTGAGCACGACTTCAGTTCCTTCCGCGCCGCCGAGTGCCAGGCGCTGTCGCCGGTGAAGGTCATGCGCACCATCACCATAGAACAGCGTGGTGCCTACTGGCGCTTCGACTTCGACGCCAGCGCCTTCCTGCACCACATGGTGCGCAACCTGTTGGGTTGCCTGCTGGCGGTCGGTGCCGGGCAACACCCACCCGGCTGGATGGCCGAGGTGCTGGCCGCGCGGTCACGCGATGCCGCCGCGCCGACCTTCGCTCCCGACGGCCTGTATTTCGTCGGCCCGTACTACGATGCGAGTCATGCAATTCCGGAGCACAACGCGGCCATCGACTGGGTGGGATGACGGTCAATGACGCACCGCACCCGCATCAAGATCTGCGGCCTGACACGCGAGGCCGATGTCGATGCGGCTGTAGCGGCCGGCGCCGACGCGATCGGCTTCGTGCTCTACGACAAGAGCCCGCGCCATGTTTCGGCGCAGCGCGCGGCGCAGCTGGCACGGCGGCTTCCGCCCTTCGTCACGCCGGTGCTGTTGTTCGTCAACACCACGCCCGAGTCGTTGCGCTTGGCCATCGACCACGTGCCGCATGCGCTGCTGCAGTTCCACGGCGACGAAACACCGCAGCAGTGCGATGCCGCGGGCCGCGCCTACCTGCGTGCCGCGCGCATGGCGCCAGGCCTCGATTTGTTAGACTTCGCGGCGCGTTTCAATAGCGCGCAGGCCCTGCTGCTCGACACCCATGTCGAGTCCTATGGCGGGGGTGGAAAGGCTTTCGATTGGTCACTCGTTCCTCCAAGCGTGCCCCTTCCGGTCGTTTTGTCTGGTGGGTTGAACGTTGCAAATGTGATTGACGGCATGCGCCGCGTCCGGCCCTGGGCCGTGGACGTGAGCTCCGGCGTGGAAAGCGCGAAGGGCGTCAAGGACGCCGAAGCGATGCGCCGGTTCTGCCGGGCGGTGCGTGAGGCCGATGCCCGCGTTGCCGACATCACACCCTGAGGAATCACATGCTTGACTATCAACAACCGGACGCCCGCGGGCACTTCGGGCCAGTGAATGGAACCTTCTATGGCGGCAGCTTCGTTGCCGAAACGCTGGTGCATGCGCTGGACGAACTGAAGGCCGCCTATGCGTACTACCGTAACGATGCCGAATTCCAGGCCGAATTCCGCGACGAACTGGCGCACTTCGTCGGCCGGCCCTCGCCGATCTACCACGCGGCACGCACCAGCCGCGAACTGGGCGGCGCACAGATCTACCTGAAGCGCGAAGACCTGAACCACACGGGTGCGCACAAGATCAACAACACCATTGGCCAGGCCTTGCTTGCACGCCGCATGGGCAAGCCACGCATCATTGCCGAGACCGGCGCCGGCCAGCACGGCGTGGCCACGGCGACGATCTGCGCGCGCTACGGCCTGGAATGCATCGTCTACATGGGCAGCGAGGACATGAAGCGCCAGTCGCCCAACGTCTACCGCATGCACCTGCTCGGCGCCAAGGTGGTGCCGGTGGAATCGGGCAGCAAGACGCTGAAGGACGCACTGAACGAGGCGCTGCGCGACTGGGTGACCAACGTCGAGAGCACCTTCTACATCATCGGCACGGTGGCCGGCCCGGCGCCTTACCCCGAGATGGTGCGTGACTTCCAGCGGGTCATTGGCGACGAATGCCTGACGCAGATGCCAGAAATGGCGGGCTGCCAACCCGATGCGGTGATCGCTTGCGTCGGCGGCGGCAGCAATGCGATGGGCATCTTCTATCCGTACATCCAGCATGCCGGAACGCGGCTGATCGGGGTCGAGGCGGCGGGCCATGGCATCGAATCCGGCAAACATGCGGCGTCGATTTCCGCCGGCTCGCCAGGCGTACTGCATGGCAACCGCACCTACCTGCTGCAGGACGACAACGGCCAGATCATCGAAACGCATTCGGTCTCGGCCGGGCTGGACTATCCTGGCGTCGGCCCTGAGCACGCCTACCTGCACGACATCGGCCGCGCCGAGTACGTCAGCGTCACCGACGACGAGGCGCTGAAAGCCTTTCACCACCTGTGCCGCTGCGAAGGCATCATCCCGGCGCTGGAGTCGAGCCATGCCGTGGCCTACGCGATGAAGCTGGCGCCGACGCTGAAGCCCGACCAGCACCTGCTGGTGAATCTGTCGGGTCGTGGCGACAAGGACATCGGCACCGTGGCCGATCTCTCCGGGGCGCAGTTCTTCTGCCGCCCGTCGTGCCAGTTGCAGTCGGCCAAGGTCATCGAGGTGCAGCGATGAGCCGCATCGCCGGCGTGCTCGCCGCGCTTCATGGCCAAGGTCGCACCGCATTGATTCCTTACGTCCCCGTCGGCGACCCCTTTACCGATGCGACGCCCGAAATCATGCACGGCTTGGTCCAAGGCGGGGCCGACATCATCGAACTGGGCGTGCCCTTCTCGGACCCGATGGCCGACGGCCCGGTGATCCAGAAGGCGTCCGAACGCGCGCTGGCGCGCGGCATCGGCATGCCGCAGGTGCTGGCCGCGGTGCGCGACTTCCGCAAGCAGGACAAGGACACGCCGGTGGTGCTGATGGGTTACGCCAACCCGGTCGAGCGCTTCGACCAGCGCGAGGGCCACGGCGCCTTCATCCGCGTCGCAGCCGAGGCCGGCGTCGACGGCGTGCTCGTGGTGGACTACCCGCCCGAGGAGTGCGAGGCCTTCGCCGCCGAGCTGCGTGCGCAGGGCATGGACCTGATCTTCCTGCTGGCACCAACCTCGACCGAGGCACGCATGTGCCAGGTCGGCAAGCTGGCCAGTGGCTATGTGTACTACGTGTCATTGAAGGGTGTCACCGGTGCCGGCCACCTGGACACCGCCGGCGTGGCGGCGATGGTGCCGCGCATCCGCCAGCACGTCAGCGTACCGGTGGGCGTGGGCTTCGGCATCCGCGATGCGACCAGCGCCTGTGCGGTGGCCGAGGTGGCCGACGCGGTGGTCATCGGCACGAGGCTGGTGCAGATCCTGGAGGCCGAGTCGCGTGACAATGTGGCCGCCGCGGGCCGAGCCTTCATGGCCGAGATCCGCAGCGCGCTGGACGCAATGAGCAAAGGAGCACTCCGATGAGTTGGTTCGAAAAGTTGCTGCCGCCGAAGATGCAGCAGACCGACCCGAGCGAGCGCCGCGCGGTTCCCGAGGGCCTGTGGATCAAGTGCCCGGCCTGCGAGACCGTGCTCTACAAGACCGACCTGGAGCAGAACGTCAATGTCTGCCCGAAATGCGACCACCACCACCGCATCGGCGCACGCGCGCGGCTCGATGCCTTTCTCGATCCCGAGGGCCGCTACGAGATTGGCCAGGAGGTGCTGCCGGTCGATGCACTGAAGTTCAAGGACAGCAAGAAGTACCCCGAGCGGCTGAAGTCTGCGCTCGAAGCCACTGGCGAAACCGATGCGCTGGTGGTCCTTGGCGGTGCGGTCATGACGGTACCGGTGGTGGCCGCGTGCTTCGAGTTCGAGTTCATGGGCGGCTCGATGGGTGCGGTTGTCGGCGAGCGTTTCGTGCGTGGCGTAGAGACCGCCATCGAACAGAAGGTGCCCTTCATTTCCTTCGCGGCGACAGGTGGCGCGCGCATGCAGGAAGGGCTGCTCAGCCTGCTGCAGATGGCCAAGACCAATGCCGCATTGACGCACCTCGCAAAGGCGAAGCTGCCCTACGTCAGCGTGCTCACCGATCCGACCATGGGTGGCGTGTCGGCCAGCTTCGCTTTCATGGGCGACCTGGTCATCGCCGAGCCGAAGGCGCTGGTTGGCTTTGCCGGGCCGCGCGTTATCGAAAACACCGTGCGTGAGACGCTGCCCGAAGGCTTCCAACGTTCGGAGTTCCTGATCGGCAAGGGCGCGCTGGACATGATCGTCGACCGCCGCCAACTGCGGCCGATCATCGCGCGCGCGCTGGCGATGTTGCAGCGGCAAAGCGCCGACGCCGTCGCCTGATCCACCTTGGCCGCGCGCGGTGCGCGCGGCCTTAGCATCGCGGCCCATGTCCGATCCCGCGACCCTCGAACAATGGCTCGCCCACTGCGAGCGATTGCACCCCAAGCACATCGACATGACGCTGCAGCGCGTGGCGTCGGTGCGCGAACGCCTGGGCTTGCGTTTTGCTGTGCCGGTGATCAGTGTGGCCGGCACCAACGGCAAGGGCTCGAGCTGCGCCATGCTCGAATCCATTGCGTTGCAGGCGGGCTATCGCGTCGGCCTGTACATCAAACCGCACCTGGTGCACTTCGAGGAGCGTTGCCGCCTCAACGGTCACAGCATCGATGCCGAGGCGTTGCTGCCGCATTTTGCGGCGGTGGAGGCGGCGCGCGGCGGGACCACGCTGACCTACTTTGAATTCACCACGCTGGCCATCATGCGCGCGCTGTCGATGGCTGAGCTCGACCTGGTGATCCTGGAGGTGGGTCTGGGTGGCCGGCTCGATGCCGTGAACACGGTGGACCCCGACTGCGCGCTGATCACCAACATCGACCTCGACCACATGGACTACCTGGGTCCGGACCGCGAATCGATCGGCTTCGAGAAAGCCGGCATCCTGCGAGCCGGCAAGCCGGCGGTGCTCAGCGACCCGGTGCCGCCGGCCAGCGTGCTGCGCCATGCCCAGGCCATCGGCGCGGACCTGTGGCAGGTGGGCCGCGACTTCAGCCACAGCGGCGACCGCCAGCAATGGTCATGGCGCGGGCGCGCGCAGCGACGCAACGCGCTCGCCTATCCGGTACTGCGCGGCGCGAATCAGCTGCTGAATGCCAGCGGTGTGCTGGCGGTGTTCGAAGCGCTGCGCGACAAGCTGCCGATCAACGCGCAGGCGGTGCGCAACGGCCTGGCCACGGTGGAACTGGCTGGACGCTTCCAGATCGTTCCGGGGCAGCCGGCACTGGTACTCGACGTGGCGCACAACCCGCAGGCCGCGGCGACGCTGGCCTTCAATCTCGACCAGATGGGCTTCTTCCCGCGCACCTTTGCGGTGTTCGGTGCGATGGCCGACAAGGACATCGCAGGCATGCTGGTGCGCCTGGGCCCACTCATCGACCGCTGGTACCTGAGTGAACTGCCGGTCGCGCGCGCGGCGCTTGCAGAGGACCTGGTGCTCGCCGTGCAGGCCCTGCCGCATGCGCCAGGCGCCCCGCCCAGCTGCCACGATTCACCTGGCGCGGCGCTGCGCGCTGCACTGGCCGCAGCCGACCCCGCTGATAGAATCGTGGTCTTCGGCTCGTTCCTCTGCGTGGGTGGCGTGCTGAAGGACGGCGTCCCGCGTTTGCGCGCCGCGCACAGCGGCTGAAGGCGGTCCGGCACACGCCGCAGGCAGGCGCGTCGATCGGATTCCAGGCCCTTCACCCAGCGAAATCCACGCCAGTGTTCTCAATCCTAAAGCGCAAACACACCCCGGCGGCCACGGGCGCGGTCGATGAGGCTGCATCGGTGCAGGCCGCGCGCACGCGGGCGCGGCGCAGGCTGATCGGTGCGGCGGTGCTGGTGGGTCTGGGCGTTGTCGGCTTTCCTCTCCTGTTCGAATCCCAGCCTCGGCCGATTGCCGTGGATGTGCCGATCGAGATCCCGTCCCGCGACGCCGTGCCGCCGCTGAGCCTGCCGGCGCCAAAGGGCACGGCCGCAGCGGCCTCGATACCGACCGAAAGCGCGGCCGCGGAGCGCCAATCGGAGCCGCCGCCCGCCGCGCCCAGTGCGGCAGTGCCGCGCGCGGAGAGCACGGTGCCTGCTGCCAAGGTAGAGCCCGAGGTGTCGGCAACGGAGCGCAGCCGCGAGGCGCAGCGCGCACAGGCGCTGCTCGACGGCAAACCGGTGCCGCCGCCGACGCCGCAAGGCGCGGCCCGGGCATCGAATGCCGAACGCTTTGTCGTGCAGGCCGGTGCCTATGCCGACGCCGCATCTTTGCGCGAGGCGCGGCAGAAGGTCGAGAAACTCGGTCTGTCGACCTATATCCAGGTGGTCGACACCGATGCCGGCCCACGCACGCGCGTGCGCGTCGGGCCTTTCGACACGCGCGACGAGGCCGACAAGGCCGCGTCACGCATCAAGGGAAGCGGCCTGGCCGTGAGCATCCTGCGACTGTGATGGATGCGCTCGGCTGGATCGATCTGCTGCTGGTGTCGGTGCTGGTGCTGTCGCTGGTGCTGGGCTTGTGGCGCGGCTTCGTGCTCGAGGTGCTGGCCTTGCTGGGTTGGGTGGCGGCGTACTTCGCAGCGCAATGGCTGACGCCGATCTGGGCGCCCTACATTCCTCTGGGCGAGCCTCGGTCGAGCCTGAATCATGCCGCCACCTTCGCGATCGCCTTTTTCGTGGTGCTGCTTGGCTGGGGCCTGGCTTCTAGGGTGGTGTGCCTGCTGGTGAATGCCACCCCGCTGCGCGGCGCAGACCGCGTGCTCGGTGCCGCCTTCGGGCTGGCGCGCGGCATGGTGCTTCTGTTGGTGCTGGCCACCGTGGTGGCGCTGACGCCGGCGGCGGCGTCGCCGCTGTGGCATGACTCGCACGGTGCGCAGTGGCTGAACGTGGCGCTGCAAGAAATCAAGCCGCTGCTGCCGCGCGACATTGCGCAATTCCTTCCGGCCTGAAGCATCAAAGGACTCCACCATGTGCGGCATCGTCGGCGCCATTTCCGGATCACCGGTCAACCAGTTGCTCTACGACGCGCTGCTGCTGCTGCAGCACCGCGGCCAGGACGCCGCAGGCATCGTCACGATGCAAGGCACGAAGTGTTTCATGCACAAGGCGCGCGGCATGGTGCGCGATGTCTTTCGCACGCGCAACATGCGTGCGCTGCCCGGCAACGTGGGCTTGGGGCAGGTGCGCTACCCGACGGCCGGCAACGCCTGGAGCGAGGAGGAAGCGCAGCCTTTCTACGTGAATGCACCCTTCGGCATCGTGCTGGTGCACAACGGCAACCTCACCAACGCAGCGGCGCTGAAGAACGAGTTGTTTCGTATCGACCGGCGGCATATCAACACCGAGAGCGACACCGAGGTGCTGATCAACATCCTGGCGCACGAGATCGAGGTCGCGGCGCGCGAACTTCCGCTGACGCCGGACGCGGTGTTCGCCGCGGTGACGGCGGTGCACAAGCGCTTGAAGGGCTCTTACGCGGTGATCGCGTTGATTGCCGGCCATGGCCTGCTGGCCTTCCGCGACCCCTTCGGCATCCGCCCGCTGTCCTATGGCGAGTTCAGCGACGACGGCGCCAGCGAATACATGGTGGCCAGTGAATCGGTGGCCATCGAAGGCACCGGGCGCAAAGTGCAGCGCGACGTGGCGCCGGGCGAGGCCATCTTCATCGACCTGGAGGGCAAGCTGCACACGCGCCAGTGTGCCGCGCACCCGACGCTGCATCCATGCATGTTCGAGTACGTCTACCTGGCGCGGCCGGATTCGGTGCTGGACGGCATCTCGGTCTACCAGGCGCGGCTGAACCTGGGCGAGACACTGGCGCAACGCGTCATCTCGACCATGCCGCCGAGCGAGATTGACGTGGTCATCCCGATCCCTGAATCGAGCCGCCCGTCGGCGATGCAACTGGCGCACAAGCTCGGCCGTCCCTACCGCGAAGGCTTCGTGAAGAACCGCTATGTCGGCCGCACCTTCATCATGCCGGGGCAGGCGGTGCGCAAGAAGTCGGTGCGGCAGAAGCTCAACGCCATCGGCGTGGAATTCAAGGGTCGCAACGTGTTGCTGGTGGACGATTCGATCGTTCGCGGCACGACCAGCAAGGAAATCGTGCAGATGGCGCGCGAGGCCGGCGCAAGGAAGGTGTTCATGGCCTCCGCCGCACCGCCGGTACGCTACCCCAACGTGTACGGCATCGACATGCCCACGCGCGAGGAACTGATCGCCAGCGATCGCAGCATAGAGGAGATCCGCGCCTACATCGGCGCCGATGCCCTGATCTACCAGGACGTGGCGGCGATGACGCGTGTGGTCGGTGCACTGAACCCGAAGATCGATGGTTTCGAGGCCTCGTGCTTCGATGGCCACTATGTCACCGGCGACATCTCGGCCGAAGAATTCGCCAGCATGCTGTCACGGCGCCAGCAGCACTCCGACGACGAGGAGGGGCCCGAACATTCGCGCCTGTCCCTGCAAAGCGCCACGGAGCGCGCCTGATGAACGAAGCCAACAAGTTGCCTCGTGTCGAGTTGCCGGCGGATGTGCGCATGGACACGCTGGCCGTGCGCGAAGGCCTGCCTTCGACGCAGTGGGGCGAGAATTCCGAGGCGCTGTTCCTGACCAGCTGTTTCACGCATCCCGATGCCGCCACCGCGGCGCGGCGCTTTGCCAACGAAGAAGATGCCTTCGTCTACAGCCGGTTTTCCAACCCCAGCGTGACGATGATGGAGCGCCGTCTCGCGGCGCTGGAAGGCACCAGCGGTTGCATCGGCACCTCCAGCGGCATGGCGGCGATCACGCTGGTCGTGATGGGCTTGCTTAAATCCGGCGACCACATCGTGTGCTCGCAAAGCGTGTTCGGCTCGACGATCAAACTGCTGCAGGACTTTGGCAAATTCGGCGTGCAGGTCAGCTTTGTGTCGCAGACCGACGTCGACCAATGGCGACAGGCCGTGCGGCCGCAGACGCGGCTGCTGTTCGCCGAAACGCCGACGAATCCGCTCACCGAGGTCTGCGACATCGCGGCGCTGGCCGGCATCGCGCATGCCGCGAGTGCGATGCTTGTCGTCGACAACTGCCTGTGTTCGCCGGCGCTGCAGCAGCCGGTGAAGTTCGGCGCCGACATCGTCATGCATTCGGGTACCAAGTTCCTCGACGGGCAAGGGCGTGTCATCGCCGGCGCGCTGTGCGCGTCGAGCGAACTGATCGACGAGAAACTGGTGCCCGTGATGCGCAGCGCCGGCATGTGCCTGTCGCCGTTCAATGCCTGGGTCGTGGCCAAGGGGCTGGAGACCCTGTCGGTGCGCGTGCTGGCGCAAAGCGAACGTGCATTGGAGCTGGCGCATTGGCTCGAAACCCACCCGGCCGTTGAGCGTGTCTATCACCCGGGTCTGCCGTCGCACCCGCAACATGCGCTGGCGATGCGACAGCAGTCGGGCGTGGGTGGCGCAGTGCTGTCGTTTGTCGTGCGCGGCGGGCGCGAGGCCGCGTTCGGCGTCATCGACGCCACCCGCATTTGCTCGATTGCGGCGAACTTCGGCGATACGCGGGCCATCATCACGCACCCAGCAAGCACCTCGCATGGCCGCTTGACCGAAGCGCAGCGGCAGGCGGCAGGCATCGTGCAGGGCATGGTCCGCCTTGGCGTGGGCCTGGAAGACGTGCATGACATCATGGCCGACCTGCAGCGCGGTTTGGGGGCATTGTGAGCCGGGCACCCGACAGCAGTACGCGCCGAGTGCGCACGCGCATCGCGCCGTCGCCCACCGGCTTCCTGCACCTGGGCACGGCGCGCACGGCGCTGTTCTCCTGGGCCTTCGCGCGCCACTTCGGCGGCGACTTCATCCTGCGTATCGAGGACACGGACGTGGCGCGCTCGTCGCAGGAAGCGGTGGACCAGATCATCGCCGCGCTGCGCTGGCTACAACTCGACATCGACGAGGGGCCGTTCTTCCAGATGCAGCGCATCGAGCGCTACCGCGAAGTCATCGACCAGATGCTGGCGGCCGGCACGGCCTACCACTGCTACTGCTCCAGCGAGGAGCTCGAAGCGATGCGCGAAGCGCAGCGGGCACGCGGCGAGAAGCCTCGCTACGACGGACGCTGGCGCCCCGAGCCCGGCAAGGCGCTGCCGAGCGTGCCTCCCGGCGTGCCGCCGGTGGTGCGTTTTCGCAACCCGCAGGGCGGTGTGGTTACCTGGGACGACCTGGTGAAGGGGCCGATCAGCATCAGCAACCAAGAACTCGACGACCTGGTCATCGCGCGCGCCGACGGCACGCCGACCTACAACTTCTGCGTCGTCGTCGACGACTGGGACATGCAGATCAGCCACGTTGTCCGCGGTGACGACCATGTAAACAACACGCCGCGGCAGATCAATATCCTTCGCGCATTGCTGGGCGACAGCGGTGCGCCGCTACCCGTGTACGGCCATGTGCCGATGATCCTCGGCCCCGACGGCGACAAACTGTCGAAGCGACATGGCGCTGTCAGCGTAACGCAGTACGAGGACGAAGGCTACCTGCCGGAAGCCATGCTCAACTACCTGGCGCGCTTGGGATGGAGCCATGGCGATGCCGAGATCTTCAGCCGTGAGCAACTGCTGGCCTGGTTCGACGGAACACACTTGTCGAAGAGCCCGGCTCAATGGGACCCGGCCAAACTGAGCTGGGTCAACGCACACTACCTGAAGGCCATGGCCGACGTGCCGCTGGCCGCGCTGGTCGCGCAACAACTTCGGCGGCGCGGTATCGATGTACCTGTGGACGAGCGCCTGTCACGCCTTTGCGCCCTGTTCAAGGACCGCTGTGGCACCACGGTGGAACTGGCCGACTGGATCGGCATGTATTTCGTCGAGGTCTCGGCGAGCGACGACGACATGACGGCCTTCGTCACCGACGCCGTCAAGCCGGCGGTGGCGACGCTGCGCGGCAAGTTGGGCGAGGTGGAATGGACCAGGGCTGCGATTGCCGCCGCGATCAAGGCCACGCTGGGTGAGCACGGCCTGAAGATGCCGCAATTGGCTCAGGCGGTGCGGGTACTGATGTGCGGCCGCAGCCAGACGCCGTCGCTCGACGCGGTGCTTGAACTATTCACACGTGAGCAGGTGTTGGCGCGTTTGAGGGGGGCGTAGAAGTCTGGATATAATCTGCGTTTGCTTGGACAGCGCAAGGTGTTAAGCCTTGGGGGTATAGCTCAGCTGGGAGAGCGCTTGCATGGCATGCAAGAGGTCAGCGGTTCGATCCCGCTTACCTCCACCAAAGCCTTCACCGCGCAGCGTCGTACAAGCAGATTGAAAGTTTTGTAGTCCCCTTCGTCTAGAGGCCTAGGACACCACCCTTTCACGGTGACTACAGGGGTTCGAATCCCCTAGGGGACGCCAAGTTTGGCAGGACTTGCGAACGGAACGGTGATTCCGTTCGGCACATTGCCACCACGTGGAGTGGTAGTTCAGTTGGTTAGAATACCGGCCTGTCACGCCGGGGGTCGCGGGTTCGAGTCCCGTCCACTCCGCCATATTTCATGAGGTT
>JAHECC010000045.1 GCA_024641965.1 Rubrivivax sp.
CGTTCGGGAAGAACAGCTGCTCGCCGCTGACCTTGTAGGCCGCAATCGTCGCCTGCCCGGCGGGCGATACCACCCAGTCGGCGAAAGCCTGCGCCTCGGCCTTCTTCACATGCGGATGCTTGGCCGGGTTCACCACGATCACGCCGTACTGGTTGAACAGCCGCTTGTCGCCTTCGACCAGCACGCCCAGGTCGGCGCGGTTCTTGAACGACAGCCAGGTGCCGCGGTCGGTCATCAGGTAGGCGTTGGACGACGCGGCGATGTTCAGCGCCGGGCCCATGCCGCAGCCGCAGGCCTTGTAGCCCTTCATCGCTTCGGCCGGGATGTCGATGCCCGCGGCCTTCCAAAAGCGCAACTCGGCGGCGTTGGTGCCGCTCTTGTCGCCGCGCGAGATGAATGCCGCGTTGCTGCTGGAAAGGATCTTCATCGCCGCGACCACGTCCTTGCCCTTGACACCGGCCGGGTCGGCCTTCGGCCCGACGATGACGAAGTCGTTGTACATCACCGGCCGGCGCTCGATGCCGAAGCCCTCGGCGACGAACTTCGCTTCGGCCACCTGGTCGTGCACGAACAGGATGTCGGCGTCGCCGCGCCGGCCCATGTCCAGCGCCTGGCCCGTGCCTTGCGCAACCACCTTCACGTCGATGCCGGTGGTCTTCTTGAATTCGGGCAGCAGAAACGCGAACAGGCCCGACTGTTCGGTGCTGGTGGTCGAGGCCATGACGATGCTCTTGTCCTGCGCCCAGCCGGTCAGCGGCAGCGCGGCTGCGGCCAGCGTCAGCAGCACGCGACGGGTCTTCGAGATCAATGCGGTAGCCATCCAGTCTCCCCTTTCAGGAATTGTTGGGCGCGGCCGGTGAGCCGCCCGTTAAAGAACGCTTCGTTGGCTAGGTCGGCATGCACCTGCCCGTCTTCCAGATAGATCACGCGTGTGGCCAGCCGCTTGGCCTGACCGAGGTTGTGCGTGCTCATCACCAGCGTCGTGCCATCGGCCGCGAAGCCGGCGAGCAGCGTTTCCACCTCGCGTTTGGCCGACGGGTCGAGGCTCGCGGTGGGTTCGTCCAGGAAAAGCAGTTGCGGCTGCACCGCCCAGGCACGAGCCAGCGCCAGGCGCTGCTGCTGGCCCCCGGAAAGCGCGCGCGCAGGGCGCTGCTCCAGGCCCTGCAGGCCGACACGCCGCAGTGCGGCGGCGCTGCGCTCGGGCCATGCCCTGTGCGGCACGCCGCCCAGCCACAGCGCCAGACGCAGGTTGTTGAGCACCGAAAGCCGCATCAGGAAGGGCCGTTGGAAAACCATCGCCTGGCGCAAGTCGACGCTGCCCAGTTCACGCCGCCCCTGGTGCGCCAGCAGGCCATGCAGCACGCGCAGCAGCGTGGTCTTGCCCGATCCATTCGAGCCGACCAACACCAGGAAGTCGCCGCGATCGACGTGCAGCGAGACCTTGTCCAGCGCCCGTACTGCGCCGAAGCGCACCGACACCTGATGCAGCGTAATCAGGCTCATCGCACCCCCGCCAGCGCCGAGCCATGGCCGCGCTGCGCCATGCTGAGCAGCAGGTTGACGATGCCCACCACGAGCAGCAGCACCAGGCCCAGTGCCATCGCCAGCGGCAGGTCGCCCTTGCTCGTTTCGAGCGCAATGGTGGTGGTCATCACACGCGTGAAGCCGTCGATGTTGCCGCCGACGATCATCACCGCGCCGACCTCGGCAATGGCGCGGCCGAAGGCGGTGATCAGCACGGTCATCACCGCCCAGCGACCGTGCAGAAGCATCAGCAACGCGCAGTTGAGGCGCGACGCACCCATCGAGCGCAACTGGTCGCCGCCTTCGCGCAGTGCGTCGCCGACGAACTGCCGCGTCAGCGCGGCCACGATCGGCAGCACCAGAAAGGTCTGGGCGATGACCATTGCCGTGGGCGTGAACAGAATGCCCCACGATCCCAGAGGCCCGCTGCGCGACAGCAGCAGGTAGACCACCAGCCCGACCAGCACCGCCGGCAGGGCCAGCAGCGTGTTCAGCACCAGCACCAGCAGCCGGTGTCCGGGAAAATGCGCCACCGCCAGCCAGGCGCCGAGCGGCAGGCCTAGGCACGCGGCAATCAGGCAGGCGCTGCCGCTGACCTGCAGCGACAGCAGCACGGTGCGCAGCAGCACGGGCTCGGCATGGACAATCAGCGCGAAGGCGGTGGCGAAACTCTCTGCGAAAGCGCTCATCCGGCAGGCGCGTGGGTCCGATCTGTCGAGGGGCCGCCATTGTCATCGTCCACATCGGATTACGCGATATGAAGCCACATGCATAGGGTGCACCTGACCTACACGCTGCAAGGTCGCGACGACGCGCAGCGCGATCTTCACCACCCGCTGCTGGCGATGCTGGCCGCAGTGCACGACAGCGGCTCGATCAGCGGCGCGGCGCGGCGCCTCGGCCTGTCCTACCGCCATGTCTGGGGCGAGCTGAAGCGCTGGGAGGGTGAGCTGGGCCACACGCTGGTGTCCTGGGCGAAGGGCCAGGCCGCCGTGCTGTCGCCCTTCGGTGAAAAACTGCTGTGGGCCGAACGCCGCGCGCAGGCGCGGCTGGCGCCGCAGGTCGAGGCGCTGCGCAGCGAGCTGGAGCGCGCCTTCGCCATCGCCTTCGATGACAGCGCCGGCGTCATTTCTGTTGCCGCCAGCCACGACGACGCGCTGCCGCTGCTGCGCCAGCGTGCCCAGGCCGATCGGCAACTTCATCTGGATATCCAGTTCAGCGGCAGTGTCGATGCGCTGGCCGCGCTGAACGAGGGCCGCTGCCTGCTCGCCGGCTTTCACGCATTGACCGATGCCGCACCGCGCTCGCCGACCGCGCGCGCCTATCGCGCGCTGCTGAAGCCCGGGCGGCACAAGCTGGTGAGCTTCGCACGGCGCACACAGGGCTTGATCGTCGCCGCCGGCAACCCACTCGGCATCACGCATCTGGCCGATCTGCAACGCCCCGGCCTGCGCTTCGCGCAGCGCGCTCACGGCACCGGCACCCGCGTGGTGCTCGAGGAGTTGCTGAGTGCGTCCCGCATCGACCCGGCGGGCATCGCCGCACTGTCCCATGCCGAACCTTCGCACCGCTCGGCTGCGGAAGCGGTGGCCAGCGGCCAGGCCGATGTGACTTTTGGCATCGAGGCCGCGGCGCGCGCGCGCGGACTGGATTTCGTGCCGCTGGCGCAGGAGCAGTATTTCCTGGTCGTGCTGCAGCCCACGCTGGAGCACCCGCATGTGCGCGCGCTGCTCGAACTGCTGCGCGGCCCGGCCTGGCAGCACGAGTTGAACGCACTGCCGGGGTATGCCGCAGAGCGCAGTGGCGAGTTGCTGTCGCTGCGCCGCGTGCTACCGTGGTGGAGCTATCGAAAGCCCAAACCTTGAGGGTGGCGGCGCCGCACAACGGCTTCACGCCCGCCCGACGCATTGCCAACCCTGGCGCCGACGATGTTTCACCGGCTCCCATAGGATGCCAAGCTTTTGGCTATTGAGCCCCCCACGACCGAGAGGATGAACCCATGCGAATGTACAAGCACCTGATCCACGCTGCGGCGGCGACCGCGGCCCTGGCCCTGACCCAGGTTGCCGCCGCGCAGAACGTCAAGGTCACGCCGCTGGGCAGCCACGATGGCGAGTTCTGCCCGCTCGACCGTGCGCTGGTGTTCGAGGACCCGGACGGCACGCGCATCCTCTACGACGCCGGGCGCACCGTGCGCGGGCCGGACGATGCCAGGCTGGGCAAGATCGACGCCGTGCTGCTGTCACACGTGCACTTCGACCACCTCGGCGACGCGATCCAGCCGTCCGAGAACGCCGGCACCTGTGCGCGCCCTGACTTCTCGGTCAAGGTGGTGCCGAACTCGAATACCGTCAACATCGTCGTCGGCAAGAAAGCCAAGCTGATCGTCGGCGGCGAAATGGGCAAGTTCTTCGCGATGAAGACCAAGGCCGCGGGCGGCGAGGCGTCGCAGGTGCAGTTGCTGCGCTTCGGCGCGACGACCCAGGTCGGCGGTGTCAGCATCACCGGCGTGCCAGCGGTGCACTCCAACGGCCTCGACCCGGTCTTCCTGCACAAGGATCATGGCGAGGCGCTCGAGGCGAACGGCCTGACCGCCTACCTCGGGCCGCCGGGCGGCTATGTGCTGCGGTTCAGCAACGGCCTGGTGGCCTACCTGTCCGGTGACACCGGCGTGACCGCCGAGCAGGAACTGGTGGTACGCAAGCAGTACAAGGCCGGCCTGACGGTGATCAACATCGGCGGCACCTTCACCACCGGGCCGGCCGAAGCCGCCTACGTGATCAACGAACTGGTGCAGCCGAAATCGGCGATCGCCTCGCACGCCAACGAGCCGGCCACGCAGGACGGCAAGGTACGTGCGGGCACGCGCACCGAGGCCTTCATCAAGGCGACCAAGGTGCCGGTGCATGTGCCGCTGAGCGGCAAGACGATGGAGTTCGACGGCGGCGGCAGTTGCGCCAAGGGCTGCTGAGCCGGGCGGCTAACCGCCACCGCGCTGCATGTACAGGTCGAAGTAGCGCATGAAGCGCTGGCGTTCGCCTTCTTCGACCGCGTCGAACTGAAAGCGAACGCCCAGACGCGGCAGCCGCATCAGCGCGATCTGCCGCGGCGGCAGTGGCCCCCAGTGCAACTGCAAGCTGCCGTCACCGATGCTCACGCGCGCCTGTCCGCTGCCCAGAATCAGCGCATGCTCGCGCACCGCGCCGGGCAGCCAGGACAGCCACTCGGCTTCGGTACAGCTCATGTCGCGCTCGAACGCGGCCTCGTAGAAGCCTTGCATGCGGCGTGCGGCTCAGCCGCCGGCGATCGGCGGCCAGATGGCCAGTGCGTCGCCTTCCTTCAGCACATGCGTGCCGCGGTCTTCGGGTGCCACATACACGCCGTTGACCAGCACCAGCTTGACCAGCTGCGGCGGCAGCGCGAAGGGCTCGATCGCCTGCAGGATGGTGCTGCCCTCGGGCAGATCCAGCGGCATCACGTTGCCGGGGCGGGCACTCGCCGGCAGGTACTTCTCCAGCATCGCGAAAAGCTTGAAGGTGATCAGCATCGCCAAGAATTAGGCTAAACGGGACTACGCGGGGCTGCGCACCAGCGCATGCATATCCTGCGCCTGCGCGCTCGCCAGGTAGGCTTCCATCAGCTTGGTCGGATCGGCGAGCAGCTTGTCCTTCCAATCGCCCAGGTGCACCTGGCCCTCGACCAGGCCACGCATCACGCCGACATGCTCGGTCCAGCCGATGCTGTTGCAGCCGACGAGCACATCGCCATTGAACTGAAGGCTCAGGTGGCGGCCGGCGTCGCGATCGGTCAGCTCCGCATGCTCGCCGCCCGGCACGCCTTGCCAGTCACCGAAGCTGGTGGAGATCAGCCCCAGCGTGTCGAGCACGTTGATCTGCGTCACGCCCTTCAATGGTGTCTTGCGGCCGAGCATGTTCAGCGCCGCGATGCGCGCCTGGTCGGCGGCATTCGGCTGGATCGCGCTGACGATCAGTTTGCCGCTGACCATGTCCAGTGCCTCGGCGCAATCGCCCGCGGCGTAGATGCCCGGCACGTTGGTCTGCATGTGCTCGTCAGTCAACACGCCCAGCAGGCAGGTGATGCCCGATGTCTCGAGGAAACCGATGTTCGGCTTGACGCCGGTGGCACTGATCACCAGATCGGCCTCGATGACCTTGCCGTCGGACAGCTTGACCTTCATCGGCGTGCCGGCTTCGATGGCATCGACGCGTGCGCCGGTGTGCACCTCGACGCCCTTGGCCTTGCACCAGTCCTTGATCATGCCGCCGGCGGTCGGGCCCATCATGCGCGGCACCATGCGGTCACCCATCTCGACCACGCTGAGCTTCACGCCACGCGCGGCCAGCGCTTCCATGATGATGCAGCCGATGAAACCGGCGCCCATCTGCAGCACGCGCGCACCTTTCGTCGCGAGCTTGGCGATGGCGCGCGCGTCGTCCAGTGTCCAGCAGGGGTGCACGCCGGGTGAGTCGATGCCGGGGATCGGCGGGCTCGACGGGCTGGAGCCGGTGGCGATGAGCAGCGTGTCGAAGGCCAAGCTGCTGCCGTCTTCGAGCGTGACGCTTTTCTTCTTTGCATCGACGGTCTTGGCGCGGCCGCGCTTGATGTCGATGCGATGCTTCTTGAAGTGCTGCGCATCGTGGCGCAGGTGCGTGCCTTCCTCGCCGATGTTGCCGATCAGCAGGTAAGGAATCGCCATGCGCGAGTACGGCGCCTCGGCCTCGTCCCCAACAATCGTGATTTCGTCTTTGGGCGCATGCTTGCGCAAGGTCTCGGCGGCGATCACGCCGGCCGGGCCGGCACCCAGGATCAGGTGTTTCATGTTCGGTCCTCGCTAAACGAACAAGGCGGTCGAAGAACCGCCTTGTGTCATGCACCGGGCATTCGCCCGGGACTACAGCCCCAGACGCGCGCGCGTGTCGGCCTTGAGCTGGCCGTCGCTGTCCCAGCCGCGGATCTCGTAGTACTTGGGCAGCATCTCCGGCAGCTTGCTCACCAGCCCCTTGGCCGGGCCGGTCTTGGCAGCTTCGGTCAACAAGCGCTTGGGCAGTGAATCGTCCTTCGACGTGAAGCCGGCGCGGTTGTTGAAGTCGCGCTCCATGTTCCAGATGCGTTCGCCGATCATTGACACGTTCTCCAGCGTGAACTCCGGGCCGCAGGCTGGCGCCAGTTGCTCGGCCAGGTCGGGCAGGCCCCAGGCGAAGGTAGTGAAGATGCACAGCCCCGACGAGTCGTAAGCCGCGGTCGCGTCCTGGAAGGCCTTGACCAGTTCGGGCTTGCCCTCGGCCGTGAGCGGGTCGGTCTTCACCGGGATGCCGGCCACTTCGGACGCCACGGTGTAGCCGCGCAGATGGCAGCCGCCGCGGTTGCTGGTGGCATAGGCCAGGCCGATGCCCTGGATGCCGCGGCTGTCGTAGGCCGGGAACTCCTGGCCCTTCGAGCTCATCGACAGGTCGGGGTGGCCGTACTTGGCCGTCAGGCGCTTGCTGCCCTGGCCGATCTCCTTGCCGAAGCCCTCGCCCTTGGCGGTGATCTCGGCAAAGTGCGCCAGCGCCTGCGGGCTGCCGAACTTGGCGTCGACGCCGATCTGCTCCTTGCTGAGCACGCCCATCTCGTACAGCTCCATCACCGCGCCGACCGTGGCGCCGAAGCTGATCGGGTCCATGCCATGCTCGTTGCACAGCACGTTGGCGTACTGCAGCGCCTCCAGGTCGTTGACGCCGTTGGCCGCGCCAAGCGCCCAGGCAGCTTCGTATTCCAGGCCACCGCTGGCGCCCCAGTATTGCGGCTTGTTCTCGACCGTGAAGTGGCCCTTGTCGATGGTCTGGATGCGCCCACAGGCGATGGTGCAGCCGAAACACGCCTGGTTGGTGACCAGCGGCTTCTTGCCGTCGGTCTTGCGCGGCGTGCCCATGGCCTCGGCGGAGATGTCCTTGGCCCCTTCGAACTGCACGTCGCGGTGATTGCGCGTGGGCAGCGCACCGACCTCGTTGATGATGTTCATCAGCACCTGCGTGCCATAGGCCGGCAGGCCCTGGCCGGTGAGCACGTTCTCGGAAAGGATCTTCTTCTTCTCGGCCGTGACCTTCAAGAAGGCCTTCGGATCGACGAGGTTGCCCACGCCCTTGGTGCCGCGCACCGCGATGGCCTTCAGATTCTTGCTGCCCATCACCGCGCCCACGCCCGAGCGCCCCGCCGCGCGGTGCAGGTCGTTGACGACGGCCGCGAACAGCACCTTGTTTTCGCCCGCGCCGCCGATGCTGGACACCCGCACCTGCGGGTCCTGCAACTGCTTCTTGAGCAGGCCTTCGGTCTCGAACACCGTCTTGCCCCACAGATGGCTGGCGTCACGCAGTTCGGCCACGTCGTCCTGGATGAACAGGTACACCGGCTTGGCCGATTGACCTTCGAAGATGACCATGTCCCAGCCGGCCATCTTCAGCTCGGCGCCCCAGTAGCCGCCCGAATTGGAGCAGGCGATGGCACCGGTGAGCGGGCTCTTGGTGACCACCGTGTAGCGCCCGCCGGTGGAGGCCATCGTGCCGGTGAGCGGCCCCGTGGCCCAGATGATCTTGTTGCCCGCCGACAGGGGGTCGACCTTGGCGTCGACCTCTTCCACCAGGTACTTGGTGGCGAGGCCGCGCGAGCCAATGTACTGGCGCGCCCAGTCCATGTTCAGCGGTTCCGACTTGACCGTGCCCTTGTTCAGGTCGACACGGAGGATTTTTCCAGCCCAGGACATGTCAGTACTCCTTATGCCGCAGCAGGTTGATTGCCGAGCTTGTCAGCCCAGGCCTGCATCTTGCCGATGCCGGTCCAGTTGGCATCGACATACGTGATCGCGCCCGTCGGGCAGGCTTCGGCACAGGCCGGCTCCCCGCCACACAGGTCGCACTTTTGCACCTTGCCGGTTTCCTGCACATAGTTGATCGTGCCGAAGGGGCAGGCGATGGTGCAGACCTTGCAACCCACGCAGGTGGCTTCGTTCACCACCTTGGCGCCGAGCACATCGACCGCGATCGCCTCCACCGGGCAGGCATGCAAGCACCAGGCCTCATCGCACTGCGTGCAGGTGTACGGCACCTTGCGGCCGGTGTGGTGGAAATCGAAAACCTTGATGCGCGACTTGGCCGGTGCAAAGGTGCCGTAGTTCTCGAACGAGCAGGCCATCTCGCACTGCAGGCAGCCGGTGCACTTCTCGGGGTCGATGTGCAGTGATTTCTGCATGGTCCAGTTCCCAGTGGTTGGTGAAATTGAGGTCGATGCGACACAGGCCTTCGATGATCACGTGACCGCCAGCACCTATGAGGCGAACACCCTATGTTGTGCGCTGTATGTAGCACTGACGCAGGGGGAAAACCCTGAAGTCGGACTTATAGAAGGCGGTTCGGCAAGCCGACGTGCAATGCACTACAAAGCGCAGCTGCGAAACCCGCAGAACATCTCGTCGCGCCAGGGCGCCGCGAAGCGCCGCATGCGCGGATGCCGGCAACGAGGCGGCGTCATCCATGAGCCGCCGCGTTGCACGCCGCGTTGACCCAGCTGCGGCAGCGCAGAAAAGCCGGGCGTAGCGCTTTCGGCGCCGGGCCAGGCGCGGGCACTGCCGCCCGTCCATTCGAACACGTCACCGAACACGAAGCCTCGCGACGCTCCGCTCACTGCCGCCAGCTCCCATTCGGGTTCGGTGGGCAGCCGGCGCCCGGCCCATTGGCACCAGGCCTGCGCCTCGTGGCGGCTGACATGCACCGCGGCCTGCGCCGCGCCGACACGCTGCGTCTGGCCCTGACGCTGCACCAGTACGCCCTGGCGCATCTGTTCCACATAGCGCGGCACGCGGCGGCCTTCGGCCTGCACCCAGGCCCAGCCCTCCGGCGTCCAGCAGCGCGCATCGTCATAACCGCCGTCGGCGACGAACTCGGCATAACGCGCCCAGCTGAGGGCTTGTGCATCGATCTCGAACTCGAGCAACTGCAGCTCGTGCGCCCAGCGTTCGTTGGGTGGCACCAGCCCGCCCGGCACGGAGCCGAGCATGAAGCGCTGGGCACCAAACAGCAGCGCATCACGGGCCGCCCGCGCGGGACGCGGCAACCAGGGTGCGTTGTCGGACGCGGGCAATTGCAGTGCCTGCGCCGCCACCGCCAGCGCCTCGCCGACGACGTCCTCGCGGCGCAGCGCCAGCCGGTAGGCGTACAGGCCGGCATCGCTGTCCTCGGCGCCTGCCAGCAGGTCGAGCGTGGTTTCCAGGGTTTCGGCCAGGTAGTGGCGCAGCGCGGCGCCATCCGGCAGCGCCAGGCGCCAGCGTTGCACACGGTCGTGGCAACCCGGATCGAACCAGTCATCGGCACGGGTCTCGATGGACGCCAACCGCAGCGCATGGCGGTCGGCCGTCTCGCCACGCTGGCGCTGCAGGTTGCGTGACACCCAGTACTCCTGGAACCAGGCGGCGTGCCCGACCAGCCACAGCGGCGGATCGACATCGGCGCTGGGCGCCAGTTGCTCGAGCTGCGGCTCGAAAGCCGCCAGCCAGCGCAAGGTGTGGTTGCGTGCGTCGATCAGCGCCAGTGACAGCAGTTCGACCCCAGCCGCGCGCATGCGCTGCGGGTCGTGAATCGCTGCGGCGCTCTGGTGCGTGTGCACAGCCCGGATCTCGCCCGCGAATCAGCGCTCGATATTGGCGTAGGCGCTGTGATTGTGACAACGCACACATGCCTGCGGCATATGAGCCGTTGCCGCAATCACAGCCGGCCGCGAAGCCCCCGCCGCGCGCTGCGCGGGCCTAGGGGCGGTCGATCCGCGCATAGGCGCTGTGATTGTGAATACTCTCGAAGTTCTCGACCTCGACACGGTAGCGGCCGACACGCGCATCGCGGTTCAGCGCCAGCGCCACGTCGCGCACCAGGTCCTCGACGAACTTCGGGTTTTCGTAGGCGCGCTCGGTGACCCACTTCTCATCGACGCGCTTGAGCATCGGCCACAGTTCGCTGCTTGCCTGGTCTTCGGCGAAGCGCACCAATTCGTGCCATTCGATCGGCTGCAGCACCTGCACGCGGATCGTCACCAGCGAGCGCTGGTTGTGCGCGCCGTAGTCGGAGATCTCCTTCGAACAGGGGCACAGGCTCTTCACCGGCACCGCCACTTCCGCCGACAAGGTGGTCACGCCGGCGCGCGTCTCGGCTATCCAGCGTCCCTGGTAGTCGAGCAGGCTGGACAGGCCCGATACCGGCGCACGTTTGCGCAGAAAGAAGGAAAAGCGCGCGTCGATGCGCCCTTCGTCGGCGCCGAGCTTCGCGAGCATCTGCGCGTGGCGTTCACGGAATGCAGCGGCATCCAGCGGCACGTCCAGCGCGTCCAGCCAGGCCACGAAGCGCGACATGTGCGTGCCCTTCTTCTCCGCCGGCAGCGCCACGTCCAGATCCCACAGCGCGGCGGTGGATTGCACGGCGCCGGCCACCTTCAACTGCAGCGGATAGCGCACATCCTTCACGCCCACGCGCTGGATCAGCAGATGGCGCTCGTCGCGCTCGCTCTGCGTGTCGGGAATGTGGAGGGCGTCGGTGAGGTTGGTCATGAATCAGGGTCGCCGTGGCGTCAGACCACCCACGGCAGCATGACACCGAAGCACTTTGTACGCTGCATGGGGCTTTTGGGCCTGTCGCCGAAGCGTCAGCCCGCTGCCGCCGGCCGCACCACCGTCAGCCGCGTGCCGAAACGCTGCTGCACAGATTTCTCGATGCCCGCGGCGTCCAACCCGCACATCGCCAGCAGCTTCTGCGGATCGCCGTGTTCGAGCACCTGATCGGGCAGCCCCAACTGCAGCATCGGCACGGCCAGGCCATGTGCGGCCAGGCATTCGGCCACCGCACTGCCGGCGCCACCCATCAAGCTGCCTTCTTCGACCGTGACGATGGCTTCGTGCGAGCGTGCCATCTGTAGCACCATGTCCATATCCAGCGGCTTGACGAAACGCATGTTGACGACGCTGGCGTCCAGCTTCTCGGCCGCCTGCAGCGCCGGGTACAGCAGCGTGCCAAAGGCCAGAATGGCCACACGCGGCCCGCCCACCGCGCTGGCCTTGGCGGTGCGGCGCCGCAGTTCGGCCTTGCCCCATGGCAGTTCAACGAGTTCGGGCACTTGCGTGACGCCGACACCGGCACCACGCGGGTAGCGCACGGCCACCGGATGGTCCTGGCGGAAGGCCGTGGTCAGCGCCTGGCGGCATTCGTTCTCGTCGGCCGGCGCGATCAGGCTCATGTTCGGCACGCAGCGGATGAAGGCGATGTCGTAGGCACCGATGTGCGTCGCACCGTCGGCACCGACGATGCCGGCACGGTCCATCGCAAACACCACCGGCAGGTTCTGTATGGCCACGTCATGCACCAGTTGGTCGTAGCCGCGCTGCAGGAAGGTGCTGTAGATCGCCACCACTGGTTTCAGCCCTTCGCAGGCCAGGCCGGCAGCGAAGGTCACCGCGTGCTGTTCGGCAATGCCGACGTCGTAGAAGCGCTTCGGAAAGCGCTTCTGGAACTCGACCATGCCCGAGCCTTCGCGCATCGCCGGGGTGATGCCGATCAGCCGCTCGTCGGCGGCGGCCATGTCGCACAGCCAGTCGCCGAAGACCTGCGTGAAGCTGGGCTTGCCCGCCTTGGCCTGCGGAAAGCCTTCGTGGCGGTCGAACTTGCCAGACGCGGCGTGGTACTTCACCGGGTCGGCCTCGGCCAGCTTGTAGCCCTGCCCCTTGCGCGTCACGATGTGCAGGAACTGCGGACCGCTCTTGTCGCGCAGGTTCTCCAGCGTCGGGATCAGCGAATCCAGGTCGTGCCCGTCGATCGGGCCGACATAGTTGAAGCCGAATTCCTCGAAGATCGTGCCCGGCACGACCATGCCCTTGGTGTGCTCCTCGAAGCGGCGTGCGAACTCGTACAGCGGCGTGTTTTTCAGCACGCTCTTCGCGCCCTCGCGCGCGCTGGTGTAGAAGTTGCCGCTCATCAGTCGCGCCAAGTGCTTGTTCAGCGCGCCCACCGGCGGACTGATCGACATGTCGTTGTCGTTCAGCACCACCAGCATGTCGGCAAACACGCCGGCATGCGCCACGCCGGCGTTGTTCAGCGCCTCGAAAGCCATGCCTGCGCTCATCGCACCGTCGCCGATGACGGCCACGGTGCGGCGGTCCTCGCCCTTCAGCTTGGCCGCCAGCGCCATGCCCAGCGCGGCCGAGATCGAGGTCGAGGAATGCCCCGTGCCGAAAGTGTCGTACTCGCTCTCCTCGCGCCTCGGAAAGCCGCTGACGCCGCCCAGCTGACGCAGGCTGCCCATGCGCTCGCGCCGGCCGGTCAGCACCTTGTGCGGGTAGGTCTGATGGCCCACGTCCCACACCACGCGGTCATAGGGTGTGTGGTACACATGGTGCAGCGCCACCGTCAACTCCACCGTGCCCAGGTTGCTGCCCAGGTGGCCCCCGGTTTCGCTGACACTGCTCAGCACGAACTCGCGCAACTCGACGGCGAGTTCCTTGAGCTCGGCACGCGACATGCGGCGCAGGTCGGCCGGGCCTTGCACCGATTCGAGCAGACGGTATTTGTTCATTGTTCCGAGGCGCCGCAGCGCCTGCCTATAAACGAGCTCAACATTCGCGGTCGACCACCATGTCGGCCAGCAGCGACAGCGTCGCCGTGTGCGCCAACCCGGCAAGGCACAACGCCCGCTGGGCCTTGTCGCGCAGTTGTATCGCCTGGCGACGGGCCGCCTCCAGGCCGAGCACCGACACATAGGTCGGCTTGTTCGCATGCAGATCCTTGCCGGCGGTCTTGCCCAGCGTTTGCGATTCCTGCGTGACGTCGAGAATGTCGTCCACCACCTGAAAGGCCAGGCCGATGGCCGCGCCGTAGTCCGACAGGGCCGAAACGGTCTGTGCATTGGCTCGCCCGCAAGCCGCGCCCATCATCACGCTGGCCTGCAGCAAGGCACCGGTCTTGCGGCGGTGCATGTCGCGCAGGCATTGCTCATCCAGCGGCCGGCCGATGCTGGCCAGGTCGATGGCCTGCCCGCCGGCCATGCCCGCATGCCCTGCGGAACGAGCGAGCAAGGCACACAGCCGTGCCTGCAGCGCGGGCTCCACACCCGCGTCCGGCGTCAACACCTCGAAGGCCAGGGCCTGCATGGCATCGCCAGCAAGCATCGCTTGCGCCTCGCCGAAGCGCACGTGCACGGTGGGTTTGCCGCGCCGCAGCACGTCGTTGTCCATGCACGGCATGTCGTCGTGCACCAGCGAGTAGGCATGGATCAGTTCGACCGCCACCGCCGCCCGCATAGCGGCCTCGCCCGATCCGTCCACGGCCTCGCATGCCGCCAGCACCAGCAGAGGTCGCAGACGCTTGCCGCCATCGAGCACGCCATAGCGCATGGCCTCACCGAGACCGGCCGGCGCCCCCTGGGGCACCCAGGTCTCGAGCGCTTCTTCTACGTTGCGCAGCTGGCCATTCATCCATGCCTCGAAAGCAGCCACGTGGGGCGCTTGCGGCGCACTCGCCAGGGCGGCGGGTTGCGCGTTGATCATGCCGCAGCCCAGGGTTTCAGCTGGCCATCCTCGAGCACCTTGACCTGCTCTTCCACGGTCTGCAGCCGCGTGCGGCACAGTTGCAGCAACTCGGCGCCGCGCCGGTAGCTGGCCAACAACTGGTCCAGCGGCAACTGCCCACCTTCCATCGCTTGCACCAAGCGCTCGAGCTCGGCCAGTGCCTGTTCGTAGGTGGCGGTTTCAGGCGCGGGGGCAGGGCTTCGGGGCATGGTCAAAGGCAAAGGGAGATCGGCGATTTTAGACGCGCTGGGTACAACACGGCGCGGTTCGCGGCACGACACGTCCGCAACGCGCGCAAGGCGACAGCCACCAACGCACGATTTCGCACCCTGGCAGTGCGGGATGGCTCGGTGGCCGCAGCCGTCCATGCTGGGTAGAATCTCTCGTTCCTCTGCCAGCCAGTAGACGCTGCGTAGTGGCGAACAAACCCACCCGCGGGGCCACCGGGTGGGGGGCCGACATACCCATTCATGGAGATCCAGCAGGATCATGTCTGACCTGAGCATCCGTCTCGAAGCTCTGGGGCGCGACCGCTTCCAACTTCCCACCAGGACCTATTTCGATGAGGGCGTGTTCGATGACGAGCGCGCGCTGATCTTCGAACCGGGCCCGCGCTACGCGGGACACGCACTGTGGGTGCCCGAGCGCGGCGATTTCCACACCTTGCCGCAAGAAGGCGAAGGCCGTGCGCTGGTGCACGGCGAGCGCGGCGTGCGCCTGGTGTCCAACGTGTGCCGCCACCGCCAGGCGTTGATGCTGCGCGGGCGTGGCCACACGCGCGAACACATCGTCTGTCCGATCCACCGCTGGACCTACGACCTGCAGGGCCAGCTGGTCGGCGCGCCGCACTTCGAGGCCGATCCCTGCCTGCACCTCAACGACTACCCCTTGCACCGTTGGCAGGGGCTGCTGTTCGAGGACCGGGGCCGCGATGTGCGCTGCGCCCTGCACGACATCGGCGTGCGCGCCGATCTGGACTTCGGCGGGCATGTGCTCGATCGCGTGGAGATGCACGAGTGCGACTACAACTGGAAGACCTTCATCGAGGTCTACCTGGAGGATTACCACGTTGCGCCCTTCCATCCGGGATTGGGTGGCTTCGTCAGCTGCGACGACCTGCGCTGGGAGTTCGGCGAGCACCATTCGGTGCAGACCGTGGGCGTGCAGCACGCGCTGGCGCGCCCGGGCTCGCCCGCCTACCGCCGATGGCACGATGCGCTGCTGCAATACCGCGGCGGCGAGATGCCGCGCCACGGCGCGATCTGGCTCACGCTGTATCCGAACATCATGGTCGAGTGGTACCCGCATGTGCTGGTGGTCTCGACGCTGCATCCGCGCGGGCCCGACAAGACACTGAACCTGGTGGAGTTCTACTACCCCGAAGAAGTCGCAGCCTTCGAGCGCGAGTTCGTCGAGGCCCAGCAGGCGGCCTACATGGAAACCTGTGCCGAGGACGACGAGATCGCGCTGCGCATGGACGCAGGGCGCAAGGCGCTGCTGGCGCGCGGCGACGATGAGTTCGGCCCCTACCAGAGCCCGATGGAAGACGGCATGCGGCATTTCCACGCCTGGTACCGGCGCGAGATGGGACGCCGCTGAATCCGCTCGGCCTCGCGCGGCGTTTGCCCGCCCCCTTGCTGATCCTTTGCGCGTCGCTGCTGTTCGCCAGCATGGGCGTGTGCGTCAAGCTCGCGTCCGAGTTCTATGCCGCGGGAGAGATCGTCTTCTACCGCAGCGCCGTCGGCCTGGTCTTCGCTGCGCTGCTCGCGCGAGCGCGAGGCGGGAGCTTGCGCACCACCGTGCCGGCGATGCACTTCTGGCGCAGCCTGTGCGGCGTGCTGGCGCTTGGGCTGTGGTTCTATGCCATCGGCGGCCTGCCGCTGGCCACAGCGGTGACGCTGAACTACATGTCTTCGGTCTGGATGGCGCTGTTCTTGCTCGGCGGCGCGGTGGTCGTCGGCTCGGCGCAGGTGGATGCGCGGTTGGTGGCCGCGGTGCTGGTCGGCTTCGCCGGGGTCGCGATGGTGCTGCGCCCGACCATCGAGCACGCGCAGCTGTGGCACGGCCTGGCCGGCCTGCTGTCGGGCATGCTGGCCGCGCTGGCCTACCTGCAGGTGACCACGCTCGGACGACGCGGCGAGCCCGAATACCGCATCGTGTTCTATTTCTCGCTGGGCGGCGTGCTCGCCGGCGCGCTGTCGATGTTGTGGACCGGCATGGGCGCACACACGTTGAAAGGTGCAGCCCTGCTGCTGGCCGTGGGCCTGCTGGCCACAATGGCGCAATTGATGATGACGCGCGCTTACGCCATCGGCTCGACGCTGTCCAACGCCGGGCTGCAATACTTCGGCATCCTGTTCGCCGTCGGTTACGGCGCATTGCTTTTCGGCGAGCGCATTCCATGGATCGCCGTGCTGGGCATGCTGCTGATCGTGCTGGCTGGCCTGGTGTCCACATGGCTCGGCAGCCGCGCCCGGCACACCCTGCCCTCGCCCAACGAAGTCTGAAAGGCCCGTCATGAACGCTGCCCATCGCCCGCTTTTCTCGGTCGCCGAACTGCATCAACTGCTCGCCCAGGGTGCGCCAATGGTCCTGCTCGATTGCAGCTTCGACCTGGCCGATGCCGGCGCCGGCGAGCGCGCCCATGCGCTGGCGCACTTGCCCGGTGCGCACTATGCACACCTCGAGCGCGACCTGTCCGGCACCAAGACGGGCCGCAATGGACGCCACCCGCTGCCCGAACGGCAGGCGCTGGCGCGGCGCGCCGGCCAGTGGGGCATCGCGCCTGGGGTGCAGGTGGTGTGCTACGACGGCCAGGGCATGCCTTTTGCCGCGCGTGCCTGGTGGCTGCTGCGTTGGCTCGGCCACGATGCGGTGGCGGTGCTGGACGGCGGCCTGCCGGCCTGGCGAGCCGCTGGCAGCGCGCTGTCGGCCGAGCCCGTGGCCGCGGCGGCGCTGCCGCCCTATCCCGACCGGGATGCGGGCTTCGCCACGGTCGACGCCGACACGCTGCTGGCCCAGTTGGGGCAGCGCACGATCGTGGATGCGCGCGCCGGCGAGCGCTTTCGCGGTGAGGTCGAACCACTGGACGCGGTGGCCGGCCACATTCCCGGCGCGCGGCTGCGCTTCTTCAAAGACAACCTGCAAGACGACGGGCGCTTCAAGCCGGCCGAGACGCTGCGCGCCGAGTTCGAGGCCATGGGGCTTGATGGCGGTCAAGCACCGGTGCATCAATGTGGATCGGGTGTCACTGCGTGCCACAATTTGCTGGCCATGGAGCATGCTGGGCTGCATGGGTCGGTGCTGTACCCGGGATCGTGGAGCGAATGGTGCGCCGACCCCAGCCGCCCGGTGGCCACCGGCTGATCCAGGCGGCCTTTCGAGGCGCCATCGCGCACACCGCCACACAGGAGCATTTCATGTACAAGCGAATCCTGATCTCGACCGACGGTTCCGACATCAGCAACAAGGCGGTGCAGTCAGCCGTCGAACTGGCGAAGGCCATGGGCGCCGAGCTCTACGCCATCAGCGTGAAGGAGCCTTTCCCGTACAGCGCCATCTCCGAGATGCAACCGGTGCCGCCGCAGGAGTTCTTCGACGCGCAGGAGCGCATTGCCAACGAGCGCGTCAAGGGCGTGATGGCGATGGCCAAGACGGGTGGCGTGACCTGCCACGCGCACACGGTCGAGGCGCTGCATCCCTGGGAGGCCATCCTCGACCATGCCAAGACGAAGAAGTGCGACTTGATCGCGATGGCATCGCACGGCCGCAGCGGCCTGTCGGCGCTGCTGCTCGGCAGCGAGACGCAGAAGGTGCTGACGCACTCCAGCATTCCGGTGCTGGTCATCAAGTAGATCGGACAGGGCCCGGCGGCGCCTCGGCAGGCGCCGCCGCTCAGTGCAGCAGCCGCAGCACGCCCATCACCGTGACGAGACCGCCGGCCAGCCAGGCCAGTTGCGAGACCGTCTCGCGCCAGGGCAGCCGGCGCTGCAGTTGCGGCAGCAGGTCGGCCACAGCCACGTAGATGAAGCTGCTCGCCGCGACCACCAGCAGGTAAGGGAACAGGGCCTCCCACGGGCCGACGACGTAGTAGCCGATGACCCCGCCGGCGACCGCCGCCAGACCCGACAGCGCATTGAAGAACAGGGCCTTGCCGCGTGAGAAGCCGGCGTTGAGCAGCACGATGTAGTCGCCCACCTCCTGCGGGATCTCGTGTGCCACGATGGCCAGCGCGGTCACCAGGCCCAGATTCACATCGGTCAGGAAGGCGGCGGCGATGATGATGCCGTCGCAGAAGTTGTGGATGCCGTCGCCGACCAGCACGGCCCAGCCGCCGCGCCCGGCCTGCTCGGCATCGAACTGGTGGTGATGTTGGTGGCCATCACCCTCGTGGTGGTGGGTGTGCCGGTAGAGCTCGGCCTTTTCCAGCAGGAAGAAGAACAACAGCCCGGCGAGCAGCGTCAGGAACAGCGCGTGCGCGCCAGCCTGGCTCTCGAAGGCCTCGGGCAGCACGTGCAGCAAGGCGGTGCCGAGCAACACGCCCGCGGACAGGCTTACCAGGTGGTGCACGAGGCGGCTGAGCACGCTCACCGTCAGGCTGGCGGCAATGAGCACAGAAAGAAGGCCACCGATCAGGGTGGCCAGCACAATGTAGGTCAGCGTCATGGGGTAACAGCCAGGACCGGTGTCGCCGCAGGCTGTGACCCACGACGGCTTGGCCGTGTCCCTACGTTAACAGCCCTGTCAAGCCACACCGTGGCGCTTGAACCAGTCCAGCGCCAGCGCCCAGCCCTCCTCGGCCGCCGCCTTGCGGTAGCTGGGACGGTAGTCGGCGTGGAAGGCATGCGGCGCATCGGGGAAGACCACGAACTTCGACGCGCGCCCGGCGGGGCTGCCGGTGGCCAATGCGTCCTGCATCGCCGCGACGGTGTTCATGGGGATGCCGCCGTCCTGCCCGCCGTACAGGCCGAGCACAGGCGCCTTCAGTGAACCGGCCAGGTCGATCGCACGCTTCGGGTTCATCTCGCTGACCGCGCCGGTGAGCCGGCCGTACCAGGCCACACCGGCCTTCAGCGACGGGTTGTGCGCGGCATACAACCAGGTGATGCGCCCGCCCCAGCAGAAACCGGTGATGCCCAGGCGCTGCGTCGCCGCGCCCTGCGCCGCGGCCCAGGCCACGGTGGCGTCGAGGTCGCCGATGACCTGCGCATCGCTGGCCTTGGAGACGACCTCGGCGATGAGCTTCGAAATCTCGCCATAAGACTGCGCATCGCCATGGCGCACGAACAGTTCCGGCGCCACCGCGAAGTAGCCCAGCTTGGCGAAGCGCCGCGCCACATCGGCGATATGCTCGTGCACGCCAAAGATCTCGCTGATCACCAGGATCACCGGCGCATTGCGCTTGTTTGCCGGCGCCGCACGGTAGGCCGGCATCTTGAAGTCGCCCACCGGGATCGTGACTTCACCGGCCACCAGGCCCACGCTGTCGGTCTTGATGGTCGTCTGCGCCACCACGGGCAGCACGGCCGCGGCGAAGCCGCTGCCCACCGAGGTGCGCACGAAATCGCGGCGGCTGAACTCGCGTTGCGGCACCAGGCAATCGAACTCGTCTTTCAGCATCACGGTTTCCGATGGATGAGGTCGCGCATTCTATGAATCCGAAGGCGGCCAGGTCGGCCATGCCGACGAATAGCCCCGCCACGAAGCACGGGCACAATCGCGCCATGCGCAGCCGCCCGCCTGTCCTGTCCGGCCCCTTGGCGGCGATCGATCTGGGCTCGAACAGCTTCCGGCTCGAGATCGGCCAGCTGCAGCACGGACGCTACCGGCGCATCGACTACCTTAAGGAAGCCGTGCGCCTGGGCGGTGGCCTCGACGCCGACGGCATGCTCACCGAAGCCGCCGTGCAGCGCGGCCTGGATTGTCTGGGGCGCTTCGCGTCGCGATTGACCGGTTTCAGGCCACAGCAAGTACGGGCCGTGGCCACGCAGACGCTGCGCGAGGCGCGCAACCGCAACGCCTTCCTGGTGCGCGCGCAGAGCACACTCGGCCATCCGATCGAGGTCATCTCCGGGCGCGAGGAAGCGCGGCTGATCTATGCCGGCGTGTCGCATCTGCAGCCCACCGACACGACGCGGCTGGTGGTCGACATCGGCGGGCGTTCCACCGAAATGATCCTCGGCCAGGGCCGCACACCGTTGCGGGCCGAAAGCTTCCAGGTGGGCAGCGTCAGCCTGTCGCTGCGTTTCTTCGGCGACGGCAAGCTCAGCGAAAGTGCATTCCGCGCCGCACAGATTGCCGCCGGTGCCGAACTCGAAGAGGCCATGCAGCCCTTTGCACCACAGCGCTGGCTGGAGGCGCTGGGCTCGTCCGGCACGGTCGGCGCGGTATCGCAGCTGCTCGAGGCGAACGGCATCACCGACGGGCGCATCACGCCGCAAGGCCTGCGCTGGTGCATCGCCGGCTGCCTCCAGGCCGGCCACACCGACCGGCTGAAGTGGCCGGCGCTGCGCGCCGACCGGCGCGCGGTGCTGCCCGGCGGCCTGGCCATCCTCTACACGCTGGCCACGCACTTCGGCATCGACACGCTGGTGCCGGCGCGCGGCGCGTTGCGCCAGGGCGTGATCATCGACCTGCGCGAGCGCCTGGAGGCCTTGCGCCATGCACACCCCGAGGATGTGCGCGACGAATCGGTGCGCGAATTGCAGTCCCGGTTCGGCGTGGCCACCGATCAGGCGCTGCGCGTACGCAGCGTGGCGCAGGCGCTGTACGGCGCCGTCGACGCCGAAGCCGAGCTCGAAAGCCAGCGCGAACTGGGCTGGGCCTGCGATCTGCACGAGGTCGGCCAGATCGTGTCGCACCATGACCACCACCGCCACAGTGCCTACCTGGTGGGCCATTTCGATGCCGCCGGCTTCTCGCAGAGCCAGCAGCGGCGCGTCAGCGAGCTGGTGCTGGGCCAGCGCGGAGGCCTGCGCAAGCTGGATGGCGCTCTGGACAACCCGCACTTCGCCTGGCAGGCGCTGTGCCTGCGGCTGGCGGTGGTCAAGTGCCATGCGCGCGGCGCCATCGACCCGAAGGCGCTGCGTCTGGAACGCTCCGGAGAAACAGCATTGCTGCACTACACCCCGGCCTGGGCCGAGGCGCACCCGCGCACGCTGCACTTGTTGCACGAAGAAGCCGAGATCTGGCAGAGGCAGGGGCCATTGCGGCTGATGCTGCCGCGCTGAGGCCTGGACAGCGGCTACAGATTGTCGGGCGAGCGCACCGACACCAGCACCACCTCGGCGATGCCGGCACGCTGACGATGGCGCAGCCACCACACTGCGCCCTTGCGTACCGACCAGGTCGGCGTGGCATGCGCCGAAAGCTCCTCTTCGCCACGTGAGGCGGCTTCGGCGGTGGCCTGTACGCCGATCATCAGCAGCGCAGCGGTCATGCCCAGCGTCGGCTGATGGCCAACGACCAGCACCGGCTCGCGCCGGTCCGGCCAGCGCGCCAGCGTCAGCAGCGTGCCGACCGAGCCGCCCGGCCCCAGCGCCTCGCGCGTCTGGAACTTGCGGCCCAGCGCCTGCGCCGTCTGCCGACAGCGCAGCGCCGGGCTGACGAGCACGCGCGTGCTGTCGGGCAGGAGGCGATTCAGCCAGTCAGCCATGCGCGCAGCCTGCTTCTCACCCTTGCCCGACAGCTTGCGTTGCAGGTCCTGCGATATGTCGTCCAGCGGTTCGCCGGCATCGGCATGTCGCCACAGGATCAGATCCACGTGTTCACTCCCTGAGGGTCTCGAAGCGGCGCATCAGCGCCTGCTGCGCGCTGCGGCCCTTGGTGCCGACACGCCGGTACTGGCCATCGGCCTGCAGCGTCCAGGCGTCGAGGGTGTCGTGCAGGTAGGGCACCAGGCACTCGTCGATGACACGCTGGCGCAACGCCGCGTCGCGCACCGGCCAGGCGAGTTCGATGCGCCCGAGCATGTTGCGCGTCATCCAGTCGGCACTGCTCAGGTACAGCGCCTCGTCGTCGTCGCCCTCGCCCCAGCGGAAGTACATCACGCGCGAATGCTCGAGGAAGCGCCCGACCACCGAGCGCACACGGATGCGCTCGGTCAGGCCGGGCACACCGGGCGGCAGCATGCACGCACCGCGCACGATCAGGTCGATCAATGCGCCGGCCTGGCCGGCTGCCACCAGGGCATGGATCAGCGCCGGATCGGTGAGCGCATTGACCTTGGCCACGATGCGTGCCGGCGCGCCGGCACGCGCCGCCTGCGCCACCTGGTGGATGTGATGCAGCAAGCGGCGATGCAGCACGAAGGGCGCAGTCACCAGGTGGCGCGGTGCCTTCAGCTTGATCTGACTGGCCAGTTGCAGGAACACCGCATCGGCATCCAGCGCCAGCCACGGATCGGCGGTGAGATAGCCGACATCGGTGTACAGCTCGGCGGTGCGCGGGTTGTAGTTGCCGGTGGACAGGTGCACATAGCGGCGCAAGCGCTTGCCCTCGCGCCTTGTCACCAGCAGCAGCTTGGCATGCGTCTTCAGCCCGACGATGCCATAGACCACCTGCGCACCCACCGCCTCCAGCCGCTCGGCCCAGTTGATGTTGGCCTCCTCGTCGAAGCGCGCCTTCAACTCCACCACGCACATCACTTCCTTGCCGCGCCGCACCGCCTCGATCAGCAGTTCCATGAGCACCGACTTGGCGCCGGTGCGGTAGATGGTCTGCTTGATGGCCAATACGTCGGGGTCGTTGACCGCCTCGCGCAGGAACTGCACCACCGGGTCGAAGCTCTCGAAGGGGTGGTGCAGCAGCAGATCGCGCTCGTTCAGACATTCGAAGATCGACTTGCCGGCGGGCAGTCGGTTTTTCGGCCAGGCCGGCTCGAAGGGCACGAAGCGCAGCTCGGGCGCCGCCACATGGTCGACCAACTGGTTCAGCCGCGCCAGGTTGACCGGCCCGTTGACGCGAAACAGCGCGCGTTCGGGCAGGCCGAACTGCGTCAGCAGGAACTGCGCGAGTTCGTCCGGGCAGGTGTTCACCACCTCGAGCCGTATCGCCTGGCCGTAGTGGCGCGTGCTCAAGCCGGTGCGCAGCGCCTGGCGCAGGTTGGTGACCTCGTCCTCGTCGACGTCCAGCTCGGAGTCGCGCGTCACGCGGAACTGCGAGAAGAACTCCACCGTGCGCCCCGGAAACAACTCCGGCAGATGGGCGCGGATGACGCTGTTCAGCAAAACATAGGCCTTGCGTCCGGGGCACAGCGCTTCGGGCAGGCGGATCACGCGCGGCAGCGCGCGCGGCATCTTCAATATCGCGATCAGGTTCTCGCGGCCGAAGGCATCGCGCCCGCCCAGGCGACAGATGAAGTTCAGCGACTTGTTGGCCACCTGGGGAAAGGGGTGCGACGGATCCAGCCCCACCGGCACCAGCAGCGGGCGCACCTCCTGCTCGAAGAAGCGCGCCACCCATTCGCGCTGCGCAGTGTCGCGCTGTTCGTGGTTGAGAACGAACACGCCTTCTCGCTCCAGCGCCGGCATGACCACGTCGTTGAAGATGCGGTACTGCTCGTCGATCAGGGCATGGGCCTGGGCCGACACCGCCAGCACGTCCGCCTCGGAGACCTTGGTGTGCGGCGAACGTGCGGCTTCGACATAGTCGGCGAAGCGCACCTCGAAAAACTCGTCGAGGTTCGACGCCACGATGGTCACGTAGCGCAAGCGCTCCAGCGGCGGCACGTCATCGCGCAGCGCCTGGGCGAGCACGCGGCGGTTGAAATCGAGGATCGCGCTTTCGCGATTCAACAGCCTGAGTACAGGCGCGGTTTCGGGGGCATGTGGTGTCGTTGCGGTTCCGGCAGTACTGCGTTCGGTCATGCACGAATTCTATGGAACGCCGATGACAGCCCGGCGACAGCCTCGGTCGTGCCCAAAAAGCGAAGCCCGACGACCCGCGTCAAGCGGGCCGGCGGGCCAGGTAAGGCAAGAGAGCGAAGCGGCCCGACCGCGACGCGCGAGCGCCGAGCCGGGTGCTGCCCTCGTTCAGGCTGCGGCGGCGGTCGCCTCGGCCTTGCGCGCCACGCGACGCGCGGCGTTCGAGGTCTTGGTCGCGGTCTTGGCCACGGCCTTGCTCACGCTGCGCGTGGCCTTGGTGGCGGACTTGGCGACCGTCTTGGAGACACGCTTGCGCGTGGCGGCGGCCTTGCGCTTGCTGGTATTCAGCTTGCGCGTCGCCACGGCTTTGGCCGGAACGGCCTTGCCCGACACGCGCTGCACCAGCTTGCCGCTGCCCTGTTCGACGCGCTCGACCACCTGGACGACCACGTTCGCCGCCGGCATGACGGCGCGGTTCAGCTTGTCCAGCGCGTTGAGCTTCGTGGCACGGTCGAAACGCTCGGCGTTTTCCGCAACCATGTTGACGCCCTTGGAGGCCAGGTCCACGGCCACGCCGACGGCGCTTTGCGCGCGGTCGGTGCCGTAGTGCAGGCCCTTGACATAGAAGCCGCTGACTCGCTGTTGCGAGTCGATCAGGTTCGTGCGCACTTCCTTGCTGAGCGTCGGCGCGCCACGGTTCACGGCCTCGGCAAAGCGCTCGTCGACGAAGCCGATCATGCGCTCGCCGCCGAAGCGGTAGGCATTGATGAAGTTGGTGTTGATGACGCCGTAGGACTCGATGACTTCGTTGGCGACGGTAGACAGGTTCTTGGTGCTCAT
>JAHECC010000214.1 GCA_024641965.1 Rubrivivax sp.
TGGACATGAGTTCGACTTCGACGCCGTCGATCGCACCGGCAAAGGCCGCGATGCCGCCCGGGTTGACGGCCAGCGACCAGGCATAACCCGCCAACCCGCGCCCCGCACCCGGCAGACTGCCGGCGGCGCTCAGGCGAATCACATCGCCGACCACCGGCGCCAACGTGTCCGCCGCAATGCGCGCCAGCGTGGCCTGTTGCGCGGCGGCCACCGCTGCGCCGGCGTCGAGCATGCCGGCGCCGCACAGCCCGACGCTGCAATAACACTGCAATTGCTCGCTGCTGTCGGGCGGACGACACAAACCCACCGGCTGGCCGTTCTCGTCAAGGCCGGCGCCGCTGGTCGGGAAGGCCCGCGCGCCGGACTGCATCAGCCGGCGCACCTCATCGGGAAACAGCTGCGGCCGCGCCGACAGCATCAACGCTGCGGTCCCGGCGACGATCGGCGCGGCAAAGCTGGTACCGACGCTGATGTTGTAGCTGTCGGTCCAGGTGGAGCCGCCGGCGTTCGGGCGCTGCGTGCCGGAGTTGCTGCTGCTTAGGATCGGGTACAGGCAAGGCTGGTTGGCAGCGATGTTGATGCAATTGCCGGCCGGTGCGCTGATCGAGATCGCCGCGCCGAGATCCGAGAAGCCGACCTTGGAGCCGGCGTGACGCAGCCCGGCCACGGCGATCACGCCCGGGCAGTTGGCCGGCAACTCGACCGCCTGGCCGGCGCTGTTGCCGGCAGCGGCCACCACCGTCGTGCCCACGGCCGCCAATTCCGCGATGACCTGCGGATAGCCGGTCGAGGCATCGCAGGCGCCGCTGCCACCCAGGCTGAGGTTGACGATCTGCGCCCGGTTCGGGTTGACGGGCGTGCCGGGCACGTTCAAGCCGGCGGCCCAGCGCATGCCGGCCTGGATGTCGGAGTCGAAGCCTCCGCACTTGCCGAGCACGCGCACCGGCAGGATCTTCACGCCGAAGGCGGTGCCGGCCATGCCCTGGCCGTTGTCGGCGATCGCGCCGATGATGCCGGCGATCTTGGTGCCATGCCAAGAGCTGTCGTCGGCGCCGCAGTTTCGAAAGGGCCCGCTGGCGTTTTCGGCGGGCGTGATCCAGTCGCCGGGGTCGCTGGCGTCGGCATCGCGCCCATCGCCGTCGTTGGCGGTGGCGACATCGGACACCATGTCGTAGCCCGGCAGCACCTGCCCGACCAGATCCAGGTGCCCGGCCCAGACGCCAGTGTCGACCACCGCCACGGTGATGCCGGAGCTGCCGGTGATCAGGTTCCAGGCCGCCTCGGCATTCACGGCCGAGGGTCGATCGACCGTGGGCGCGCGCAGATACCACTGGCCCACGTCGGGTCCGCGGCCCGAGGCCGGGCCGTTGGCGTACAACGGATCGCTCGGCACGAGCAGCGCGCGCCTCCGCCGGTCGACGGTGGCGTAGGCCACCTCCGGATCGGCCGCCAATCGCCGAGCCAGCGCGCCGGCATCGATGCCGGCGGCCATGACCACCTGGGCGCGCTCGCTTATGGACTGGCCGGCCGTGAGCGCTACGCCCGCGCGCGAGGACAGGCGCTCGGCGCGGCGCTGCGCCATCGCGGCCGCCACCGGCGCCGTTTGCCGTACCGACATCGGCTGCTCACGCAGCAGCGGGGCGTCGGCCTTCAGCACCACGATGACCCGCGCCGACGGGCTCTGCGCCTGCCCCGGCAGGGACAGCGCGGTCAACAGGGCGAGCGCCGCGGCCTGGCAGGCAGACCGCGGTAACCGGCGAATCAGCGCGCCATCACGCGCACCATGTCCAGCACCTTGTTCGAATAACCCCATTCGTTATCGTACCAAGACACGACCTTGACGAAGGTCTTGTCCAGCGCGATGCCGGCGCCGGCGTCGAACACCGAGGTCATGGCTTCGCCGCGGAAATCGGTGGATACCACCTTGTCCTCGGTGTAGCCGAGCACGCCCTTCATCGCGCCTTCGGAAGCCTTCTTCATCGCCGCGCAGATCTCTTCGTAGCTGGCTTCCTTGTTCAACTCGACCGTCAGGTCGACCACCGACACGTCGGAAGTCGGCACGCGGAAGGCCATGCCGGTGAGCTTCTTGTTCAACTCGGGAATGACCTTGCCCACCGCCTTGGCCGCGCCGGTGCTGCTGGGGATGATGTTTTCCAGGATGCCGCGGCCGCCGCGCCAGTCCTTGTTGCTCGGGCCGTCCACGGTCTTCTGCGTGGCGGTGGCGGCGTGCACCGTGGTCATCAGCCCGCGCTTGATGCCCCAGGTGTCGTTCAGCACCTTGGCCACCGGTGCCAGACAGTTGGTGGTGCAACTGGCGTTGGAGATGATGGCTTCGCCCTTGTAGGACTTGTCGTTCACACCGAAGACGAACATCGGCGTGTCGTCCTTGCTCGGCGCACTCTGGATGACCTTCTTTGCACCGGCCGTGATGTGCTTCTGGCAGGTGTCGAGCGTCAGGAACAGCCCGGTCGATTCGACGATGATGTCGGCGCCGACTTTGCCCCAGTCGAGTTCGGCCGGGTCCTTCAGCGCGGTCAGGCGGATCTTCTTGCCGTTGACGATCAGCGTGTTGCCGTCGACCGACACGTCGCCCTTGAAGCGGCCGTGCACGCTGTCGTACTTGAGCATGTAGGCCAGGTAGTCGGGTTCGAGCAGGTCGTTGATGCCGACCACCTCGATGTCCTTGAAGTTCTGCACGGCGGCGCGAAACACCATGCGTCCGATGCGGCCGAAGCCGTTGATGCCGATCTTGATGCTCATGACAGTTTCCCTTTCCAGTGGCTAGAGTCGTGATGGGTTCAGCGCAGCAGTACCGTCTTCACGGTATTGGCCACGCCGGAGGCGGTGAGATCGAAATGCTTGAACAGTGCGCCGGCCGGAGCGCTCTCGCCGAAACGGTCGATGCCGATCACCGCCGCGCAGCCGTACTTCCACCAGCCGTCGGTGACGCCGGCTTCGACGGCCACGCGCGGCAACTTCGGCGGCAGCACGCTGGACTTGTAGGCCGCGCTCTGCCGGTCGAACACCGTGGTGCTGGGCACGCTGACCACGCGCACCGCGATGCCGTCCTTGGCCAGATCGGCCTGCGCATGCAGCGCCAATTGAACTTCGCTGCCGCAGGCGATGATCACCGCCTGCGCCTTGCGCCTCAGGCCGACCTCGGCCGGCTCGGCCAGCACGTAGGCGCCCTTGGCAATTTCGTCCAGGCCCGACTTGGGCGCATAGGCCAGATTCTGCCGGCTCAACAGCAGCGCGCTCGGCCGGTTGGGTTGGCTCAGTGCCATGGTCCAGGCGACCGCGGTTTCCGCCGTGTCGGCCGGGCGCCAGACGTCCAGCCCCGGGATCAGCCGCAGCGACGCCGCATGCTCGACGCTTTGGTGCGTGGGCCCGTCCTCGCCCAGCCCGATGCTGTCGTGCGTGAAGACGTGAATCACACGCTTCTTCATCAGCGCGGCCATGCGGATGGCATTGCGGCTGTAGTCGCTGAAGGTCAGGAAGGTGCCGCCGTAGGGAATAAAGCCGCCATGCAGCGCGATGCCATTCATGACCGCGGCCATGCCGAACTCGCGCACGCCGTAGTTGATGTGCCGCCCGCCGTTCGGTCGTCCGCTGTCGTCGAAGCGCAAGGCCGGCGTCGACGCGGTGTTGGTCAGGTTCGAGCCGGTCAGGTCGGCGGAGCCACCGAGCATTTCGGGCAGCGCCTGGGTGAAGGTCTCGAGCGCGATCTGACTGGCCTTGCGCGACGCCACCGTTTCGCACCTGGTGTGCGCGGCGATCACCGCATCCACCGCAGTCTGGGCGAAGTTCTTCGGCAAGTCACCACGCAAACGCCGCTGCAGCTCGTCGGCCAGTTCGGGATGGGCAGCACGGTAGGCAGCGAAGCGCGCGCTCCAGGCAGCCTCTGCGCTTTCACCGCGCGCCTTGTGGTCCCACAGTGCATACACCGCTTCTGGGATGACGAAGGGCCCGCTGCTCCAGCCGAGTGCGGCACGCGTCAGGGCGACCTCTTCGGGGCCCAGCGCCTCGCCGTGCGCCTTGGCGCTGCCGGCGCGGTTCGGCGAACCCTTGCCGATGGTGGTCTTGCAGATGATGAGCGTCGGCCGTGCCAGCGAGCGGTGCGACTCCTCGATGCAACGGTCGACCGCACCGACGTCGTGCCCGTCGATCGGGCCGATGACGTTCCAGCCGTAGGCCATGAAGCGCTGCTTCACATCGTCGACATACCAGGGCTGCACGGCGCCGTCGATGCTGATGCCGTTGTCGTCGTACAGCGCCACCAGCTTGTTCAGCTTCCATGCGCCGGCGAGTGCACAGGCCTCGTGGCTGATGCCTTCCATCAAACAGCCGTCGCCCAGGAAGACATAGGTGCGATGGTCCACGACCACGTGGCCGGGACGGTTGAATTCGGCGGCCAGCAGCTTTTCGGCCAAGGCCATGCCGACGGCGTTGGCAAGCCCCTGGCCCAGCGGGCCGGTGGTGGTTTCCACGCCCGGCGTCACGTCCACCTCGGGATGCCCCGGCGTCTTGCTGTGCAGTTGGCGGAAGTTGCGCAGCTCTCCCATCGCAAGATCAAAGCCGGTGAGGTGCAGCAGAGCGTACTGCAGCATCGAGCCATGGCCGTTCGACAGCACGAAGCGGTCGCGGTCGAGCCAATGCGGATTGACCGGGTTGTAGCGCAGGTGCCGGTCCCATAGCGCGACTGCGATCTCGGCCATGCCCATCGGCGCGCCGGGGTGGCCGGAATTGGCCTGCTGCACGGCATCCATCGCCAGGGCCCGGATGGCGTTGGCCATCAGCGCGGTGTTGTCGGTGGATATGCCTGCCATATGCATGGACCCTGAGTTGGTGATGAAGCTCGAACAAACGGCGAAGCGCCCGATTTTAGGCCCCGCCCTCCGACCGTCACCCCAGGCGCGGTGCCGGCACTGCGCTGGATCAAGGCATCGCCCGGCGGCGCCTACACTCGCCGCGCATGAATGCCCTGATCCTGGCCGCTGGCCGCGGTGAACGCCTGCGGCCGTTGACCGATGCCACCCCCAAACCGCTGCTGCCGGTGCGCGGCAAGGCACTCATCCAATGGCATCTCGAGGCGCTGGCGCGTGCCGGCATTCAACAGGTGGTGATCAACACTGCCTGGCTGGAGCAACAGTTTCCGGTCACTCTCGGCGACGGTTCGCGCTGGGGCCTGCAGATCCACTATTCCTACGAAGGGCGCGATCATGGCGGCGCGCTGGAAACCGCTGGCGGCATCACCAAGGCCCTGCCTTGGTTGGGCCATCTGTTCTGGGTGGTGTCGGGCGACGTGTTTCTGCCGGACTTCAACTTCGACGCCGAGGCGGTGCGGCGCTTTGAAAGCTCGGATCGGCTTGCCCATCTGTGGTTGGTACCAAATGCACCGCACCACCCGAAGGGCGACTTCGGCATCGATGCCGAGGGCCTCGCCTGCGCCGAGGGCGAGCGCTTCACCTGGGCCAGCGTGGGCCTGTTCCGCGCCGAGATGTTCGCCGGCATCGCCATCGGCACGAAGCTGCCGTTGCGACCACTGCTCGACCGGGCCCTGGCGCAGCGGCGCCTGGGCGCCGAGCTGTGGCCCGGGCGCTGGGTGGATGTCGGCAACGCCGAGCGGCTGGCCGAGGCGAGCAGGTAGCTGCAGCCCGGCGCCTGCTGCGGCGCGGATCGGCTATCGTTGGCCGCCATGTCGATCAGCCCTGGGAAACGGTGTTGGCCAAGGCGCGTTTCTAAGCTGGCGCTGGCCGGCGATGGCCGCTTCGGCTGGCTCGGGCTGGCGCCGGCCGAAGGCGGGCAGACGTTGCAAGAAGTGGAATCGACGCTCGGTGCGCACCTGCAAGCGCTATCGCCGCAGGCCAAGATCGATGGCGCGTGCCAGAAGCGGGAGGTCGTGTCACAACCGGGCGTGGTGTACGTCCTCGACCAGGACGTGGTCACGCGGGTCGAGACGCGCGGTGCGCGCCATGCCACGGCCAGCGGGGTGCGTGTCGGCGGCGACGCGGCCAAGGCCCAGCGTGTCTACGGCGAGCGTCTGACGGTCACGCCAAACGTCCATTTTGCGAAGGGCCAGACCCGGACGGTGTACTCGCAGGACCGCAAGTTCGCGCTGATGATGGAGGGCACCGACGCCGGGCGCATCATCATGCTGCGCGGTGGCCTGGTACCGGCGGTGGAATTGCTGGAAGGGTGCAGCGGATGAAGACAACGGCCATCGACTTGGCGGTGGTCGGTGCCGGGCCGGTGGGGCTGGCGCTGGCGCTGCATGCCTCGAAACTGCTGCCGCATGCGCGCATCAGCCTGTTCGACAGCCGCGCGCTGGAGCAGGACGTGTCGGGCGA
>JAHECC010000215.1 GCA_024641965.1 Rubrivivax sp.
TGAAGCTGCAGCGCGAACAGACACTGGCCACGGCACGCAGCGGCTATGACGAGTTGAGCGCAAGGTTGCGTGCGGCCGAGGAGCAGCGCCTGGTCACCGAACGCAGCCTGGAGCCGATGCGCGAGGCGCTGACGAAGCTGCAGCTGGCGCAGCAGGCTGCACAGCTCGGTGGTGCGCAGTTCATGGAGCAGCTCAGTGCGGCCAACGTCGATCTGGTGCTGCTGACCGAAGGCATCGAACAGGGCGGCGTCAAGCTGTGGGGCCTGCAAGGCGAGATCGACCGGCTGAATCGCGACGTGGCGGCGCTCGGCGCCGTGAACCTGGCGGCACTGGACGAACTGACGGCCTCGCGCGAGCGCAAGAGTTTCCTCGACGCGCAGAACGCCGACCTGCAAGAAGCGATGACCACGCTGGAAGACGCGATCCACAAGATCGACCTGGAAACGCGCGAGCTGCTTGGCCAGACCTTCACGCAGGTGAACGAGCATTTCGGCCGCATGTTCCCCAGCCTGTTCGGCGGCGGCAGCGCCAAGCTGGTGATGACCGGCGACGAAATCCTCGATTCCGGTGTGCAGGTGATGGCACAACCGCCGGGCAAGAAGAACAGCACCATCCACCTGCTGTCGGGCGGCGAGAAGGCGCTGACGGCGATCGCGCTGGTGTTCGCGATCTTCCAGCTCAACCCGGCACCGTTCTGCCTGTTGGACGAAGTGGATGCGCCGCTGGACGACGCCAACACTGATCGATATTGCAAGCTGGTGACCGAGATGAGCCAGGGAACACAGTTCCTGTTCATCAGCCACAACAAGATCGCGATGGAGATGGCCGAACAACTGATCGGTGTGACGATGCAGGAGCAGGGTGTGTCGCGCATCGTCGCGGTGGACATGGACGAGGCCATCGGCATGGCCGAACTGGTGTGATGAGCACGCAGGGCCGCGCCAAGTGCGAATGCTCCCGCTCGGCGGGAGCGATGCCCGCGCCTCCAAGCCCGCCTGTGCGGGCTTGGACGGACAGAGCGCCGGGCCCGTACCGAGGCCGGCGGCGCGTAGCGCCTGGGGTGCAACCATGAGCCTGACCGCTGCGCTGTCGATCCTGGGCGTGGTGCTGCTGGCGGCATTGCTCTTGCACGGCTGGTGGAGCGCGCGCCGTGCCAACCCGCGTCGCTCAGACGCGGAGTTGGCGGCGCAGCGCGTCGATCCGGCGCTGGGGGACACGGCGGCTCCGCCGATCCCGGGTGATCGGGCCGAGCCGGTCGAAGCGGCTGCGCGGCCCGCGCCGGCGCCCGCGGCGCGACGCCAGGCGCGGCTGGATGCGCTGGTCGACGCTATCGTGCCGCTGTCGCTGGAAGCGCCGGTCAGTGGCGAGTTGGTCATGGCGCACTGGCCGGCGACGCGACGCGCCGGCACCAAGCCCTTCTACATCGAGGGTCTGAACCTGGAATCGGGCGATTGGGAGCAGCCCGCAATCGAGCAGCGCTACAGCGAGCTGCAGGCTGGCGTGCAGCTGGCCAACCGCAGCGGCGCGCTGAACGAGATCGAGTACTCCGAGTTCGTGCACAAGCTGCAGGCCTTCGCCGAAGGCGTGGGTGCGCTGCCCGACTTTCCCGACATGCTCGACGTGGTGGCACGTGCGCGCGAGCTCGATGCCTTTGCCGGGCCGCTGGACGCACAACTCGGCGTGCGGCTGGTGGCGCGGTCGGTGGCCTGGTCGGTGGGTTATGTGCAGCAATGCGCCGGTCGCCAGGGCCTGATGCCCGGTGCCGTGCCGGGCCGGCTGGTGTTGCCCTCGGCGGAAGAGGGCGGCGCGCCGATGCTGGTGCTGGAATTCGATGCACAGGCCGCGCTGGCCGACGACCCGCAGGCGGCGGCGCTGCGCGAGCTGAGCCTGAGCCTGGACGTGCCGCAGACGCCAGCCTCGGCCGAGCCCTTTCCCACTTGGCACAAGGTGGCGCATGCGCTGGCCGAAGACATGGACGCGGAGTTGCTGGATGACGCCGGACGCCCGATCACGCTGCACGCCTTCGATGCCATCGGCAAAGAGCTGGCGCAGTTATACGCGGCGCTCGAATCGCACGATCTGGCGGCTGGCTCGCCGGCCGCGCGGCGCTTGTTTGCGGGTTGACACTCCAGCGAGCGCCCGGACCGGCAGGCTGAAGAAAAACGCCGCCCCGAAGGGCGGCGTTGTCGCGGTGTCAACCGCGTCGCGCGATCACTGCGATGCGCCCTTGAAGTGCGTCTCGTCGAACGGGTACTTGAAGTTGCCCTTGCCGCGCTGGCCGTTGACCGGTGCGGTGTTCATCGCAAACCACAGCGTCGAATAGGCGACCGCATCGGCGTTCACTTCGAGCGCCCGCAGATTGATGTTGTCGAAGGTGTCGCAGGCCAGGTGGTAGCAAGGGTCGAACTGCATACCCGCCGTGCCGCCCCATATCGCCGCTTCAGCGTCGGTCTTGATGCCTTCGGCACCGGTGAACAAACCGCCGGCAGGAATGCCGATCGCGATGAACGGACCGTAGTCGGAGCGGCCGCTGAAGTCGGTGCCCTTGAACGGCTGACCGACCTTCCCGTAGTAGCTCTGGAACAGTTGCTCGATCTCGGCCGATCCCGCCGGCCCGGGGCCTGCGCCGATACCGTCCGAATCGTCGCCGTCGTAGATGAAGAACACATGGTTCGGCGAGCCGATCATGTCGAAGTTCAGGTACAGCGCGATCTTTTCCCGCTCGACCTGGCTCAGGTTGTTGACGTAGAAGTTCGAGCCGACCAGGCCGGACTCCTCGGCGCCCCACCACGCGAAGCGCACCTTGTTGCGCGGCTTGACCGTGGCCATCTGCACGGCCGTCTCCAGGATCGCGGCGCTGCCCGAGCCGTTGTCCTGGACTCCGGGCCCGGCATTCACCGAGTCGAGGTGGGCGCCGACCATGACCACGTTGTTCGGATCGCCGTCTTTGGATTCGGCCAGCACGTTGAAACTGGTGGCATTGCCGCGGAAGGTGTCGGTCTTCAGGCGCATCACCAGGCCCGGCGTGGCGGCCAGTTGCTGGCCGATGGCCTGGGTCACGGATGTCACGCCGATGTCCAGCGCGAAGCCGTTGCCCAGGGTGCCGTTCAGCGTGCCGGCTTGGTTGTTGTAGATGATTACGCCCGCCGCACCGGCAGCGGCTGCGTTCGTCGCCTTGATGGCAAATGTGCAGGCGCCGCGGCTGATCAGCGCGATGTGCCCGGCAGTGAAGCCGGCGAAGTCGGCCGCATTGCAGCCGGTGATCACCGGCAGCGTGCTCACCGCCGCGGTGACATCGCCACTGCCCGAGTAGGACATGATGTTGGTGGCCACAGGTCCGACGGGTCCCGGCGCCACCTGCTCCAGCACCGTCGGCGACAGCACGATGAAGGTCTGGAACTGGAAGGGTTGGACCGTGACGAGATAGCCCGCGCTTCTGAGCACGTCGGCGACATAGTCCACCGATCGGTCATAGCCCGGCGTGCCCGAGGTGCGGATGCCGTTGTTGGCATCGGCGATCGCCTGCAGCGCCGCCTGGTGCGCGCGCACGCCGTCCAGCGTGACGCATTCGGTGATCTTGTCGACGTTGTTGTTGACACGGCCGGCGCATGCATTGGACGAAGCCTGTGCAGCAGCCTGTTCGGTCGGCCCGCTGCCATCACCTCCGCCGCAGGCTACTGCCAGTAGCGTGGCCGCCAGCGCGGTGCCGAGCCGGCAGCGCGCGGCACGGGTGCCGCCTTCGTTGGTTGTTTGCATGGTCATCTCCTGTGTTGTGAAGGTCGATTGCGGCATCAATGCCTGCCTGCCGCCCCTCGCGTCGTCCAAATCACGGCGCTGTGCCGAGCTTAGATGCAGGATGGGATCATGAACACCGGGTTTGTGACTACCGGTCGAAACGAGCCGCTACAGCCAGTTGATCTGCGCCGACAGGCGAAGGCCGCGCGTAGCGAGCGCTGCCGTTCAGCCTGCTGGATTGATCCGCGTCGCCTCGCGCATGAGCACGAACTCTTCCGCCGCCGTTGGGTGCATGGCGATCGTGCGGTCGAACATTGCCTTCGTCGCGCCCGCGCTCAGCGCCACCGCCAGGCTCTGCACGATCTCGGGCGCGTCGGCGCCGAGCATGTGCACCGCCAGCACCTTGTCGGTGTCGGCATCGACCAGCAGCTTCATGTAGCAGCGTTCGGCGCCGTCGATGAAGGCCTGGCGCATCGGCCGGAAGTCGGCTTCGAAGACCTTCAGCTTGCGGCCCGCGGCGATCAGGTCGGCCTCGGTCGGGCCGACGGTTGCCAGTGGCGGCAGCATGAACACCGCGCTGGCCACCAGGCTCAGGTCGACTTCGCGCGGTGCGGGTCCGAACAGCGAATCGGCCAATGCACGCCCTTCGGCGATGGCCACCGGCGTCAGGTTCCACTTGTTGGTGACGTCGCCGATCGCGTATACGCCCGCGGCCGAGGTGTGCAGCTTCGTGTTCACCGGCACGGCGCCGGCGTCGTCGAGCACGATGCCCAGTGTGTCCAGCCCCAGCCCCTGCGTGTTCGGCCGGCGGCCGGTGGCGTTGAGAACGAAGGGGAATTCGTGCATGCGCTCGTCGGCGTCGAAGAGCAGCCAGTGGTCGCCGCCGCGCTGCACCTGGCGCGGCGCCATGCCGGGGTGCAGCTTCACGCCCGCCGCCTGCAACGCCGCGGCGGCGCGCGTGCGCAGGTCCTCGTCGAAACCACGCAGCGGCAGGTGCGCGCGGTAGAACAGGCTGACCTTGACGCCCAGCCGCGCCAGGATGCTGGCGAACTCCAGCGCGATGAAACCGCTGCCGACGATGCCGGCCTTCGCGGGCAGCGAGCGCAGGTCGAGCAGGTCGTCGCTGGTCGGGCAGTCCTCGATGCCGGGGATGCTGTCGCGCACCGCAGCCGCACCGCTGGCGATCAGCAGATGCTTGGCGCTGATCAGGCGCTCGCCGACGCGCACCCGGTTCGGCCCATCAACCTTTGCGTGGCCCTCTATCAACTCGACCTTCGAGCCGGCGAGCAACTGGCGATAGATGTGCTCCAAGCGCTGCGTTTCGGCGGTCTTGGCATCGGCCCAGCGCGACATCTGGAACCGAGCCTCGCCGAGGTCCCAGCCGTAGCCCGCCGCCTCGTGCAGGCCGTCGCCGTACTGCGCCGCATACATCAGTAGCTTCTTCGGCACACAGCCCCGAATGACGCAGGTACCACCGACGCGGCTGCCTTCGATCACTGCCACCTTGGCGCCGTGTGCCGCGGCGCGGCGCGACGCGGCCACGCCGCCGGAGCCGGCGCCGATGACGACGAGATCGAAATCGTGGGTCATGGTGCGTTGGTGGTCGGATTCGAGCTGGCCATTCTGCCAGCCGCCTGCGGCGTGGCATGCTCTGTCCCGATGAAACCCCTTGCCGAACAAGCCCGCGCGCTGCGCCAGCAGCTGCAGCATCACGCGCACCAGTATTACGTGCTCGATGCGCCGCAGATTCCGGACGCCGAATACGACAGGCTGTTCAATGAACTGCAGGCGCTGGAGCAGGCGCACCCCGAGCTGTGCACGCCCGACTCGCCGACGCAGCGCATCGGTGGCGCTGTGCTCGATGGACTGCGGCCGGTGCGGCACGCCATGCCGATGTTGTCGATCCGCACCGAGACCGACACCAGCGCTGCAGGTGCACTGTCCTTCGATGCGCGCGTGCGCCGTGAGTTGGAGTTGCCCGCGGATTCGCCGCCGGTCGAATACAACGCAGAGCTGAAGTTCGACGGCCTGGCCATCAACCTGCGTTACGAGCAAGGTGTGCTGGTGCAGGGCACTACACGTGGCGACGGCGAGACCGGCGAGGACGTGACGCAGAACCTGCGCACCATCGGCCAGATTCCGTTGCGGTTGCTCGGCGAGGCGCCGCCGGTGATCGAAATCCGCGGCGAGGCCTACATGCGCCGCGACGATTTCGAGCGCTTGAACGAATTGCAGCGCGGCAAGGGCGGCAAGACCTTCATCAACCCGCGCAACACGGCGGCCGGCGCCATCCGCCAGCTCGACCCGGCCAGCCTGGCCGACAAGAAGCTGAGCTTCTTCGCCTATGGCCTGGGCCAGACCGAAGGCTGGGCGGTGCCGGCGACGCAGGCCGGCGTGCTCGAAGCAATCGCCGCCTTCGGTGTGCCGGTGGACGGCGACCGTCGCGTGGTGCAAGGCGCCGAGGGGTTGGTGGCCTTCCATGCCGAGATTGCCGCCAAACGCGACGCGCTGCCCTTCGACATCGATGGCGTGGTCTACAAGGTCAACCGCATCGATCTGCAGAAGCGCCTGGGTTTCGTCACGCGCGAACC
>JAHECC010000216.1 GCA_024641965.1 Rubrivivax sp.
TCGATCAGCACTTCCGAGAAACCGATGATCGCGTTCAACGGCGTGCGCAGCTCGTGCGACATGTTCGCCAGGAACTCGCTCTTGTGCTGATTGGCGATTTCCAGCTGATGGCTCTTGTCCTGGATCTCGTTGAACAGCCGCTCGTTCTGGATCGCGATCACCGCCTGGTCGGCGAAGGTCTTCAGCAGCGCGATCTCCTTGTCGCTGAACGGCCCCGGCGGTTGGCGCAGGATCGACAGCGACCCCACGCCCTTGCCTTCCCACCACATGGCCACCGTGGCCACCGTGTGGTTGCCGATGCGCTCGTAGACGGCCCGCACGCTGGGCGGCACGTCCGGCGCCGCGTCCACATCGGCGATATGCACCACACGGTGCTCGCGAATGGCCAAGCCCGTCAAGGTATCTTCAACCGGCCGGGGATAGGCGCTTGCCATCGCCTCCAGCGTGATGCCGCGGAAAGCACCGATATGCAGCTGGCCGTCGTCGCGCAGCACGAAGATGCCCATCTGCTTCGTGTTGAACAGGTGTTCGCAGCTGTCGAGGATCTTCTCGAACACCGGCTTCGCATCGGCCACCGAGCTGCCGATGACCTGCAGCACTTCCGACGTCGCCGTCTGCCGCTCCAGCGCTTCGCGCGTTTCGTTGAACAGGCGCACGTTCTCGATCGCGATCACCGCCTGGCTGGCGAAGGTCTGCAGCAAATCGACCTCCTTCTGCTGGAACTTGCCGGTCTCGGCGCGGTTCACCGAGATCGCACCGACGATCTGCCCCTCGCGCCGCATCGGTACGCTCAGTACGCCGTGGTAGCCGGCCTGCCTGGCGATGTCGCGCACCGCATCGTCGATGTCCGGCTCGACCAGCAGGTCGCCGATGTTGACCACCACGCCGTCGCGCACCGCCCGCGCCGTGACCGACCGGGCGCTGGGCCGCATCGGAAAGGCCTTCGCAGCCGCCTCGACGCCAGCGACGTTGACGCCGTAGGTGCTGACCAGGTGGATCAGTTCGCCGTCGAAGCGGAAAGCCAGGCCCAGCCCGGCACCCGTCAAGCGCGCGGCACGCTCGACGATGGTGTCGAAAACAGGCTGCGTGTCGGTGACCGAGCCGCTGATCACCTGCAGCACTTCTGAGGTCGCGGTCTGATGCTCCAGCGCCTCCTGCGTCTCGCTGATCAGGCGCACGTTCTCGATCGCGATCACCGCCTGGTCGGCGAAAGTCTTCAGCAACTCGGTCTGCCGCTGCGGTGTCGGCCCCGGATTGGGCCAGGCCACGACGATCACGCCCAGGGCCTTACCGTCCTTCAGCATCGGTGCTGCGATCAGGCGCCGCCACTCGCCGACCCGCGCCGTGGTCTGGTCGTACTCGGGGTCGTCGTGCGTATCGAAGATCGATTGCGTCTCGCCCGATAGGATCGCGCGGCCGCTGGACATGTGCGGGTTCGGCGGCGCCGGGTACAGGCGCTTCGCGTCGTCGATCGACGCAGCCGACCAGCCGCGCGTGCCCACCATGTGCACCAGGCTGCCGTCGTAGCGGAACACTGCGGCAATCGGCGCGGCGAACAGCCGCGTCGCACTGTCCATGATGGCGCCGAACACCGGGTCGATGTCGATGGTGGTGGCACTGATGACGCGCAGCACCTCGCTGATCGCGGTCTGCTGTTCCAGCGCCTCGTTGGTCTCGTTGAACAGGCGCACGTTCTCGATCGCGATCACCGCCTGATCGGCGAAGGTCTGCAGCATCGCCGACTGCTTGTCGCTCAACGCTCCGGGGTCCGCGCGGATGACGGAAATGGTGCCGATGGCGGCGCCACCGCGCAACATCGGCACGATGGTCATCGCCCGGTAGCCCGAGCGCAGGAAGTTCTGTCGCCCGACCTCGAACTCCAAGCGCTCGTCCGCCGCGTCGGCCACGTCCACCATGCGCGCGTCGAGCAGTGCCGCGCCGTGCATGTAGTCGCGCGTCAGCGGGAACGGAAAACGCGCGCTCCATCCCGCAGCGCGTTGCGGGTCGCCGGCGATCGCGCGCAAGACCATCTGGCCGCCTTCCGGCTGCGCCACCGCCACCGCGGCACCGTCGAACAGCGGCACCGCGCTGTTGACGATGGCGTCGAACACCGGCTGCACGCTGGTGGGCGACTGACTGATGACCTTCAGAATTTCGGCCGTCGCCGTCTGCCGCTCCAGCGCCTCGTTGGTTTCGTTGAAAAGGCGCACGTTCTCGATGGCGATCACCGCCTGGTCGGCGAAGGTCTGCGCCAGCGAGATTTCCTTGGCCGCGAATTCGCCCGTCTGCCCGCGAAGGATCGTCAGGCAGCCGATGGCGTTGCCCTCGCGCAGCAGCGGCACGAACAGTGCCGAGTGATAGCCCAGCGCGATCGCCAGGTCGGGCATGCGCGGGAATTCCTTCGCGCCCTCGGCGGTGTCGTCCACCGCGATCAGTCGCGAATCGAGGATGCAGGCGCCAGCGCCGCTGCCACGGTCGAGCGGCCACGGTTTCATGCGCTGCGCCGCCCCCTGGTCGGTACCGTCGCTGGCGGCCGCGCGCGATTCGCACATCTGGCCGGTGGGAAGCACCAGCACCACGGTCTTGCCGCCCAGTAGCCGCTGACAGCTTCGCACGATGGCATCGAACACCGGCTGCGTGTCGGTGATCGAGCCGCTGATCACTCGCAGGATCTCGGCCGTCGCCGTCTGCTGCTCCAGCGCCTCGTTGGTCTCGCCGATCAGCCGCGCGTTCTCGATGGCGATCACCGCCTGGTCGGCAAAGGTCTTCAGCAACTCGACCAGACGCTGCGGCGTCTTGCCGGGGTCGGGCCAGGCCAATACCAGCACGCCGACTGGCGCGCCATCCTTGAGCAAGGGCGTGCCGAGCATGCGGCGGTATCCGCCGACGCGGGCCGTGGCGCGGTCGTAGTTGGCATCGTCCCAGACGTCTTCGATGGCGACGGTGCTCGCCGAAGCGATCACCCGGCCGGTGAGCAGGCTCGGATCGGGCGGCCTGGGATAGTTGTCTTGCTGATGCTGCAGCGCTTCGTCGGTCCAGGTGCGGATCGCCTCCAGATGCAGCAGCTTGCCGTCGTAGCGGAAGACCGCCGGCATCGGGCTGCCGAACAGGCGCACCGCGCTGTCCATGATGGCTTCGTACACCGGCATCACGTCGGTCGGCGATTCGCTGATGACGCGCAGCACTTCGCTGATCGCCGTCTGCTGTTCCAGCGCCTCGCTGAGTTCGGCCGTGCGCTCGTCGACCTTGCGCTCCAGGCCCGCATAGGACTCGCGCAGTTGCTCGCTCATGCGATTGAACTGCTCGGCCAGTCCTTCCAGTTCGTCATTGGTCTCGATGACGATCTTCTGGTCGAGCTGGCCCGCGCCGATGCGCCGCGCGCCTTCGTCGAGCGTGCGGATCGGCCGCACCATGCTGCGCGCCAGCGCCAGCGCGGCCAGCGCCGACGCTGCCAGGCCGCCGAGCAGCAAGGCGCCGATCCACAGGATGGACGCATTCAGCCGCGAATAGACCTCGGCCACAGGCTGTTCGACGAAGACCTTCCATTGCAGCGAATCGATAGTCGCCATCGACGCCAGCACAGCCGTGCCGGCCAGGTCCACCGACTGCATCGCCGGCGCGTCGTCGCTGAATGTCTGCGCACCGGCCTTCACATGGGGCAGCGCCGACAGGTCGGTCTTGCGCAGCACCAGGCCGATGTCGGGATCGGCCACCAGGTAGCCGTCGCGGCCCACCACGTAGGCCTTGCCCTTGTCACCGATCTTGATGCGCGACACCACGTCCCAGACGAACTTCAGGTTCAGCTCGGCCACCGTCACCGGCGAATGCTCGCGGCCCGAACGCACTGCCACCGTCATGTACGGCTCGGTGTCCTTGCGGAAGTACACCGGACCGAACCAGGGCTGGCCGCGCCGCGCTTGCTGGAACGCAGGCTCCTGCGAACGGTCCTTGGCCGAGCCGACCACGTCCATGCCCAGGCGTGACACAGCCAGCGTCTCGCGTCCTTCGCCGTCGAGCTGCGCGATGTCGGTGACCTCCGGCGACTGGCGCAACAGTTTCAGGAATTCGATGCGGCGTTGTTCGACCTCGGCCGCATCGAACTGCGGCAGCGCGGCGTATTGCAGCTGTTGCGACACCTGACGCATGTACTGCTCGATGCGCGAGGCCGCGCCGATGGCCTTTTCCTGCTGCAGGCTGGCCAGCGCGGCGGTGGTTTCGCGGTAGCTGAACAACAGGCTGATGCCACCCGACACCAGCAGCGCCAGGCCGACCAGCGACAGGATCAGCAGCAGGTACTTGCGGAACAGCTTGCCGCGGCGGCTGGGCCGCGGCGCTGAATGTTGATCGGCGCTCAAGCCTTCGCTCATTCAATCACCTCGTCGGCCAGCGCCAGCAGCGACGCCGGCACCTTCAGCCCCAGCGCCCGGGCGGTGCGCAGGTTGATCAGCAGGTCGAAGTTCGCCGGTTGCTCCATGGGAATATGCGCCGGCTTGTCGCCCTTGAGGATGCGGTCCACCATGAAAGCGACGCGCCGGCCGACCTCGCGAACGCTGGCCGAATAGCTCAGCAGGCCGCCTTCGGCGACGAACGGGCGGCTGAAGGAGAAGCTGGGCAGGCGCTGCGCCGTCGCCAGCTTGATGGCTGGGGCCATCGCCAGGCTCGGCTGGATGAACACCGCGTCGACATTCGCCGCCGACCAGGCGGCAAAGGCCGGCGCATATTCGGCGGGCTCGCGCACGCTGCTCACCTGCAGTTCGATGCCCAGTGCCAGCGCGGCCTGCTGCAGCATGTCGCGCAGCGACGGCGTGAACGCATCGTCGGCATTCACCAGCGCCCCGATGCGCTGCGACGACGAGCGCAGGTCGCGCATGTACTGCATGGCCTTGCCGGCCAGGTTGGCGCCCAGCCCGGCCACCCCGGTGACGTTGCCACCGGGCCGCGCCAACGACTGCACCAGCCCGGCGGCGACCGGGTCGATGGCGATGCCGGCCACGACGATCGGCAGCGTCTTGCTGGCGCGGTGCGCGGCCAGGGCCGAAGGTGATTGCGCCGCGATGATCAGGTCCACCGGCAATTGCACCAGTTCGGCGGCCAGCGCGTCCAGCGACGCTGCATTGCCCTGCGACTCGCGCAGCTCGATGATCAAACCGCCAGCCGGCGTGTAGCCGATTTCGGCCAGCGCGCGTTCGATCGACGGCACCAGGCTGTGGCGCCGGTTCGGCGTCAGGAAGCCGATGCGCACGCTGCGCTGCGGCTGCGCATGCAGCCGCCGGGTGGCCGCCAGCACGCAGGCCGCAACGGGCAGGGTCGCCAGCAGGCGCCGCTTCATTCGATCACCTCGTCGGCGCGCAGCAGCACCGCATTCGAAATCATCAGCCCGATGGCCTTGGCGGTCTTCAGGTTGATGACGAGTTCGACCTTGGTCGGCAACTCGACCGGCAAGTCGCCCGGCTTCGCGCCCTTGCGGAGCTTGTCCACATAGACGGCCAGGCGCCGGTGCACTTCCTGAATGACCGGGCCGTAGATCAGCAGGTTGCCCTGGCGCGCGAACTGCGCCCAGCCGTCGATGGCCGGGATCTTGTGCTGCAGCGAGAACGCGGCGATGCGCGCGGCGAAGCCCATCGTGAAGCCATCGGCGAAGGCCAGCACCGCGTCGTCGCGCTGCCTGGCGATGTCGGCGAAGGCGGCATCAAGTTCGGCCTCGTTCTTCACCGGGAAGTAGCGCACCGTCAGCCCGAGTTTCGCGGCCGCGGACTGCGCCGCATCGAGCTCCTGCGACTCGCCCGGATGCTGCGGGTTGGCGATCAGCGCGACGCGCCGCGCGCCGGGCAGGATCTCCTTCAGCAGTTCCAGCCGCTTGCCCACCAGTGCCAGCGTGAACAGGCTGACGCCGGTCATGTGGCCGCCGGGGCGGGCGAAGCTCTGCACGAACTTCGCCTCGACCGGGTCGGCGCTGACACTGAAGACGATCGGCAGCTTGACCTGGGTACGGATGAGCGCGCCGAGAGCCAGCCCGCCCGAGGCCAGCACCACATCCGGCTGCGCGCGCAGCATGTCGGGCACCTGGGCCTCGAGCCGCTCGCGCGAGCCCTCGCCCCACCACGCGTCGATCACCAGGTCGCGCCCTTCGGTGTAGCCGAGCTCGCGCAGCCCGGCGCGAAAGGCGGCGAAGTTCTGCGACGGCAGGTCCTTTCGCTCGGTGGACATCCAGGCCACCCGGTAGGGCCGGGTCGGCTGGGCCATGGCGCTCCATGCCATGGCCAGCGGCATTGCCGCCAGCGCGCGATGAAAGCTTCTTCTCTTCAT
>JAHECC010000046.1 GCA_024641965.1 Rubrivivax sp.
GAGCGCGCGCCTGCGCCACCCGTCGATACCCGAGATGCACTTGCGCCTGCGCATCGTCGACGTCAGCGTCGGCGGTTGCGCGCTGGCGCTGCCCGACGACGTGCCAGCCCTGCAGCCCGGCAGCTGCCTGCAGGGCGTGCGCATCGAGATCGACAGCGACACCGCCTTCACTGCCACCCTGCGCCTGCAGCATGCGGGCAGCTTGCATGGCGGCTGCGGCGGTCTGCGCATGGGCTGCGAATGGCTCGATCTGGACGGCGCTGCGCAGCGCGCGCTGCAGCGCTACATCGACCACACGCAACAGCGCCGGCGTCTGCTGGCGCAGCGCTGAGGGCCATGTCCTGCCGGCGCGGCCGTTGCAGGCCTGGATTCACCCTGGTGGAGCTGTGCATCGTGTTGGCCCTGGCCGGCGTGCTGGCCAGCATCGCCTGGCCGTCGCTGCAGTCCCAGCTGCAGCGCAGCCGCCGTGCCGATGCCGTGACGGCGCTGATGCGCGTGCAGTTGGCCCAGGAAAGCCATCGCGCGCTGCATGGCCTGTACGCCACGCAGCTGGGCGCGCTGGTCGGTGCATCGTCGCCGCGCAGCCCCGAAGGGCTGTACGACATCGAACTCGGCGGCGACGGGGCAACACGTTTCGAGGCCCGCGCCATTGCGCGTGCGGGCGGCCTGGCCGCTGGCGACACCGCCTGCGCATCGCTTCGTCTGCAGGTGAACGACGGCCTGGCTGCCTTCGCGCCTTCGCTGCGCTGCTGGAACCGCTGAGCGCCATGCCTGCAGTCTTGCGCACGCGCCGCCCCCGCGGTCTGAGCTTGCTGGAATCGATGGTGGCCCTGGCCATCGTCGCCGTGCTCGCCACACTGACCGTGCCCTCCTTCGGTGGCATGTTGGCGCGACATCGGTTGAAGGCTGCGGCCGACCACCTGGCGATGGACTTGGCCGAACTGCGTTTCGAAGCGACACGGCGCGGGCTGCCGCTGCACCTGCAGCTCAGGCCGGGCACCGATTGGTGCTACGCGCTGTCCACCGCACCGGGTTGCGATTGCAGGGTGGTGCAGAGTTGCCAGTTGAAGACCGTGCAGGGAAGCGAATTCCCCGGCGTGCAATTGGTGCAGGCACAGGATCTTCATTTCGAGCCACAGGTGACGGCCGACGTCGGCCGCACGGGCGCCTTGCTGCAAGGGCACGACGGCGCGCAGTTGCGCGTCGGCTTGTCGCCGCTGGGGCGGCCCAGCGTCTGCGCACCGGGCCAGGCCGTGCCGGGCTACCCAGGCTGCAACGAATCGCTTCGCTGATGCCCGGTCACTTCGGCCGGATCAACGCCGCGATGCGTTCGAGCTGCATCTCGCTGGAGCCATCGACGAAGGCCGCGACGCGCGCGCCGGCCAGGTGGCGCCCGAAGGGATGCTCCTGGCGCAGGCCTTCGGCGCCCATGGCCTGTGTCAATGCCGCCAGGTGGCGCTCGGCCATGCGCGCACAGTACAGCTTGGCCTGGGCCGCCGCCAGTTGCGCATCTTCGCCTGCTTCGATGCGCCGGGTGGCTTCGGCCACCAGCAGCCGGCCGGCGGCCAGCGCGGTGCTGGCTTCGGCGAGCCGCCAGCGCCAGCCCTGGTGCCCGGCCAGGGGTCGGCCGAAACTGCTGCGTGCATCGCCATGCGCCAGCGCCACGCGCAGTGCCTCGCCGACCATGCCGTTGCACATCGCGGCGATGTAGGTACGCGCACCATTGATCGACAGCAGTGCGGACTTGAAGGCCTTGCCCGCTGGCTGCAGCATCTCGTCGTCCTGCGCCAGATAGCCTTCGAGGAGGAACCCTCCAGTGCCGATGGCATGTTGCCCGGCCAGTGCATAGGCGGGCTCGCGCACGAAGCCCTCGCGCCGGCCGTCGATCACGAAGCAGGCAATGCCGCGGCTGCCGCTGCCAACTTCGGTCTGCGCGTAGAGCACGATTACATCGGCCTCGGCGGCGTTGGTGATCCAGGCCTTGGCGCCATCGATGCGCCAGCCCTGCGCAACGCGCGTGGCCTCGGTGCGGATGGCGCCAAAGTCCGACCCCGCCGATCGCTCGGTCAGCGCCGTGCAACCCAGCCGGCGGCCGGCCAGCAGATCGGGCACGAAACGCTGGGCCAACGCCGCCGGCGCCTCACGCGCCAGCTTCGCGGCAACGTTGTGTGTATTGATCAGCGACATCGTGAAGGCGAAGTCGGCCGCGCCGAGCACTTCGGCCAGGCGTGCCTTGACGCCATAACCAAAGCCCAGGCCGCCCCAGTCGGGCGGCACCTCCACGCCCGTCAGGCCGACGACGGCAGCGGCTTCGATGGCTTCGCGGGCGATGCGCCGCTCGGCCTCCCAGCGCGCCGCACCGGGCGCAACCACCTCGCGCGCGAAATCGGCTGCGCGTGCCAGCAACTCGGCCTCGGCAGTGGTGGCGGGCTTGTTCATCCGGCATTCCTTCGCGTTCGCCTGCGCCGCGCAATGCGGCGACAATCGCGACCCATTTTGACTTGCAGGACTTCGACGATGCGATTCACCCTTCTGGCCAGCGCACTGGCCCTCATCTGCGTGCTGCCGACCCAGGCCCAGGCTCAAGCTCAGAACGATGCCGCGGCCGCAGCCGCGGCCAAGGAAGCCGGCGCGGTGGTCACACCCAGCGGGCTGGTGTACCTCTCGCTCAAGGACGGCAGTGGCGCCAGCCCTGGCGCCACGGACACCGTCAAGGTGCACTACCGTGGCACCTTCCCCGATGGCAAGGAGTTCGACAGCTCCTACAAGCGCGGCACGCCCATCGAGTTCCCGCTGAGCGGCGTCATCAAGTGCTGGACCGAAGGCGTGCAACTCATGAAGGTCGGCGGCAAGGCCAAACTCACCTGCCCGAGCGCCATCGCCTACGGTTCACGTGGTGCCGGCAGTGTGATCCCGCCGAACGCGACGCTGCAGTTCGAGGTCGAGCTGCTGGGCATCGGCGCGGGGAAGTAGCCCTCTCGCACGATCACTCCCAGCGCGTGCCGCCCGTCACACGCAGGCGCTTGGGCGGCTGCGTGTCAGGCTTCCCGTCGCCCAGTTCCGTCAGGTCCATGGGCCGGGTGAGCACCTCTTCCATCATGCGGCCCCAGGGTCCGTCGCTGGCACGGGTGGCCAGTTCCACCTCGCGTTGCGCCATGCGCTGCGCGAACGATGGTCCCGAGCGGTCGGGCAGGCGGTCGATGGCGCGCTTCGGGTCCTGGTCGAAATGCAGCGCCATGCGCTGCACCAGCGAGCGGAACATCTGCGACACACGCGAGGGCGTGACTTTCATCGACGCCGCCAGTTCGGTCGGCGACAGGCCCACGCCCAGGTAGGCATCGATCACCTGACGCTCGCGCTCTGGCAACGCGGCGAAGAAGCGCTCGAGCCGGCGCATGACGATGCCGGTGTCGACACGCGCCTCGACCTCGTCGCGCGGCGTCGCGGCATGGGACTCGAGCGCGTTCTCGTCGTCGTCGCCGTCGGCGCTGCTGCTTTTCATGCGACCCTCGAGGTCGGCCTGCTCGAGCTTGGCCACCTCGTCGATGCTCATGCCGCAGATCGAGCTGATCTGCGCCATGCTCGGCTCGGCACCGTGCGCGCCACGCCAGCGCTCGCGCGCGATCTGCAGCACCTTCAGCTTGCGCCGCTGGCCGCGTCCGAGGTGGTCCATCTGGCGCAGTTCGTCGAGCATCGCGCCCTTGACGCGGGCGCGGGCATAACGCAGGAAGGCCTCGGTGGCCTCCGGGGTATCACGGTCGCCCTCCCACTCGAAGCCGAGCGAGGCCTGCGCCACCGCGATCAGCCCCACCTGGATCAGGTCGGCCTTCTCGACGTTCGACGGCAAATGCCGGGCCAGCGCCTGCGCCTGTTTGCGCACCCAGGACTCGTTCCTGGCGATCAGCGAGGAAGGCACGCCTTGCATCGAAATCATCTGCCCATGCTATGCCGCAAGGGCCTGCGCTGGCGCGCGAAAACTACCGCATTTGTGCGCCGACGGCGCCGTTACGCGGTGCTCAAGACACCACCGCGGCGCGCAGCCGACCGAAAGCGCTGACACCGAGCAGCACCAGCGCGCCGGCAACGATGCCGACACCGGCATCGGCCAGCAGCGGCGTCAGGGTCGCCAGCACCGCCCCCCCCCAGGCCTCGGCACGCTGCACCAAGGTTTCGATCGCATGGTGCAGCGGCGCCAGGCCATGCGTCAGGATGCCGCCGCCGACCAGGAACATCGCCGCGGTGCCGGCGACCGACAGCGCCTTCATCAGCCAGGGCGCGGCGCGCAGGATGCTGCCGCCAAGCGCTCGCTGTGCCTGGTGCCATACGTGATCGCCCTGTGCGCGCGACAGATACAGCCCGGCATCGTCCAGTTTGACGATGCCGGCCACGAGGCCATACACGCCGACCGTCATGATCAGGCCGATACCCGCCAGCACCGACAGTTGGGTGACGAAGGGCGCGGCGGCCACCGTGCCCAACGTGATGGCGATGATTTCGGCCGAAAGAATGAAGTCGGTGCGGATCGCGCCCTTCACCTTGGCCTGCTCCAGCGCCACACGATCGGGCGCCGGCGCGGCCAGCGCCTGCAGGTGTTCGGCCTTCTTCGCCGCGTCCTCGTCGCGGCTGTGCAGGAAGCGGTGCGCCAGCTTCTCGAAGCCCTCGTAGCACAGGAAGGCGCCACCGACCATCAGCAAGGGCGTCACCGCCCAGGGCGCGAAGGCGCTGATCGCCAGCGCCAGCGGCACCAGGATGGCCTTGTTCAGCAGCGATCCCTTGGCCACCGCCCAGACCACCGGCAGTTCGCGTTCAGCGGCCACACCGCTGACCTGCTGCGCGTTCAGCGCGAGGTCGTCGCCGAGCACGCCGGCGGTCTTCTTCGTTGCCACCTTGGTCAGCACGGCGACATCGTCCAGCACGCTGGCGATGTCGTCGATCAGCGCGAGCAGGCTGCCGGCGGCCATCGTCGTCAGCGCGCTTTCAGCCGCACCGCGATGTAGCGTTGCTGCACGGCCAGCGTCTCCGGGTCGCGGTAGGCGGCCAGCAAGGTGTCGGCATCGAGCTCGCTGCCCGCCCCACTGCAAAGTGCGTCGGCCGCGACGCGGAAGCGCTCCTTGGTGCTGCGCAGCGCATTCAGCGGCCGCGACGCCAGCCGTTGCGCCCAGGCCGCACCAGCAGCGTCCAGTTCGGCCAGCGGCACGACACGGTTGATGCAGCGCCAGGCCAAAGCCTGGGCGGCATCGAAGGGTGTGCAATCGAGCACCAGTTCCATGGCCACGGCAGGCCCGACGCGGCGAATCAGCCGCGGCACGCCGCCCCAGCCGAGCGGGATGCCGAGCTCCATCTCGGGGATCGAAAAGCGCGCATCGTCGGCGGCGATGCACAGGTCGCAGGCCAACGCCAGCAGCACGCCGCCGCCGACACAATGGCCTTGCACCAGCGACAGCGTGATCGCGGGGATGGCTTCGAGCGCCTCGATCATCTGACGGCCCAGGTCGGTGGCGTTGCGGTCCATGCGCCCTCGCCCTTCGCGCATCGCATCAAGGTCGAAGCCGCCGCAGAACGCACGCCCTGCACCGTCCAGCAGCAGCACACGCAGATCGCCGCGCGCGGCCAGCCAGCGGCAAGCGGCGATGATCTCCTGCATCGTCGCCGGCGACAGCGCGTTCAACTTGTTCGGGCGGTTCAGCGTCAGGCGGCCGATGCCACCGTCGATGCGCATCAGCAGCGTTTCGACGTCGGGCGGCGGGGTCTCTGCGATCATGGGGGCATGATATTCGGATCCCCGTGACGACCGGCATGGAGCACTTCGACGTGGTCATCGTCGGCGGTGCGGCCGTGGGCAGCGCGGCCGCCTACTTTTTGATGGCCGAGCCGGAGTTCGACGGCAAGCTGCTGGTGCTGGAGCAGGATTTCGGCTACCGGCACTGCGCGACGACGCTGTCGGTGGCGTCGATCCGACACCAGTTCTCGCTGCCGGAGAACATCCGCATGTCGATATTCGGCAGCGCCTTCGTGGCGCAGGCCGGCGAGCGGCTGGCCGTGGACGGCGTCGCGCCGGACCTGGGCTTTCGCGAAGGCGGCTACCTGTTCCTGGCCGACGACGCCGGCATGGAAACGCTGCGGGCCAACCACCGCATGCAGCTCGAAGTCGGCGCCAACGTGCTGCTGATGGATGTGCATCAGCTGCGCCAGCGCTTCGCCTGGCTGCACACCGACGACCTGTCCGGCGGCGCGCTCGGCGTGTCGGGCGAAGGCTGGCTCGACCCCTACAGCCTGCTGATGGCGCTGCGCCGCAAGGCAACTTCGCTCGGCGCCACTTACCGCCAGGCGCGTGTGATCGGCCTGCGTTGCAGCGACAGGCGCGTGCAGTCGGTCGAACTGGTCGATGGCACGCGCATCGGCTGCGGCACGCTGATCAACGCCGCCGGCACCGGCGCACCCGCATTGGCACGATGGGCCGGCATCGAGCTGCCGGTGCAAGCGCGCAAGCGCTGCGTGTTCCATGTCACCAGCCCGGCGCTGACGCCGGGATCCCCGCTGATCGTCGACCCGAGTGGGGTGTACATCCGCCCCGAGGGCACGGGCTGGCTGTGCGGCGTGGCGCTGCCCGAGGACGACGATCCGCCGAGCGAGGACTTCGAAGTGCAGCACGAACTCTTCGAGCAGGTCCTCTGGCCGGTGCTGGCCGCGCGCATCGAGGGTTTCGATGCACTGCGCGTGAAACGCGCCTGGGCTGGGCACTACGACGTGAGCCTGCTCGACCACAACATGATCGTCGGTGTGCACCCCGACATGCACAACCTGCTCTTCGCCAACGGCTTCAGCGGCCACGGGCTGCAGCATGCGCCTGCGGTCGGCCGCGCGCTGGCCGAGCTGGTACTGTGCGGTGGCTTTCGCACACTGGACCTGTCGCGCCTGGGCTGGGCGCGTGTGCTCGACAACGCGCCACTGCGCGAGACCAACGTCGTATAGGCTGCGGCCATGCGGATCCTGATCGTCGGCGCCGGCCCGGCCGGCCTGTACCTGGCCTACCTGCTGAAGCGCCAGGATGCGACGCATCACATCCGGATCGTCGAGCAGAACGTACCCGACGCGACCTTCGGCTTCGGTGTGGTCTTCTCCGATCGGGCGCTGGACTTCCTGCGCGACGACGACGAGCACACCTACGAATTGCTGCTGCCGGCGATGCAGCGCTGGAGCGACCTGGCGTTGAACCATTGCGGCCAGCGCATCGTCATCGACGGTATCGGCTTTGCCGCCATCGGCCGGCTGCAGCTGCTGCAGCTGTTGCAGCAGCGGCTGCAGTCGGTGGGCGTCACACCCGAATACCGCCATGCGCTGACCGATCTCGCCGGGTTGCGGGGTTACGACCTGGTGGTCGCGGCCGACGGCGCCCATTCCTTCGTGCGGCGGCAGTTCGAGCCGGCCTTCGGCACACAAATCGAACTGCTGGACAACCGCTTCGCCTGGTACGGCACGACACGGCGCTTCGACACGCTGAGCCAGACCTTCGTCGACACCGCATTCGGGCCGATGAACGCGCATCACTACCGCTATTCCGAAGGCATGGGCACCTTCATCGCCGAATGCGATGCCGCCACCTGGCAACGCGCCGGATTCGCCGACATGGACGAAGCGACCACGCGGCGCATCATCGAGACGGCCTTTGCCGAGACGCTCGGCTGCCATGCGCTGGTGTCCAACAAATCGGTCTGGCGGCAGTTCCCGAAGATCTTCAATGCGCATTGGTCGGCCGGACACGTGGTGCTGGTCGGCGACGCACTGCGCACCGCGCACTTTTCCATCGGCTCGGGCACGCGGCTGGCCTTCGAGGACGTGATCGCGCTGGCCAAGGCGCTGCGTGACGAGCCCGACGTGCCGCGCGCGCTGCACGCCTACGAAGCCGCACGCCGGCCGGTGGTGGACAAGCTGGTTGCAGCGGCCAACCGCAGTGCCGCGTGGTACGAAGACTTCGCCGCGCACATGCAGCTCGCACCGTGGGACCTGGCGTGGAGCTACATCCAGCGCAGCGGGCGCATCGACCTGGAACGGCTGCGCCTGGTGTCGCCGCGCTTCGTCGCCGGCTACCAGGCGGCGCGGCCCGACAATCGCGCATGAATCCGCCCGCCCCCACCGAGACCGACTTCGCCACCCTGCCGCTGCCGCCGGCCACCTTGCGCAACCTGGCGCAGCTCGGCTACAGCACGATGACGCCGATCCAGGCCGCCAGCCTGCCACTGAGCCTGGCCGGCCATGACCTGATCGCGATGGCGCGCACCGGCAGCGGCAAGACGTGCGCCTTCGGCTTGGCGCTGCTGGCCAATCTGAACCCGCGCCGTTTCGCGGTGCAGGCGCTGGTACTGTGCCCGACACGTGAACTGGCCGAGCAGGTGACGCAGGAATTGCGCCGCCTCGCGCGTGCCGAGGAGCACATCAAGATCCTCACGCTGTGCGGCGGCGCGACCCTGCGGCCGCAATTGGCCAGCCTGGAGCACGGCGCGCACATCGTCGTCGGCACGCCCGGGCGCATCCTCGACCACCTGGAACGCGGCAGCCTGCTGCTCGACGCGCTGAACACGCTGGTGCTGGACGAAGCCGATCGCATGCTCGACATGGGCTTCCACGACGACATCGCCACGGTCGCCGGGCAGTGCCCTGCGCAGCGGCAGACGCTGCTGTTCTCGGCCACCTACCCCGACAACGTGCGCAAGCTCGCAGCGGCATTCATGCGCGAGCCGAAAGAGGTGACGCTGCGACAGGCGCACACCGGCGACAAGATCCGCCAGCGCTTCTACGAGGTGGCCGAAGACCAGCGGCTGCTGGCCGTGGGGCGGCTGCTGAACCACCATCGGCCGCTCGGCACGCTGGCCTTCTGCAACACCAAGCAGCGCTGCCGCGAGCTGGTGCAATTGCTGCGCGCGCAGGGCTTTGCCGCGCTGGAGCTGCATGGCGACCTGGAGCAACGCGATCGCGACCAGGTGCTGGTGCAGTTTGCGAACCACAGCATCAGCGTGCTGGTGGCCACCGACATCGCCGCACGCGGGCTGGACATCGCCGGCCTGGAAGCCGTGGTGAATGTCGATGTCACGCCCGACCCCGACACGCACACGCACCGCATCGGCCGCACAGCGCGCGTGGATGAATCGGGCTGGGCCTTCAGCCTGGCGAGCATGGACGAGATGGGCCGCGTCGGCCAGATCGAGCAGGCGCTGGGCTTTGCCAGCGAATGGCACCCGCTGGACGAACTGCACGACGCCGGCGCCGAGCCCATGCGCGCACCGATGCGCACGCTGCAGATCCTGGGCGGACGCAAGGAGAAGATGCGCCCGGGCGACGTGCTGGGCGCATTGACCAAAGACCTGGGTTACCCCGCCGCAGCCATCGGCAAGATCAACGTGAATGCGTTTTCGACCTACGTCGCGGTGCCGCGAGATATCGCCGCCGAGGTGCAGCGCCGGCTGGCCGGCGCGAAGATCAAGGGGCGCAGCGTCAAGCTGCGGCTGCTGCCGGATTGACGCGGCCCGCCACGCCTTCGACTCGCAGGCTCAGCGAAAGGCCGGTGGCACCGGCAGCGTCTTTTCGGTGCCGCGTGTCGCCGCCCACGCGGCGTCGGGCTCGACACCCGCGTCCACCGCGGCTGGCGCATCGGTCTCGTCGACCAGGAAGCCCCCGCTCTGGTGCGCCCACAGCCGCGCATACAGGCCGTCCTGCGCGAGCAGGCTGCGATGGTCGCCCATCTCGACGATGCGCCCCTGGTCCAGCACCACCAGCCGGTCCATCGCGGCGATGGTCGACAGGCGGTGCGCGATGGCGAGCACGGTCTTGCCTTCCATCAGCCGGTACAGGCTGGCCTGGATGGCGGATTCGACCTCGCTGTCCAGCGCGCTGGTGGCCTCGTCGAGCAGCAGGATCGGGGCGTCCTTGAGCATCACCCGCGCAATCGCGATGCGCTGGCGCTGTCCGCCCGACAGCTTGACGCCGCGTTCGCCGACATGCGCGTCGTAGCCGCTGCGCCCGGCGGCATCGGCCAGAGCGAGGATGAAGTCATGCGCCTCGGCACGCCTTGCCGCGGCCACCATGTCGACTTCGGTGGCGTCAGGGCGGCCGTACAGGATGTTGTCGCGCACCGAGCGGTGCAGCAGCGAACTGTCCTGCGTGACCATGCCGATCATCGCGCGCAGGCTGGCCTGGGTGACGCCGGCAATGTCCTGGCCGTCGATGAGGATGCGGCCGGATTCGAGATCGTAGAAGCGCAGCAGCAGGTTGACGATGGTGCTCTTGCCGGCCCCCGATCGCCCGACGAGCCCGATCTTCTCGCCCGGTCGCACCGACAGGGAAAAGCCGTCCACCACCTGCGGCCCGTCGGCCTTGCCGTAGCGAAAGCACAGGGCCTCGAACTTGAGCTCGCCGCGCGTCACGCGCAGCGGCACGGCGTCTTCACGGTCGTGCACGGCCTGCGGCCGCGACAGCGTGTTGATGCCGTCCTGCACCGTGCCGACCTGCTCGAACAGGTCGGCCATCTCCCACATCACCCAGTGCGAGATGCCGTTCAGGCGCAGCGACATCGCGGTGGCGGCGGCCACCGCGCCCACCCCGACCTGGCCCTGCGTCCACAACCACAGCGTGGCGCCGGCGGTGGCCAGGATCAGCGTGATGCCAAGCACGTGGTTGACGATCTCGAAACCGCTGACCAGGCGCATCTGCGCGTAAACCGTGAGCAGGAACTCCTGCATCGCCGAACGCGCGTAACCCGCCTCGCGCCCGGCATGCGAGAACAGCTTGACGGTGGCGATGTTGGTATAGGCATCGGTGATGCGCCCGGTCATCAACGAGCGCGCGTCGGCCTGGGCTTTGGCGGTGCGCGCCAGGCGCGGCACAAACCAGCGCAGCGCCACGATGTAAAGCAGCACCCAGGCCAGGAAGGGCAGCAGCAGCCAGCGGTCGAAGCCGCCCACCACCGCCACCATGGTGACGAAGTAGATCAGCACGAACACCAAAATGTCGGCCAGGATCATCCACACGTCGCGCACCGCCAACGCGGTCTGCATCAGCTTGGTGGCGATGCGCCCGGCAAACTCGTCCTGGTAGAAACTCATGCTCTGCTGCAGCAGCAGGCGGTGGAAGTTCCAGCGAAGGCGCATCGGGAAGTTGCCGGCCATGGCCTGGTGCTTGAACATCGACTGCCCCGCGACCAGCAGCGTGCTGCCCACCAGCACCGCCGCCAGCAGCGCCAGCGTGCTGCCATGCTCCGCCCACAGCGCTTCGGGGCGCACCGGGCCGAGCCAGTCGACGATGCGCCCGAGCATCGCGAACAACAATGCCTCGAACACGCCGATGGCGGCGGTGAGCAGGGTCATCGCGGCGATGTAGCCGCGCAGGCCGTCGCTGCAGGCCCAGACGAAGGGCAGGAAGCCGCGCGGCGGCAGCGCATTCCCACCCTCCGGATAAGCTTGAACCAGTCTTTCGAACGCTGCAAACAACAAGGCCTCCGTGCACACCGGGTTGGTCGCCGGCAAGGGTAGCGGATTCGGCCCGACGCGCTCGCGCGCCGCAATTGCGCGCAAAAGTTGGCGCCCGCCCATTTCACCCCGGTGGCATCATCCGAACTGCGCGCGAACAGCGGGCACGCGTATGGTGCTTGCGCCGCTTTCGAACGCGGACCCGGTCTGTGCGGACAAATTGCAACGCAAGGCTCTGGACATCCTTGGGGGTACGCAGCGATGAGCGAACTGGCACCGATGATCGCCCCGGCTCCGAGCGCGGGCACCACCTCCGATCCGGATGAATTCCAGTTGCCCATGTCGGGCCTGTTTGCCGACCTGGAACTGGGACGCGGCTCGGTGCAACTGGCCGACGATTTCCAGCATGCCGCGAGCCTGGCGAAATTGCTGGTGCTGCGCGACTGGCAGCGTTCGATCGCGCGCTACCGCCACGAAGTGCTGCGCCAGTTCGAATCGGAGCTTTCGCGCGGGCAGCCTGACATGGGCCCCGCCGAGCGTCTGAGGATGCTGCGCTCGACCTGTGAATCGCTGCGCATCGATCTGCCCAGCGAGTTCGGGCGTCAAAACCTCGGTCCGTGACAACCGACGGCTTCGCGGCACCTCCAATGCAAACCGAGCCAAGTCCAAATGGTTGGCTGGCGCGGCTGGCCGAGCGATTGCGCATCGACGTCGATGCCGAGTTGCGCCCGGTGGTTGCCAACGAGCAACTGCGCATGGTGCTCGGCCATACGCGCCTGGGCACCTTGGTGGCCACGGCCTTCGCGCTGTTCTTTGCGCTGCAACTGCGTGGCGTGGAGCTGGCGCCGGCGGTCGTCGACACCTGGCTGGCGGCCAAATTGATCGTGGCCAGCGCCCGCATCATGCTCAGTCTGCGCTACGCGCGCCTGGGCAACCCGTCCAGCGAACAGTGGCGCCGCACCACCGACGCATGGCTGTTCGCCGACGGACTAGTTTGGGGCGTCGCGGGCCTGCTGGTGATGGGCTCTGCGGTACCGCTGGCCGCGCTGATCAGCGCGGTGATGGCCTGCGTATCATGTGTCGCCACATTCGGCTTGCAGGTCAGCAAGCGTTCAACCGCGGCCTATGTGACGCCGATTCTGGCGCTGACGGCCTTCGGCCTGTTGCTGCGGGCCGATGAACTCGGCTCCGTCGGTGGCCCAGGCATGTTGCTGCTGCTGGGCCTGCTGCTGACCACGGCGGCGGCCTCGGAAAGGCGACTCGTCGACGGCATCTTGCTGCGCCTGCGCGCGCAGGCACTGAGCGCGGAAAAGGAGGAAGCGCTGAAACTGGCGCTGCACCAGAGTGCGGTGAAGACCCAGTTCCTCGGCAAGATCAGCCATGAGCTGCGCACGCCCCTGCACGGCATCCTCGGCGTCGCGCGGCTGCTGCACCTCGAGGCGCAGAACAGCGCGGTGGCCCGCCGCGTCGAATTGATCGAGTCCTCCGGCACCCACCTGTTGGGGCTGATCAACGACTTGCTCGACATCTCGCGCGTCGAGGCAGGCCGCTTTGCCATGCGCAGCGAGCGTTTCGAACTGAGCGCGCTGGTCGAAACACTGGGCGACGTGTATGCCGTGCGCGCCGGTGACAAGGCCCTGGCGTTCAGGCTGAACCTGCATCTGCCGCGCCCGTGCTGGGTGCAAGGCGACCCGTCGCGGCTGCGCCAGGTGCTGCACAACCTGTTGGGCAATGCGATCAAGTTCACGCAACAGGGTTCGATCACGCTGACGCTGACGCGCGATGGCGAAAGCGGCAAGCTCAGCGGCGAGATCCTGGACACCGGTCCAGGCATCGCGGCGGACGATCTGGAAGCCGTGTTCGAGGCCTTTCGCCAAGTCGGTGACTCGGACGCGCGCCCGCTGGAAGGCACCGGCCTGGGCTTGACCATCGCACGCGACATTGCACAGGCCATGGGCGGCGAACTGGGCCTGACCAGCAGCGTGGGTGTGGGCACCTGCGCGGCATTCACCGTCCACCTGCCGGACGCGGCACCGGCGCAAACCGACACCCCCCAGGACGCGCAGCATCCGGAAGCTGCCACCGGCGCCCATGTCCTCATCGCCGAGGACGACGACGTGAACGCCGTGATCGTCACCGCCTATCTGGAACAGTTGGGCGTGCAGGCCGAGCGTGTGCGCGACGGCCGACAGGCCGTGCGGCACGCATTGAGGGAGGTGAATCGCCCCGACATCGTATTGATGGACTGTCGCATGCCGACCATGGACGGCATGGCCGCGACACGCGAGATCCGCACCCAAGAACGCGCCCTCGGCTTGCCCCGGCTTCCGGTGATCGCGTTGACGGCCAGCACCTGTGCCATCAGCCGCGACCAGTGCTTGAGTGCAGGCATGGACGACTTCCTGTCAAAACCCTACACGCAACAGGAACTCACGCAGATACTCGGCCAATGGGTTGGGCGCAGCGCGCCCGTGGCAACGGCCGGCTGAAAGCCTAGGCCTACGCGGCCAGACCGCGGCGCAGCATGACAGGCAGCGGAGGTCTGAAGCCTATGTCAACAGGCGGTTTGACCACATGCAGATCGTCGTGCTCGGTCTCGAAGATGAACTTGTACAGAGGGTGGCGCATTTCGCCCCAGACACGCTGCGCGGACGGAGCCTCGAAACTCATGATGCGGTGCAGCACACCCCCGGTGTGCGCCAGCGGCACCAGTTCGTCGCGGCCGAAGACATCGCTGAAGCCCAGGCGCCGGTAGTTGCGGATCAACGCCTCGCTGCGTGCGCCGATGACCATCCAGCGCAAGCCGTGCGCCATGCAGAACAGGAAGCTGGCCTTCCAAAGGCACAGTCGCGTCAGTGGATCGACACCAACTGGCACGGCCAGCCGCGTCACTTCGGCGCGGGTCGACTCGGCCAGCAGCGGCGGCAGCACCACACTTTGCTCCATCATCAGCGGCCCGTGCACGCTGGACTGGATGCGCATGGTGCCGGTGGCGCGCCCCGTGGCCTTGTCCCGGCACAGGAAGACCGAGGTGCTCTTGTCGTAGTCCAGTTCGTCGGGCTCGGCCAGCCGCTGACCCATCTCGGGCATGTGTCGGCCATAGGCTCGTGCCCGCACCGCGCAGGCATCCAGCAGATCCTGATGTGATTCGGCCAAGCGCAACGAGAACCCCAACGTCCATCGCTCCATGCATGAAGCCCCAACGACTTGAATCTTTTGACATGGTTGCGGTCTAGGCCGCATCCTCTGGCGCGAGCATAAGTCACATGTTGCGCCGCAGCGCATAGGAACAAACCGCGATCCCGCATGGCGACTGGAAAGTGCAGCGTGCGCGCCACACTGCCCTGCGCGCGACCGCCCGTCGTCGGAGGGACGACAAGGAACCGGCAACCATGACCTGCCACTTTGCGCACTTCGACACCGGCATCGGCCGCTGCACCGTCGCCTGGGGTGACGCCGGCCTGCGCGCCGTGTTGTTGCCGGAGGCCGACGATGACGCCATTCGGGCGCGCCTGCGCCGCCGTGCGCCGCAGGCCACCGCAGCCGCGCCGCCGCCCGAGGTGCAGCAGGCCATCGACGGCGTTCAGGCACTGCTGTGCGGCGAGCGTGTGGACCTTTCGGCGCTGCGGCTGGACATGCGCGGTCTGCCCGAATTGCACGTGCGCGTGTACCGGATCGCCCGCGGCATCGCACCGGGCCAGACTCTGACCTATGGCGAAGTCGCGCGGCGCTTGGGCAGCCCTGGCCTGGCACGCGCTGTCGGCCAGGCGCTCGGCCGCAACCCCTTCGCGCCGGTGGTGCCATGCCACCGCGTAATGGCTGCGGGTGGCAAGCTGGGTGGCTTCTCGGCCTTCGGCGGCGCGCAGACCAAGCTGCGTTTGCTGGCCATCGAAGGCGCCGCGCTCACCCCCGACCTGTTCGGCGGCGAATGAAGCGGCACGCTACGCGTGCCGCTGGCGCAGGATCCTCGCCGCCTCCACCATCGCCCGCAGCTTGCCGATGGCGCGTTCACGCGGCAGGTACTTCATGCCGCAGTCGGGTGCCAGGATCACGTTCTCCGCCTTGATGTAGGGCAGTGCGCGCTCGATGCGCTGCACGATGGTGTCGACCGACTCGACCTCGGAGTCGTCCAGGTCGATGCAACCGATCATCACCCGCTTGCCCTCCAGCGCCACCAGCGCGGAGCAATCGAGCTTCGACTGCGCGGTTTCGATCGACACCTGCTTGCAGCTGCATTGCGCCAGCTCGGGCAGGAAGGAGTAGCCGCTGGGCCGCTGGTGGATGATCGCCGCATAGCCGAAGCAGATGTGCACCGCGGTCGTGCCGTTGACGCCTTCGAGCGCGCGGTTCAGCGCCGCCAAGCCGTACTGGCGCGCCTTGTCCGGTCGCGCCTGCATGTAGGGTTCATCGATCTGAACCACGTCGGCGCCGGCTGCAAAGAGGTCCTTGATTTCTTCATTCACCGCCGCGGCATAGTCCATCGCCGCTTCTTCCTCGCTGGCGTAGAAGTCGTTCTGCGCCTGCTGCAGCATCGTGAACGGCCCGGGCACGGTGATCTTGGTCATGCGCTCGGTGTGCGCGCGCAGGAACTTCAGGTCGTCGACCTCGACCGCGTGGCGGCGGCGGATCCTGCCGACGATTCGCGGCACCGGGTTGGGGTGGCCCGAGCGGTCGAGCGCGCTGCCCGGGTTGTCCAGGTCGACACCGTCCAGCGCGGTGGCGAAGCGGTTCGAATAACTCTCGCGCCGGATCTCGCCGTCGCTGACGATGTCGAGCCCGGCTTCTTCCTGCGCGCGGATCGCGATCAGCGTCGCGTCGTCCTGCGCCTCGTTCAGGTACTGCGGTGCAATGCGCCACAGCTCGAGCGCGCGCACCCGCGGCGGAAAGCGGCCGGCGAGCTTCTCGCGGTCGATCAGCCAGTCGGGCTGCGGGAAGCTGCCGACGATGGTGGTGGGAAATAGCATGGAAGTCTCCTTGGTTGGTCGCAACCCGGTACCGGCCCGCCGGAGCGACCGGCATTCATGGTGCGGGTGCGAAGCCGGCGCGTTGCGGCCACAGGTTCACGAAGGCGTGGATCTCGCTGCCGGCATACAGCCCGGCACATGTGAAGGGTTCGTCGGCCAGCCAGGCGTGAGCGGCGTCGCGGCTGTCGAAATCGATGACCAGCAGGCTTCCGATCATCGTCACGCCATCGTCGTGGGTCAGCGGGCCGGCGAAGGCAATGCGCCCTGCCACCGCACCCAGGTAGGCCTTGTGCGCCGGGCGAACGCGCTGGCGCAACTCGGCGCTGTCAGGCTTGTCGATCAGGCGGAAAACGTACAGCATGTCAGTGGCCAATCGCCTGCGACGCCGGCGAAGCAGGAACGATTCGATCAAGCGGCCGCCGCGGATCCGGCTCTGCCGGGCCGCCGGTGGCTCCCCTCGAGGGGAGCGCCGAAGGCGCTTCGGGGTGGTTCATTTCACACTCCAAGGTAGGCGCGACGCAGCTCGTCGCGTTGCATCAGTTCGTCGGGCTCGCCGTGCGCGACGATGCGCCCCTCCTCGAGCACGTAGGCACGGTCGCTGACCTGCATCGCCATGACGACGTTCTGCTCGACCAGCAGCACCGTGACGCCGCTGGCGTTGATGCGGCGGATGGCGGCGAACAGGTCGTGCACGATCAGCGGCGACAGGCCGAGCGACGGTTCGTCGAGCAGCAGCAGGCGCGGGCGGGCCATCAGCGCGCGCGCCACGGCAACCATCTGCTGCTGGCCGCCCGACAGCTCGCCGGCCACGCTGGCGAGCTTTTCCTCGAGCATCGGGAACAGCTCGATCGCCGCCGCCAGCGATTGCGCCCGGTGCGAGCGTGCCGCCGGCAGGTAGCTGCCGAGTTCGAGGTTCTCGCGCACGGTCATGCCGGTGAACAGGCGCCGGCCCTCGGGCACGATGGCGATGCCGGTTTCGCAGAAACGGTGCGCCGGCAGTGCCGTGATGTCCTGCCCTTCGAAGACGATGCGACCGGCACGCGCGCGCAGCATGCCCGCCAGGGTGCCGATCAGCGTCGTCTTGCCGGCGCCGTTCGGGCCGACCACGCAGACCAGTTCGCCGGCGCGCATGTCGAGCGAGACGCCCCACAGCGCAGGTGCAGCGCCATAGGCCACCTGCAGATCGTGGACTTCAAGCATGGGCCTTGCCCAGGTAGGCGCTCATCACCTCGGGCCGCTGCATGACATCGCTCGCCCTGCCTTCGGCAAGCAGATCGCCGTGGTTGAAGACGACGATGCGGTCGGTCAGCGCCATCACGGCGCGCATCACGTGCTCGACGAAGACGATGGTCGAGCCTTGGTCGCGGATGCGCCGGATCAGCGCCACCGCGTCGTCGATCTCGCTCGGCGTCAGCCCGCAAAGCACCTCGTCGAGCAGCACGAGTTGCGGCCGCGAGGCCAGCGCGCGCGCCAGTTCGAGGAACTTGCGCTGGTGCAGGTTCAGGTCTTCGGGCAGTGCGGCCGCCTTGTCCCGCAAGCCGGTGAACTCGAGCCATTGCATGGCCTGCTGTCGCGCCGCCTCGGGGCTGCCCACGCCCCCGCCGAACATCGTCGTCAGCGCCACGTTGTCGAGCACGCTCAGGTGGCCGAAGGGGCGCGGGATCTGGTAGGTGCGCGAGATGCCGGCGGCGGCGATGCGGTGCGCCGGCAGCCCGCCGATGGCGCGGCCTTCGAATTCGATCGTGCCGCCGCTCGGCGCGTAGTGGCCGCTGACGACATTGATGAAGGTCGACTTGCCTGAGCCGTTCGGTCCCAGCAGGCCGAGGATCTCGCCGCGCCGCACTTCGACGTCGACGCCATCCAGCGCGAGCACGCCGCGGAAGGACTTGCGCAGGCCGCGCACGCGCAGCAGCACCTGGGCGTCGCCGGCAGGCGTGGCGGTCGGGGTGCGCCTCGGTGCCGGGGTCGGCGCCGACGTCGGCACGGCCGCCGGCTCCGCCGCAACACGCCGCGGCGATGGCGGCGCTGCAACGGCCACTGGCACCTCCGCGCGGCGGCCGAACAGCTTCTGCAGACGCGGCAGGATCCCGTCGGGCATGAACAGGATGGCCGCGATCAGGATCACGCCGATCATCGCCTTGCCGGCGATCGCGTGGTCTGCCGCCGTGAAGCTGTAAAGCAGCAGCGTGATCGCCATCGCGCCGATGGCCGGCCCGGCCCAGTGGCGGCTGCCACCGAGCACGCTCATCAGCACCACGGTCAGCGGCACCGTGATCGTGAACACCTCGCCCACCGTCACATAGTTGAGGAACAGCGCATGGATGCCGCCGGCCACGCCGGCCAGCGCACAGGAGATCGCGAGCGCCATGAGCTTGTAGCGGTAGGTCGGCACGCCCATCACCTCGGCCGCGTCCTCGTCGTCGTGGATGGCGAACAGCCCCGCCCCGAGCTTGGAGACCGCGATGGCCCAGGCCACCAGCATCGTCACCGTCGCTGCCACCAGGGCCAGGAGGTAGAAGGTCGACGACTGCGTCGGGCCGATCTTCGGCACCGCCACGCCTGCGAGCGAGACGCCGTTGCCGCCGTCGATGGGCGTGTTGACGATGACGGTGCCGAGCACGAAGGTCACGGCCAGCGTGAGCAGTGCGAAGACCTCGCCGCGGATGCCCTTGACGCGGAAGACGATGGCGCCGACCACCACGCCGAGCAGGCAGGCCACCAGCGCCGCGGCCGGCAGCGTCCAAAGGAAGGGCCAGTTCCAGCGCGACATCAGCGTCGCGCTGGCGTAGAGACCGGCGCCGAAGAAGGCGCCGTGGCCGAATGAAAAATAGCCGGAATAGCCCGACAGGATGTTCCACGAGGTTGCCAGCACCACCCAGTACAGGACCAGGTACAGCAGTGAGTCGTAGAAGGCCGGCAGGCCGAGCCACGGCACGAAGGCCAGCGCCACCCCGCAGGCCACGATGGCGATCGGAGTGCGCGCATTGGGCCAGTGAAGGCCGCGCATCGGGCGCTGCCGGTCCGCCAGCGTTGCCTTCCCGGGGGGGAGCGCCGCAGACGCTTCGGGGGGGGAGCTGTTCACGCGGCGCGCCCAGGACGGAAGAGCAGGATCGCGATCAACAGCGTGAACGAGACCAGCGGTGCCCACGAGGGTGCCGTCACCGCCATCGTCACCGCTTCGCTGACACCGATGATGACGCCGGCGATGAGTGGCGCCAGCGCGCGGCCGAGGCCGCCCAGCATCACGGCGGCGAAGACGACGCCGACCCAGGCATAGATCTGCGCCGGCGCGAGCGTGAAGCCGAGCGCAAGGCAGACGCCGGCGACGCTGGCCAGCGCCGAGCAGGTGCCGGCCAGCAGCAGCGAATTGCGACGCTCGTGCACGCCGAAGGCGGCGGCGATCGGGGCGTCTTCGGCCGAGGCGCGCAACGCCTTGCCGAGGTCGGTATAGCGCAGCACTGCCCAAACGGCTAGGGACAGGCTCACCGCCAGGGCCAGCGTGATCAGCTCGGGCAAGGGCACGTACAGGCCCATGAGCTTCCAGCGGTGCTCGCCGTAGCTCGTTTCGAGCCTGCGAAAGTCGGCGGTCCAGATCGACTGGATGATGGCCTCGACAATGCCGGTGAGGCCGAAGGTGACGAGCAGCGAGTTGAAGGGCGAGATCGCAAAGCGCGCCATCAGCGCGTGCAGCAGCGCACCGATGGCGAAGAAAGCCGGCACGATGATGGCGAGCGTGGCCAGCGGGTCCATGCCCATCGTCGCCATCTGGTAGCACAGGTAGGCCGCCAGGAAGGCGAAGGCAAAATGCGCCAGGTTGATCAGGCGCAGCAGCCCCCAAGACAGGCTCAGCCCGAGCCCGAGCAGGCCGTACAAGGCACCGATGAAGATGCCCGACAGGATGCTCTGCGCGAGCAGCGTCGCGCTGGGCAAGTACATGTGCCCGCCCCCTCAGCCGACGGACATCAGTTCGCCTGCAGCGTCGCGCCGGGCGCCGCGAAGGCCTTCGGCCACACCACCTTCCACTGGCCGCCTTGCACCTGCTTGATGCGCATCAGGTCGTCGCCGTACTGGCCGGGACCGTCGAAGCGCAGATTGCCCTGCAGCGTATTGACGCGGTTGGCCTTGAGCCAGGCGCCGATGGCCTTGTCATCCAGGCTCTTGGTGGCAACCACGCCCGCCTCGAGGATCTGCCAGGCGGTGTAGCTGGCCGCCGCCTGCACCTCGACCGAGATGTCGGGCAGCCCTGCCGCCTTGGCGCGCTCGTGGTAAATCTTGATGAACTCCGCCGCGCCGGGGGCATTGGTGAACGGCGGGTGTTCCTCGAAGATCGTCACCGACAGCGCATTCTTCGCCTCCGGCGAGGTCACCAGCTGGCCCGGCGACGGGTAGAGGTAGAAATGCTGTGGCGGCTCGTAGTCGATCTTCTTCATCGCGTCGAGCAGCATGTTGCCTTCCAGCCCGATGGCGCCCACCCAGACGAAGTCGGGCTTGGCATCCTTGACGCGATTGGCAATCGGACCGAAGTCGCGGTTGCCGAAGTCCCACTCGAGGAACAGTATCTCGGTCAGGCCGCGCTTCTTCATGACCTCGCGCGCACCGGCAGACATGAACTGGATCGGCGGGAACTTGCTCGTCACCACCGCCACGGTCTTGGGCGGCTTCGGGCCGGCCGCAAGCGCGTCGAACACGGTGTTGGGCACCGTGGTGCCCGGGTCGGCGCCGAGCGACCAGGCCGGGAACGACATCTCGTACTTGGCCAGCGCCGGAACGCCGAAGGTGTGGTGCACCAGCACCTTGCCGTAGCGCTGTGCGACGCCCATTGCCGAGAGGATCCCCGGGGTGGCGTAGGGGCCCATCAGAAGGTCCACCTTGTCGACGGTGACGAGTTGCTCGTACAGCGTGCGCGCCAGATCGGCCTTGGACTGGTCGTCCTTGACGATCCACTCCACGGGCCGGCCGAGCCAGCCGCCGCGCTTGTTGGCCTGCTCGACATAGATTTCGCCGACGATCCTGTGAATCTGCGCCGTGGCCGACAGCGGCCCGGTCAGCGCCAGCGTGCTGCCGATGCGCACCGGCGGCCCGCTGGGCGTCTGCGCCAGGGCCAGGCCGCACAGGCCGAACAGGGTGGCGGCAAGCGCGCCGCGGCGCGACAGGGAGTTCTTGATCATGACGTTGTCTCCTGGTTGGATGCGGATCATGCGGGGAACGGGCTGGGTGATCCGCGCAGTGCCTGGCGGATTTCTTCGTTGTGTTCGCCCAGCGTGGGCGGCGGCCTCACCTCGAGCGCGCGCTGGCCGTCGAAGGACACCGGCGAGCGCACGGTACGGAACAGCCCCATCGCCGGGTGCTGGGCCGAGGCCGTTAGCTGCAGGTGCACGGCCTGCGGGTCGAGCAGGGCTTCGCTGGTGTCGTACATCGGCGCATGCGGCACGTCCTGCGCCAGCAGCAGCGCGCACCAGGCGTCGCGCGGGCGTGACTTGAAGCAACTGCCGAGCAGCTCGATCAGCGCCTCCTGGTGCTCGATGCGCGCCTCGCGCGTGGCGAAGCGCGGGTCGTCGAACAGCGCCGGGCGCTCGATCACCGCAGCCAGACCCTGCCAGAACTTGGCCGGGCTGGACATGTGCAGCGCGATCCACTTGCCGTCGGCGCATTCGAGCACATAGGACTGCGACACCCGCGGCCGGCTGTACGGGCCCATGACCTCGCCGGCCTGGAAGAAGTGCGTGAAGGCGTCGAGGTTGAAGTGCGCCATCGCCTCGAGCATCGACACCTCCACCGTGCGCCCGGCGCCGGTGCGGCCGCGCTCGAACAGCGCGCCGAGCACGCCGTAGGCGGCGTAGTAGCCGGTCAGTGCATCGGCGATGGCCGGGCCGACGACGCGCGGGTTCTCGGGGTTCACCAGCAGGCCGAGGAAGCCGCTGGCGGCCTGCGCCACGGTGTCGTAGGCCGGGCGCGACGCCGCCGGGCCGCTGGCGCCGAAACCGCTGATCGAGCAGTAGATCAGCTTAGGGTTGAGCGCGCGCAGGCGCTTCTCGCCGGCACCGAGCTTGTCGGCCACGCCGGGTCGGAAGTTCTGGATATAGACGTCAGCCTGGGCAATCAGCGCGTCGAAGACCTCGCGGTCGGCCGCGTCCTTGCTGTCCAGCGTAATGCTGCGCTTGTTGCGGTTGTAGGTCTGGAAGTGCGGGCTGTACAGGCCGCCCTTGAAGGCGCGAAACGGGTCGCCGGTGCCTGGCAGCTCGACCTTGATGACGTCAGCACCGAGGTCGCCGAGCAGCATGCCGGCCGCCGGCCCGGTGATGAAGGTACCCTGCTCGACGACCTTCAGGCCGTGCAGCACCGGCATCATGTGCCGAAGCCCGTCGGCACGTCGCCGTCGTACTGCATTTCGCGCGTCGCCTGGTACGACAACGCAAAGCCGATCGGCTGCTGCATCTCCTCGAACATGTGCGCGATCAGCCCCGCGGTGCGCGCCAGGATCGGCACGCCCTTCAGCGCCTGCACCGGGAAGCCCGCACCGAGCAGCACCGCCGGGATCGCGCCCGACACGTTCAGCTTCAGCGGCTTGCCCAGCACCTGCGGCATCAATGTCTCGACCGCCTCGGCGATGGCCACGAATCGCAGATCGGTGCCGGCCGAATGCGCCACGTCGAACAGCGCACCGACGCGTTCGTCGCGCTCCTTGTGCAGCGGGTGGCCATAGCCAGGGATGGTCTGGCCTCGAGCGCGCCAGTCCTGCATCGCCGCCAGCGCCGCGTCGTCCAGCGCCGCGCCGGCGGCCACGCGCGCATCGATCTCGCTGAACAGCCTCCCGGCGGTTTCCGACGAGCCCAGCACCACCGAGCCGCAGCCGAGGATGCCCGCGGCCACCGCGCCCTGCATGGCATCCGGCGCGGCCGCGAAGGTCATGCGTGCGGCCTGCACGCTGGGCACCAGGCCATGTTCGGCAATCGCCACCAGCGTGGCGTTCAGCACCGCGCTCTGGCCGGCGCTGGGCAGCTGGCCCATCAGCAGCAGGAAGAAGTGGTCGATGAAGGACAGCTTGCCGATCAGTTCCTTCGACAGGTCGCGACCGCGGACGACGATGGTGTGCGCGTCCGAGGTGCAGATGGCGGTGCGCGGCACCGTGTGCTTGCCGATCTTCATGGCGTATCGCCGCGCCGGCTCAGGCCGGTTCCGGCACCAGCCGGAAATCGAAGCTGGCCGAGTGGTAGGGCGTCTCCATCTCGCGCCCGTCGACAGCGCGCCCGGGCGGGTGCGCCTCGAAGTCGACGACCAGGCTGTCGCGTTTGCCGAACACCGCGTCTTCGTCGATATAGGGACTGCCGGCGACGAAGATGTGCGTGGTCAGCTTCACGTGCCCCGGTGCCGACACCTGCATGTGGATGTGGCCCGGCCGGTTGATGTTGCGCCCGCAGGCACGCATCATCTCGCCCACCGGCCCGTCGAATGGCACCGGGTAGAAGGTCGGCCGGATCGACCAGAACCAGTAGCGGCCCTCGTTGTCGGTGCGGAATCGGCCGCGTGCTTTCATGGTCGGTTCGTCCGACAGTTGCACGTCGTACAGGCCGTCGCCGTCGCCCGACCAGATGTCCAGCAAGGCGCCGGCCAGCGGCTTGCCGTCCAGGTCGGTGACGCGCCCCATGTACAACGCCGGTTCGCCGGGCACGCCCTCGGCAATGTCGGCGCCCAGTTCCAGATCGGGCGCACCGGCCCAGTAGAACGGGCCCTCGACGGTGGCCTCGGTGGGCGGCAGCGCACCTTGCGGCGTGCCACTGGCGCGCGCCTGCTGCAGCGCCACCACCATCATCGACAGGCCCAGGGTGTCGGACAGCAGGACGAATTCGGGCCGGGTGTCGGTCGAGATCTGGCCGGTGGCGGTCAGGAACTTCAGTCCCGCCTGCCATTCCTCGGGCCGCAGATCGACCTCGCGCGCGAAGGCATGCACATGCTTGACCAGCGCCGTCATCAATTCGCGCAAGCGCGCATCCGGCGTGCCGCTGAAGGCCTTGACCACGTCCTGGATCAGCTTGTCCTGGTTGTATTCGGACATCTCGTCTCCTTGCTCGCTCCATGTCAGCGGCCCGCACGCGCGAGCCGTCGGCGAGATTGAAGCTTAGGCAGTCGCAGGCGCTGACGGAAATGATGAATTCACATGGATATGATCGATGGCATCGATTTGAC
>JAHECC010000217.1 GCA_024641965.1 Rubrivivax sp.
GGCTGCATTCGGAGCTGCAGCCATGCTGCGCCTGCCCTTGTCCGGCATTCCGCTCGGCTACCACCGGCTCGAGGTGCGATGCGGCAACGACGTAGCCTCGACCAGGCTGATCGTCGTGCCCACGCGGGCCTATACGCCGCCGGCGTGGCAGTCCGAGCAGCGCAAGGACTGGTCGATCACCGCGCAGCTGTACTCGCTGCGCTCGCCGCGCAACTGGGGCATCGGCGACTTCAGCGATCTCGGCGAATTGGCTCGCCACGCGGCCCGCCTGGGCGCATCGTCGATCGGACTGAATCCGCTGCACGCGCTGTTTCCCGCCAACCCGCAGCAGCGCAGCCCCTATTCACCGTCGAGCCGTGCGTTCCTGAATGCCATCTACATCGACATCGAGGCGGTGCCCGAGTTCGCGCACGACGATGCCGCACGGGCTGCGGTGGCCGAAGCGGCATTCCAGTCGCGGCTGGCGGCGGCCCGGGCCAGCGAATTGATCGACTACGAGTCGGTGTGGAGCCTGAAGCTGCGGGTGCTGCGGCTGCTGCATGCCGCCTTTCGCGATGGGCGCGGCGCGCGACCCGGTGGCGAACGGGCCATGGCGTTCGACGCGTTCAAGGAAGCGGGCGGCGAGGCGCTGCAACGCTTCGCGAGCTTCGAAGCGCTGCAGCGGCATTTCGTCGACATCGGCGTCGGCGCGGCGTGGCACGCCTGGCCCGAGGCCTATCGGCAGGCCGACGCGACCGCGCTTGCCGCATTTGCCAGCGCGCATGGCGAAGCGATCGAGTTCTCGATCTTTCTGCAGTGGGAAGCCGAGCGCCAACTGGGTGCGCAGGCCCAGGCGATGCAAGACGCGGGCATGAGCATCGGGCTGTATCGCGACCTGGCCGTCGGTGTCGATCCGAACGGTGCCGAGGCCTGGGGCGACCCGCATCTGCTGGTGAACGGCGCGACGGTCGGCGCACCGCCGGACATCTACAACACCCAGGGCCAGGACTGGGGCCTGACGCCCTTCAATCCCGAAGCCTTGCGCCAGTCCGGCTACGCGGCCTTCATCGCCACGATCCGCGCGAACATGCGGCACGCGGGCGCGCTGCGCATCGACCATGTGCTGGGCCTGAAGCGCCTGTACTGGGTGCCCGCCGGCATGGGCGCCGCGGCGGGTGCCTACATGGCCTATCCGTTCGAGGACCTGATGGGCATCATTGCCCTGGAGAGCCATCGCCACCGGTGCCTGGTGGTCGGCGAGGACCTCGGCACCGTGCCCGATGGTTTTCGCGAAGATGCCGAGCGGCGCGGGTTGCTGTCGTACCGGGTGCTGATGTTCGAACGCGAGGACGATGTCGGCGCTTTCCTGCCGCCGCAGGCCTATCCCAAGCTGGCCGCGGCGGCGGTGGCGACCCACGATCTGCCGACCCTGGCCGGGCTGTGGACCGGTCGTGACCTGCAGTGGCGGCGCGAGCTGGGGCTGTGCGCGACACCGGCCGACGCCGCCAGGGAGCAGGCCTTTCGTGCCAGCACGCGCAGCGCGTTGCTCGAGGCGCTCGGCTTGCCGGGTTCGCACGCTGTCGTCCTGGCCGATCTGATCGCGGCTGCCCATCGCTACCTGGCACGCGCGCCGAGCCCGTTGCTGCTGGTGCAGATCGAAGACCTGGCGGCCGAGGAAGAGCAGATGAACCTTCCCGGCACCGTCGACGAACACCCGAACTGGCGCCGCAAGCTGGGGCCGACGATCGACAGCCTGTTCAGCGATCCGGCGGTGCTGCGCCTGGCGAAGGAAATCGAAGAAGCCCGCGCTGCCGATTGAGCTGTCGCCTAGGGCTTCGGTTTTCTCGAGCAGAAGGGTCCGTTGAACTGGCTCTAACATGGCCAGGATGCCCACCGACCCGGCCGCGCGCCTTTCGCGGAAACCCCTGTCCACGAAGCGCCGATCCGACACGCGGCCGCGTGTGCTCATCCTCGGCGGCGGCTTTGCCGGGCTGTCGGCGGCGTTGGCGCTCGATGCGCATCGCTACGACGTGAGCTTGATCGACCGTCAGCGCTACTTCGAATTCCTGCCCAACATCCACGAACTGGTGTCGGCCGTGAAGCGGCCCGAGCTGCTGCGTCTGCCGCTGGACGCCGCGATGCGGCGTGCCGGCCACCGCTTCGTGCACGACAGTGTGGCCGGCATCGACCCGCAGGCGCAGACCGTGGCCATGCAGCGCCGCAAGCGCGCCTTGGCCTACGAGCTGTTGATCGTCGCGCTGGGCAGCGTCGATGCGACACACGGCGTGCCCGGCGTGGGCGAACACGCGCAGGGCTTCAGGTCAGCGGCGTCATGCAGCCAGATCGCCAAGCGCCTCGACCAGCTGGCGGCGCGGCGCAAGCCGGCGCGCGTGATCATCGTCGGCGGCGGCATCAGCGGCGTGGAGGCGCTGGGCGAGATGCTGCGGCGGTATCGGACCCACGCGCAGCTGCAGTTCACGCTGGTCGAGGCGCGCGAGCGGTTGCTGCCCGCGGCGCCGCCGGCGCTCGATGCGCACATTCGTTCACTGTGCGCGCCGCACCGCGTGGCTTTCGAGCTGGGCACGCCGGTGAAGCGTGTGCATGCCCGCTCGGTCGAACTTGTCGGCGGCCGATCGCTGCCCAGCGACCTGACGGTCTGGACCGGGGGGCCTACCGTGCCTGCGCTTCTGGCGCAAGCCGGCTTGTCGATACCCGGCGCCTGGGTGCCGGTGCGCGACAGCCTGCAGAGCACGCTGCATCCACTGGTGCTCATCGCTGGCGACACGGCCGCATTGCCCAAGCCGCTGGCCAAGCAGGCCTATCACGCGCTGGACATGGGCACGTTTGCCGCTGCCAACGCCGAGCGATTGCTCGCCGGCCGCGCGCCGCTGCCGTTTCGGCCCTCGCGGAAGCCGCAGCTCATCTCCTTCGGCGACCTGAGCTGTTTTCTGGTGGCCGGGCAACTGGTGCTGGCGGGCGTGGGGCTGGCGGCCGGCAAGGAGGCCGTGTTCGAACTGGTCATGGCACAACTCGACCCGCAGCCCTGGTGGCAGCGCCTGCCGAGCATGGCAAATCGTTCGCAGCGCGCGGCACATGCACTGCTGTGGCCGTCGCTGTCGTCGCTGCCGGCGCTGCGCCGGCAGGCGCAGGTTTCGATCCTGTCGTCGCCCTGAATCAGCGGGTGCCGCTCAGGCGAACTTGGCAGGCTGGTCGGTCGACGACAGCACCGAGCGCCAGAGCTCGCCGTCGGGGTTCAGGCGCTTGGTGCCGCCAACGATGATCTCGATCGGTACATGCACGAACTGGCCGTGCAGGTAGCTGATGACCAGCCCTGTCTTGCCGGCCATCGCCGCATGCACCGCATGCCGGCCCAGCCGGTCGCACAGCAGCGCATCCTCCGTGTTCGCGGGCCGGCCGCGGATCTGGTAGCTGGGGTCGAAGTAGCGCAGCGTCATCTCGATGCCGCGGGACTTGAAATGTTTGCCGATGGCTTCGCGCAAGTAGCCGCCGATGTCCATCAATTTGGTGTTGCCCGATTCGTCCTTCTCGCCGCTGGCGCCCAGTAGCTCCTGCCCGGCGCCCTCGGCGACGACGACGACGGCGTGGTCCTTCTTCTGCAGGCGGCGCTCGAGCTTGGCCAGCAGGCCGCCCGGCCCCTCAATCGCGAAGGGCAGCTCGGGCACGAGGCAGAAATTGACGTCCTGGCTGGCGACCGTGGCGGCGGCGGCGATGTAGCCGGCGTTGCGGCCCATCAGCTTGACCAGCGCGACGCCGTTCTCGACGCTGCGCGCTTCGGTGTGGGCGCTGTCGATCACATGCACCGCCTCCTCCACCGCGGTCTCGAAGCCGAAGGTGCGCGTGACGTAGCGCACGTCGTTGTCGATCGTCTTCGGGATGCCGACCACCGACAGCGGGTGGCCCTGGCGCTTCGCCTCCTCGAACAACACGTGACCGCCGCGCTGCGTGCCGTCGCCGCCCACCGTGAAGAGAATGTCGATGCCCTGGCTGATGAGGAAGGCCACCGCCACCTTGATGTCCACCGGCCCGCGCGAGGTACCCAGCAGCGTGCCGCCCTTGCGGTGGATGTCCTCGACCAGGTCGTCGGTGAGCTGGATCGGCGGCTTGCTGCGGCGCGGGTCCAGCCCTCGATAGCCACCACGGATGCCGAGCACGAAGCTGGCCTCGTAGCCACGCTGTAGTTCGCGCGTCACCGATCGGATGACATTGTTCAAGCCCGGACACAGCCCGCCGCAGGTGACGATGGCGGCGCGCACCTTCCTCGGATTGAAGTACAGGTTCTTGCGCGGCCCGGCCTTCTCGAACAACAGCATGTCCTCGGGCGGTTGCCCCCCCTTCCACTGCACGTTCGACGGCGTGAACATGTCGTCGTCGATCGAGAAGGGGATCGGCGACGAGAACTGGGCTTCACCCAGCTGTGCAATGGTGGCGACGTTCATGGTCATGCGTGCAGGCCAAGCGGCAATACATTCCGGCCGGGCGTTGGCCCGGTGCATTGCATGGCCCGCATCCTGAAGACGAAGTGGCCGAGGATAACGAGATGCGGCGCGTGCCACCATGCCCGCGCTGCCGCTTCGGCTTCTGGCGTTTGCGTCAGGTCAAGTCAGCGGCGCCGTGCCGATCGGCGCCGCAGCGCCGTTCAGCTTGGGCGCACGCGCGGGCTGCCGAGCATCAGTTGCTGCAGCCACAGGCTCGATTGCGCGATCGGCTCGAAGCGCTCGGGCTGGTGGCGCAGGCCGATGGCGACGCGGCCGGTCCACCAGATCGTGCGCCCGGTGCCGGGGATCACGTAGGGCCCGACATGGCCTGCCGGTATCGGCACCGGTGCTGCATCGGCACTGTGCTCGATGCTGCCGCGTCGCGGGGCGCTGAAGAGATCGGTGTGATGAGGCATGACATGGACTCCCTGCTGCATGGCGCCATCTTCGCGCTACCGGGGCGAAAACGCATCACCGCGGCTGCGGGAGTGAAGACATCACGCGGCGGCCGGTCGCGGCACGGTTTGTAAGCAAGCCCCCGGCGCGGGCACCGGTCCTGCCTGTCCTTCCGTCACGTCAAGACCGGGTTCAGGTGTGGCTGAAACCAGGCTCCGCCGGCGGGTGTGGTGGAGCCAGCGTCTGCAGTTGCGCCACGGCCTTGCGCAGCGCGTCGAGCAGGCTGTCGGCCAGCACCTGCCAGCCCTGCAAACGCAGTTGTTCCGAGACATGGAACACAGTGAAGGCCGACGATCTGGTTGCCAGGGCGCGGGAAGTTGAGCGTGAGAGTGGGCTCGTCGCCGCCCAGGTAGCTGATGTGCAACACCCGTTCTTCGGGCAGCTCGTCGCGCGAGCCCAGACGACGAAACCGATGCCGGGACAGGTCAGGCCGGACTTGTGGCCGCAGACGTTGACCGACTTCACCTGCGGCAGCCGGAAGTCCTATTTCAGCTTCGGATACAGGAAGGGCGTGGCGAAACCGCCGCTGGCGACATCGACTGAGTCGGGGTGTCGGTGCCTTGCGCGGCGTTGTAAGCCACCACGCGGTCTTGGACCTGCCGGATCGGCTCGAACTCGCAGGTGTAGGTGGTGCCGAGGATCAGGATCACGCCGATGGCCGACACACCCATGGCGTCGCCCTCGCTGGCCGAGGACTTATCCCTGGGCATCCGGTTCTTCGGCACCGGCGCGCGGGTCAGCGCTTGTAGAAGCGTTCCACCGTGTCGGCCGCGACCTGCTGCAGGAAGGCTGCGGTGTCCTTGTCGATGCGTCCGAAATAGTCGTAGCTGTTGCCCACCGGCGATTTGCCGTAGATGCTTGCATACACGGTGCAGGCGGCGAGGTAGGTTCCGATCAGTTCGGGATGCGAACCGTCGTAGTCCATCTGCAATTTGATGTCGGGGCGGCGACGGTAGGCTTCCTCGAAGGCCAGGCCGACAGGAATCACCAGCGCGCCGATCTTGTTGCCGAGCGACACATAGAGATCTTCGGTCAGACCCAGGTTCTCCGGCTTGGCCTGTTTGTGCGGCTTGACGTAGACGTGGTTCATGTACAGCGCCGTTTTGCCGCCTCGTTGCTTGATCACGTTGTCGAATGTCAGCACCGTCTTCGTGAAGTCGGCCCGGCCCGCCTCGGACAGCGGCTCGGCGCTGCCGCCTTGCAGGATGACGAGCTGGAACGGCTCCTTCACGCCGATGCGTCCGGGTTGCGTCAGGTAGTCGATGTCGTGGTCGTGCAACTCGGCGCCGCCGATGGTTGCCGACTTGAACTGCTGGCCCTTCGCGGCCGCAGGGTCGGCGGCCATTGCAAGCCGCCG
>JAHECC010000047.1 GCA_024641965.1 Rubrivivax sp.
GCGATGCCGGTTTCTCGCGCAAGGGGCCGGAAGAAGCCCAGGCCAGCCACTACCTGAGCGAGCCGCAACTGGCGGTGACCGGCACACTGCGGCGCACCGGCCGGGGCCAGGCCGTGCAGGGGCGCGCCTGGCTCGACCACGAATGGAGCGACCGGTTGCTGCACCCCGACGCGGTCGGCTGGGACTGGATCGGCATGATCCTGGACGACGGCAGCGCCCTCACCGCCTTCCGCCTGCGCCGCGCCGACGGCAGCAGCCTGTGGGCCGGAGGCAGCTTTCGTTCGGCCGGCGGGGCGATGCAGAGCTTCGACGCCGGCAGCGTACGCTTCACGCCCGGGCGCGTCTGGGCCAGCCCGGCGACCGGCGCGCGCTATCCACTGCAATGGACGATCGACACGCCGGCCGGGCGCTTCGAGGTGCGCGCATTGCTCGATGCGCAGGAACTGGACAGCCGCGCCAGCACTGGCACCGTGTACTGGGAGGGCCTGAGCGAGTTGTTCGATGCGCAGCAGCGGCACGTCGGCAGCGGCTACCTCGAGATGACCGGCTATGCCGGGCGGCTGCGCGTGGGGAACTAGGACCGAGGACCGCGCAGCCGCGTCGCCGCCGCCGCCGGCCGGGGTGGCACCGCGCGCGGCTGGACCGGGGCGGCACGCACACAGTTGCGCCCGGCCTCCCTGGCGACCTGCAGCGCACCCATCGCATCCTGCACCAGGGCCTCCAGCGTGACGTGCGTCGCCCCGACAGAAGCCACGCCAATGCTGACCGTGCTGCTCACGCCGCCGCCGTTCCAGCGCAGCGTGTGGCTGGCTATGCGCTCACGCATGCGCTCGGCCACGTCCAGCGCGCCGATCGGGTCGGTGTTGGGCAGGTAGGCAATCAGCGATTCGCCGCCATATCGGGCCAGCAGGTCCGGTTGCCGCAGCGAATGCGTTACCAAGCGGGTCAGGTCGCGCAGCAGCGCGTCGCAGCAGGCGGCACCGTGCGCGCTCTTCAGGCTCTTGAACTGGTCGGCGTCGAGGATCAGCAAGGCACCGTCTTCGCTGTAACGCCGGCAGCGCGCCCATTCACGCTCGGCGAGCTGCATGAAGTGGCGCCGGTTGTGGGCGCCGGTGAGCTCATCGCATGTGGCGTTGCTGTCCTGCCGCTGGCGCGCGGCGTCGAGCTGGAACATCAGGCGCAGCGCGAAGGCGGCCATGAAGGGCGAGAGCAGCAGCGACAGCCCACCCGCCACCCAAAGCGCCATCGGCCGGGGCCCGTGGCCGATCAGCCACACCGCCGCCTGCGTCAGCCCGAGCACGGCCAGCACCAGCAGCGCACTCAGGCCCGCCAGCGACGGCAGGAAACCCAGGCGCAGCGCCAGCGCGGTGCAGCGGCGCATCCAGTGGGAGTCGGCAGCGGGATCGAACATCGGTCGCATCATCTCGCAAGTTCTGGGATTCGACCACAAAGCCCGGGCCCGCCGCAATCCAATGGACAAGCGGCGTGATTTCCAGCCGCAACGGCCGGTGCCCCGGCCGCCGCATAGACTCGGCGCCATGCCCAAAGACGATTCCCGGGGCGCGGCCAAGTCGCCGCGCTCGCTGTCCGGCCTGTTGCCGTTCATCAAACCCTATCGCGGCCGCATTGGCCTGGCGTTGCTGTTCCTGGTGCTGGCGGCAATGAGCACGCTGGCCTTTCCGCTGGCGCTGAAGTCGCTGATCGACCAGGGGCTGATCAGCAGTGACCCGGGCGAGCGCGTGCTGGCGCTGCGCGGGCACTTCCTCGCGCTGTTCGCGGTCGGCGCCGCGCTGGGCGTGTTTTCGGCGGCGCGTTTCTACATGGTCAGCTGGCTGGGCGAACGCATCACCGCCGACCTGCGCAGCGCGGTCTATGCGCATGTGGTGGAGCAGAGCCCCGAGTTCTTCGAAAGCACGCAGACCGGCGAGGTGCTGAGCCGGCTGACCACCGACACCACGCTGGTGCAGACCGTCGTCGGCTCGTCGCTGAGCATGGGCTTGCGCAACACCGTGATGGGTATCGGCGCGCTGATCATGCTGGTCATCACCAACCCGGTGGTGATGACCCAGGTGCTGGGCATCCTGGTGCTGGTGGTGCTGCCCAGCCTGTACTTCGGGCGGCGCGTGCGCCGCCTGAGCCGTGCCAGCCAGGACCGCGTGGCCGATTCCAGCGCCATCGCCGCCGAGGTGCTGAACGCCATCCCGATCGTGCAGAGCTACACCCAGGAGCAGCGCGAGTCGCAGCGCTTCGCCGTGTCCACTGAGCATGCCTTCGAGGTGGCGCGCAAGCGCAGCCTGGTGCGTTCGTACCTGGTGGCTTTCATCATCAGCGCCACCTTCGGCGCACTGCTGTGGGGCCTGTACCAAGGCACCCAGGCGGTGATGCAGGGCCAGATCACGGCCGGCCACCTGGGGCAGACCGTGGTGCTCGTCATCATCCTGGTCGGCAGCGTGGCGGTGCTGTCCGAGGTCTATGGCGACCTGCTGCGCGCCGCAGGCGCGACCGAGCGCCTGATGGAACTGCTGGCCGCGAAGTCGACCGTGAGCGACCCGCTGCAGCCGCGGCCCCTGCCGGCGGTGAACGGCGGCTCGGCCTGCCGCCTTGCGGAGGTGCGCTTCCACTACCCGTCGCGACCGGCGCAGGACACCTTGCACGACTTCAGCCTGGACATCGCCGCCGGCGAAACCGTCGCGCTGGTCGGCCCCAGCGGGGCTGGCAAGAGCACGGTGCTGCAGCTGCTGCTGCGCTTTTACGATGTGCAGTCCGGCCGCGTCGAGATCGACGGCGTGCCGGTGCAGCAAGTCGCGCTGGAGGCACTGCGCCAGCGCATTGGCATCGTGCCACAGGACAGCGTGATCTTCTCCACCAGCGCGCTGGAAAACATCCGCTATGGCCGGCCCACGGCCAGAGATGACGAGGTCATCGCTGCCGCCAAGGCCGCATTTGCGCACGAGTTCATCAGCGCCCTGCCCGAGGGCTACGACAGCTATCTTGGCGAGCGCGGCGTGCGCCTGTCGGGCGGCCAGCGCCAGCGCATCAGTATCGCGCGCGCGATACTGAAGAATCCACCGCTGCTGCTGCTGGACGAAGCCACCAGCGCGCTCGACGCCGAGAGCGAACGCATGGTGCAGGCTGCGCTGGAAGCGGCGATGCGCGGACGCACCACGCTGGTCATCGCGCACCGGCTGGCCACGGTGCAGCGCGCCGACCGCATCGTCGTGCTCGAGGCCGGGCACATCGTCGACGTCGGCACGCATGCCGAACTGGTGGCGCGCGACGGCCTCTATGCGCGGCTGGCGGCGATGCAGTTCGACATGGCCGAGCCTGCCTTGGCCACAGCGGTAGGCGCATAATTCATGCGCATGAATCATGGAGTCTGCTTATGCTGCGCACTGACAAGGCCCTCAAACGCGCCGTCAACCTGAGCCTGAATGCCAAGGTGCTGGACACCGCGCGCGAACTCGGCATGAACGTGTCAGCGACCGTCGATGCCCTGCTGGCCGAGGAGGTGCGTCGCCGTTACTGGGAGCGCTGGAACGCGGACAACCGCGAGGCCATCGACCACTACAACGCGCGCATTGCCCGCGAGGGGTTGCCGCTGGCGCGCTACCGCAACTTCATGAAAGATCGCTGATGCCGCGCTTCGACGTGTATGCCAACCCCACTGTCGGCGAGCGCAAGCACACCCCTTATTTTCTCGACGTGCAGAACGACTACATCGACCACCTGGACACGCGTGTGGTGATCCCTCTGCGCCGCGAGTCGGCCTTCGGCCCACGTGCCCGCGACCTGCACCCCTTGCTGGACGTGAGCGGCGAAGCGGTGGTGCTGGATACAGCGGCCATCGGTGCGGTCCCGCGCTCGGAGTTGCGCAAGCAGGTGACGCAGTTGCCCGATGCGCGCGAAAGCGTGCAGGCGGCACTGGACACCCTTTTCGGAGCCTATTGACTTGAATCGCCCTATCCGCAGCCAATACGAAGATTTCATGCGCCACGTGGACACGCACGGCGTGGCCAAGGCCGACCGCACCGGCACCGGCACGAAGAGCGTGTTCGGCCACCAGATGCGCTTCGATCTGGGCGAAGGCTTCCCGCTGGTGACGACCAAGAAGGTGCATTTCAAGAGCATCGCGCTGGAACTGCTGTGGTTCCTTCGGGGCGACGGCAACGCGCGCTGGCTGCAGGAGCGCGGCGTGACGATCTGGAACGAATGGGCGGCCGAAGACGGCGACCTGGGCCCGGTGTATGGCGTGCAGTGGCGCAGCTGGCCGACACCGGACGGCGGCCATATCGACCAGATCGCCGAGGTGGTGAAACAGCTGAAGACCAACCCCGACTCGCGCCGCATCATCGTCAGTGCCTGGAACGTGGCCGAGCTGTCGAAGATGGCGCTGCTGCCCTGCCACGCCTTCTTCCAGTTCCACGTGGCGCCTGCACATTCTTCGGCCACGCGCGGGCGGCTGTCGTGCCAGCTGTACCAGCGCAGCGCGGACCTCTTCCTCGGCGTACCCTTCAACATCGCCAGCTATGCGCTGCTGACGCACATGCTGGCGCAGCAATGTGACCTGCTGCCGGGCGACTTCATCTGGACCGGCGGCGACTGCCACATCTACGACAACCACCAAGAGCAGGTGCGCACGCAGCTGGCGCGCATGCCCTACCCCTACCCGACGCTGCACCTCAAGCGACGGCCGGAGTCGATCTTCGACTACGAGTACGAGGACTTCGAACTGCTGGACTACGAACACCACCCGGCCATCAAGGCGCCGGTGGCGGTGTGAAGCTGTCGTTGATCGCCGCGGTGGCGCGCAATGGCGCGATCGGCCGCGACAACGACCTGCTGTGGAAGGAGCCTGCGGACCAGAGGTTTTTCGCCGCCACCACCCGAGGCCATGCGGTGATCATGGGCCGCAGAACTTGGGAATCGCTGCCGCCGCGCTTTCGGCCGCTGCCCGGGCGGCGCAACATCGTCGTCACGCGCAGCGCGAGATTCGAGGCCTCGGGTGCCGAGACCGTTGACAGCCTGGATGCCGCGTTGCAGTGTCTGGCCGGCGAAACGCTGGCTTTTGTCATCGGCGGCGCGCAGTTGTATGCGCAGGCCCTGCCGCGCATCGACGAGATGGTGTTGACCGAGATCGACGCCGATCTCGACGGCGACGTGCGGTTTCCGGCCTGGGACCGCCAGGCCTTCGTCGAAGTTTCGCGCGAGTCCCATGCCGCCGCCGACGGCACACGTTTCGCCTTCGTCACCTACCGGCGCAAGCCTCCTGCCTGAGCCCGGCGCGTTCGCACGGCCTGCGCCAGTTCCTCGAGCAGCGGCCGGGTTTGCGCCCAGCCCAGACAGGCATCGGTGATCGACACTCCCGGCTGAAGTTCGGCCCTGTCCTGGCCGGGTCGCAGATCCTGTCGGCCCTCGTGCAGGTGGCTTTCGATCATCACGCCGCCGATACCGGCATTGCCGGCGGCGATCTGCCGTGCCACGTCCCGGCCCACCTCGATCTGCCGCAGGTACAGCTTGCTCGAATTGGCATGCGAGAAGTCGATCATCAGTTGCTCGCGCAGCCCGGCACTGCGCAGGCTGGCCAGTGCCTCGGACACGGCGGCGGCGCCGTAGTTCGGCTGCCGCCCGCCGCGCAGGATCACGTGGCAATCGGCATTGCCTCGGGTTTCGAAGATCGCCGCCTGCCCCATCTTGGTCATGCCCATGAAGGCGTGGCTGGCGCGCGCAGCCTGCACCGCATCGGCGGCCACCTTGACGCTGCCATCGGTGCCGTTCTTGAAACCCACCGGGCAGCTCAGCCCCGAAGCCAGCTGGCGGTGGCTCTGGCTTTCGGTGGTACGCGCGCCGATCGCGCCCCAGGCAATCAGGTCGCTGATGTACTGCGGCGAGAGCAGGTCCAGGAATTCGGTGCCCGCGGGCACGCCCAGGCCATTGATGTCCAGCAGCAGCTGGCGTGCCAGGCGCAACCCCTCGTTCATGTGGAAACTGCCGTCGAGCCGCGGGTCGTTGATGTAGCCCTTCCAGCCCACGGTGGTACGAGGCTTCTCGAAGTACACACGCATGACCAGCAGCAACTCATCGCCCAGCCGCTCGCGCTCGGCCTGCAGCAGCCCTGCGTATTGCAGCGCCTGCTCGCGGTCGTGTATCGAGCAGGGTCCCACGACCACCAGCAGGCGGTCGTCGCGGCCGTGAAGCAGTTCGCCGATCTCGCGGCGCGTGCGCTCCACCAGCAGCAACTGCTGTTCGGGCAGCGGCAACTCGTCCAGCAGCAGCGCGGGCGAGATCAGCGCGCGCACCATGCCGATGCGCGTGTCGTCGGTGCGCGTGCTGTCGAGCGTGCTGTCGCGTGAGCCGGTTTCGCGGTCGTGCCGGTGGTCGTCTAAGGTACTCATCGATGAACTCGGTGTTCGGCTGGTTCCGACACTGTAGGCCACGCGGTCGCAACGGCACAATGGGGCTCGGGCGCGGGCCGCGCCGGAGAAGGATCGATGCAACTCGCCACCTGGAACGTGAATTCGCTGGCCGTGCGGCTGCCGCAGGTGCTGGACTGGCTGGCGGCGCACCCGGTGGATGCACTCGTGCTGCAGGAAACCAAGCTCACCGACGACAAGTTCCCGGCCGAGCAGATTCAGGCCGCCGGCTACCAGGTGGCGTGGTTCGGGCAGAAGACCTACAACGGCGTGGCGCTGCTGTCGAAGCAACCGGCGCAGGACGTGGTGCGCAACATCCCCGGCCTCGACGACGACATGGCGCGGGTCATCAGCGGCACGGTGGCGGGTGTGCGCGTCATCGGCGGCTACTTCCCGAACGGCCAGGCGCCGGACAGCGAAAAGTTCCAGTACAAGATGCGCTGGCTGCAGGCGCTGCGCAACTGGGTGCGCACCGAACTGGCCGCGTTTCCGCAGCTGGTGCTGATGGGCGATTTCAACATCGCGCCCGAAGACCGCGATGTCTACGACCCGGTGGCCTGGGCCGGGCAGATCCATTGCACGCCCGAAGAGCGCGCGCATTTTCGCGAACTGGTCGCGCTGGGCCTGGTCGACGCCTTCCGGCTGTTCGAGCAGCCACCGAAGAGCTGGAGCTGGTGGGACTACCGCAACCTGGCCTTCCGCAAGAACCAGGGGCTGCGCATCGATCACATTCTGGTGAGCGCGGCGCTGAAGCCGCAAGTCGCCTCGTGTTCGATCGACAAGCTGCCGCGCAAAAACGAACGGCCCAGCGACCACGCGCCGGTGCTCGTCGAATTGCGCGGCTGATGCGCGCGGCCTGAAACCCTACTCGTCCAGGCCCAGTTCCTGGATCTTGCGCGTGATGGTGTTGCGGCCGATGCCGAGCTTTTGCGCCGCCTCGATGCGCCGGCCACGCGTGACCTCGAGCGCGGTTTGGATCATCTGGCCCTCGAACTTGCGAGACAGCGTGCCCCAGACATCGGGCGCACCGGCTTCGAGCAGGCTGCGCGCCTCGCGCTGCAGGTCGCCCAGCCAGTCGGCCGCGCCGGAACGCTCCGGCGCAATGTCCAGTGGCATCTCGGACCAGGCGCTGGCCGTCGATGGGTGGGGCGTTTCCGAGTCTGCCGCTGCCGGCCGCGCCGCCGGCGCTGCGCGGCCCAGCAGGTCGGTGGGCAGGTCCTTGGCTTCGACCACCTGCGCCGGCGCCATCACCGTGAGCCAATGGCACAGGTTCTCGAGCTGACGCACGTTGCCCGGGAAGTCGAAGGCCATCAGCTGCGTCAGCGCTTCATCGGTGATGCGCTTGGCATCGACGCCCAGTTCCTTGGCGCTCTTCTGCAGAAAGAAGCGCGTCAGCATGGCGATGTCCTCGCGCCGCTCGCGCAGCGCCGGCAGGCGCAGGCGGATGACGTTGAGGCGGTGGAACAGGTCTTCGCGGAAGGAGCCGGCGCGCACGCGCTCCTCCAGGTTCTGGTGCGTGGCGGCTATGACACGCACGTTGCTCTTCAGCGGCTGGTGGCCACCGACGCGGTAGAACTGCCCGTCGCTGAGCACGCGCAGCAGCCGCGTCTGCAGGTCGAAGGGCATGTCGCCGATTTCGTCGAGGAACAGCGTGCCGCCGTCGGCCTGCTCGAAGCGGCCTCGCCGCATCGTCTGCGCGCCGGTGAAAGCGCCCCGTTCGTGGCCGAAGAGCTCTGACTCCAGCAAGTCCTTCGGGATCGCGGCGGTGTTGATGGCGACGAAGGGCCCGCCGGCGCGTGGGCTGTGCTTGTGCAGCGCGCGTGCCACCAGTTCCTTGCCCGAGCCGCTCTCGCCAGTGATCATCACCGTCACCGTGCTCTGGCTCAGGCGCCCGATAGCGCGGAAGACATCCTGCATCGCCGGCGCCTGGCCGAGCATCTCGGGCGTGGCCACCTGGCCGGTGTCGTGCACCTCCTCGCGCAGGCTTTCGTCGACCGCGCGGCGGATCAGTTCCACGGCCTTGGGCACGTCGAAGGGCTTGGGCAGGTATTCGAAGGCGCCGCCCTGGAAGGCCGACACCGCGCTGTCCAGATCGGAGTAAGCGGTCATGACGATCACCGGGAGGCCGGGCAGCCGCTCCTTGACCTTGCCCAGCAGGTCGATGCCCGAGCCACCCGGCATGCGGATGTCGCTGACCATGACCTGTGGCTCTTCGTCGTCGAGCGCAGCCATGACCTCGCGTGCGCTGGCGAAGCTGCGCACCGCGAACTGCTCACGTGCCAGCGCCTTTTCCAGCACGAAGCGGATCGAATGGTCGTCGTCGACGATCCAGATGGGTTTCATGCGTTCGGGGTTTCCATCGACATCAGGGCAGTGGAATCAGGATCTTGAAATCGGTGCGTCCGGGCACGCTGTCGAATTCGATCGTGCCCTGGTGTTGCTGCACGAACGTCTGCGCCAGTGTGAGACCGAGCCCCGAGCCGCCGTCGCGCCCCGATACCAGCGGGTGGAAGATGCGTTCGCGGATGGACTCGGGCACGCCGGGCCCGTTGTCCTGGATATGCAATTCCAATGCCAGTCGATAGCGCTGCTTGCCGATCGTCACCTGGCGCGCGATGCGCGAGCGCAGCACCAGCCTGGCGCTGCCCGCGGAAATCTGCTCGGCCAGCGCCTGGGTGGCATTGCGCACGATGTTCAGCAGCGCCTGGATCAACTGCTCGCGGTCGCCGCGAAATTCGGGGATCGAGGTGTCGTAGTCACGCTGCACCTCCAGGCCGCTGGAGAACTCGGACAGCACCAGCAGTCGCACCCGCTCGCACACCTCATGGATGTTGACGTCGCCCACCACGTGCGGCTTGCGGTGCGGCGCCAGCAGCCGGTCGACCAGGGCCTGCAGGCGGTCGGCCTCGTGGATGATGACCTGGGTGTATTCGCTCAGGCCTCGGGCGACGCGGGCGCGGGTGGGCTTGTGCGCCGCCGTGGTGGCGCTGCGTGCGCGCGCCAGGCCGGTCGGGTGGGCATCCAGTTCCATTTCCAGCAGCTGTGCCGCACCGCGAATGCCACCCAGCGGGTTCTTGATCTCGTGGGCCAGGTTGCGCAATAGCTCCTTGTTGGCCTGCACCTGGCCGAGCACGCGTTCTTCGCGGTCCTGTCGGATCTGCTGCTCGATTTCGATGATCTCCAGCAGGGCCCAGTCCTCCATGTCCATCTGACTCACGGTCACACGCACCAGCAAGGCGTCGGCCGCACCCATCGGTGCACGCCGCAGCAATGCCTCGAAGCGGCCGCTGGTGACCTCGTTGCGGCGCAGCGCATGCAGCGTGTCGCGAATCGGCAGCGGATCGACGAACCAGTCGAGCACGTTGCCACGCAGCAGCGCGCGCCGCGACACACCGACGGCGTTTTCCAGCGTGGAGTTGGCGAGCAGGCAATGCCCGTCGCTGCGCGCAATGGCCACCATCGTGGCCAACTGGTCGTAGGCCTCGAATCCTGGCGGCGGCGCTTCGCCGCTCACGGCGGCAGCTTGGCCAGTTCGCGCTTGATGGCGGCGACGTCGCTTTCCTTGCGGTCGATGCTGCTCTTCAGATCGGCCACACGGTCCAGGTACTTCTGGTAGTTGCGCTCGTTGCCCAGGCGTTCGGGCTCGCCGTTGTTGTACTCCTTGCGCAGTTCGGCCAGGCGTTCTTCCTCGCGGCGCAGTTCGCCGGCCAGGATGCGGCGCGAATCGCTGTCGCGCGCGCGTTGTGCCTGCGGGTCGACGCGGGCTTCGGGCGGCCGCGCTGCGGTGGCATTGCCCTGCGCGGCCGGGGCGGCAGGCTGCGCCGAGGCGGGTGGGCGGGTCTGGATGATCGTGATCGGCGCGCCTTCGATGCTGCGGCAGCCGCGCTCGCGCGCCTCCTGGGGCGACAAGGCATCGGTGTAGAGCACGGGCGGGCCCGGACAACGGTACACCACGGCAGCTGTCGCGCCACTTTGCGCCTGCGCCAAGACGGCCACACACAAGCCGGCGGCACCTGCCAGGCTGCCGGGTCCCCATTTGCGCAGATTCATGACGTCACCTTCCGCTGTACCGACTCACCGGGGGCAACACGGCCATAGAACCGCGCCGAACCCAGCGTCGCGATCATTGTGGCGCAGTGCGCAAGTGTTCCAGGATGGAAAAAGGGACGGCTTTGTGGCCGTCCCTTGTGATCGTCGGACGGCCAACATGCCCGCCCGCTTACCGCCAGCAATGTTCAGAGCGAGTAGTACATGTCGAATTCCACCGGATGCGTGGCCATACGGAAGCGCGTCACTTCCGTCATCTTCAGGTCGATGTACGCATCGATGTAGGTGTCGGTGAAGACACCGCCCTTGGTCAGGAACGCGCGGTCCTTGTCCAGGTATTCCAGCGCCTGATCGAGGCTGGAACACACGGTGGGAATCTTGGCGTCTTCTTCCGGCGGCAGGTGGTACAGGTCCTTGCTGGCGGCATCGCCGGGGTGGATCTTGTTTTCCACGCCGTCCAGGCCGGCCATCAGCAGCGCGGCGAAACCCAGGTAGGGATTCATCAGCGGATCGGGGAACCGTGCCTCGACGCGCCGGCCCTTCGGGTTGGCGACGTGCGGGATCCGGATCGACGCCGAGCGGTTCTTCGACGAATAGGCCAGTTTCACCGGCGCCTCGAAACCGGGCACCAGGCGCTTGTAGCTGTTGGTGCCGGGGTTGGTGATGGCGTTCAGCGCGCGCGCATGTTTGATCACGCCGCCGATGTAGAACAGCGCGAACTCGCTCAGGCCGGCATAGCCGTCACCGGCGAACAGATTCTTGCCGTCCTTCCACACCGACTGGTGCACGTGCATGCCCGAGCCGTTGTCGCCGACGATGGGCTTGGGCATGAAGGTCGCTGTCTTGCCGTAGGCGTGGGCCACGTTGTGGATCACGTACTTCTGCAACTGCACCCAGTCGGCGCGCTGCAGCAGCGTGCTGAACTTGGTGCCGATCTCCATCTGGCCGCCGTTGGCCACTTCATGGTGGTGCACTTCGCAGGGGATGCCCACCGATTCGAGGATCAGGCACATCTCCGAGCGCATGTCCTGGAACGAATCGACCGGCGGCACCGGGAAGTAACCGCCCTTGACCGTCGGGCGATGGCCCGAGTTGCCGTGCTCGTACTCCTTGCCGGTGTTCCAAGAGCCCTCTTCGGATTCGATCTTCGAGAAGCAGCCGGACATGTCGTTGCCCCAGCGCACGCTGTCGAAGACAAAGAACTCGGGCTCGGGCCCGAAGAAGGCGGTGTCGCCCAGGCCCGAGGAGCGCATGTAGGCCTCGGCGCGCTTGGCAAGCGAGCGCGGGTCGCGCTCGTAGGGCTTGCCGTCGCTGGGCTCGACCACGTCACAGGTCAGCAGCAGCGTCGGCTCCTCGTAGAACGGGTCGATGTTGGCGGTGTTCGGGTCGGGCATCAACTGCATGTCCGACGCCTCGATGCCCTTCCAGCCGGCGATCGACGAGCCGTCGAAGGCATGGCCGCTGCTGAACTTGTCTTCGTCGAAGTGCGAGACCGGCACCGAGACGTGCTGTTCCTTGCCGCGGGTGTCGGTAAAACGGAAGTCAACGAACTTGATCTCGTTGTCCTTCACCATCTTCATCACGTCGGCAACAGTCTTTGCCATCTGGGCTCTCCTAGCTTCTCGTATTGGGGATTCGGGGAATTTGGGTGCGCGGGCCTCGGTCTCGTTCCCTGGCGGCGCACGGGAATGTAGCAGAAAGCATGCCTGCTACTGGGCGCTCGGCCCGCCCTCCCGGCCCGTCACGGCCGCACCGTCAGCGCGCCCTGCATGCACCGCTACAGGGCGATTCGGCACCATCGACGCACCATTTCGGGTCCACACTTCGCCGCGAGCACAACCAAGCCCTGGTGGTGCACCACAAGGGCATCGTGCGCCGCTGCCGTCGAGCCTTTCACGCCCAGTTCTATATGGCGACCCCATTCATGGCCGGGGTCGACGCAAGGCAGGCTGACCACCTTGACGCCGCCGAAGCGCTGCTCGATGTTCTCCATGCAGGGCGCCTGTGTGGCCTCCAACGCGCCGAAGACGATCACCGACCGCTCCACCAGCCTCAACTGTCCGCGCTGCTTGGCCAGGTAGTGCTGGTCGAACTGCCATTCGATCGTCGGCCAAGCCGTGACCGGGAAGCCATGCATGACACGCACATGGCCCGGCGAAAAGCCGGCCATCTTGTTGTACGGTTTGCGTATCAGCGCCGCGCATCCTGGAAAGATGCCCATGTTCAGGCAAAGGGGGTCGTCTTGCCGAACGGGCTCGAATGGCAGGCCTTGCTCGGCGGCGACATCGAGCATGCGTTCGCGGATCAGGTCGCGGGGCACACGGATGCAGCACCAGCGGCACGCCCAGAGCGGCGGCAGCACATTGCCGTGTGTGATCGTCCGGCGTGGCACCGATGCCACCGAGGGCGAGGCCGGCGCGTGCGGCAACTGCCACCACATGTAATGCAGCGCGGCTGCCGCTAAATGCGCGAACCGCAGCGCTACGAAGGCGCCGACGAGGTCTCTCTTGCTGGGAGCCCAAGGGCCTCGTGCCTGCGCGTCGGCGTCGCCGCCCTAGTACTTCGGACCCTTCCGCGGCCGTTGGCGGGATTCATCCTGTTGCAAACGATTGCCCTGCCTCGGGCCGCAGAGCCGCACGGTGCCTGCACAATTTCACGCATGAATGCGTTCATGGTCACGCTGCTGATGTGCACAGCCGTGCTGATGATCGCGGCTGCGGCAATGAGCGGGTTTGCATGGACGCAGAGCACCTACCAGGGCTTTCGATGGTGGACTGTCGCGCTATGGCTGAACACGCTGACGGCAGTCTTCGCCACGCTCGACTCCCAACCTGCGGGCTGGCCTTGGGCGCAGTGGCTGCTGGTTCCCTGGCCGATCTTGTGCCTGCTGGGTCTGCGCCGGTTTCACTCGCGTCTCAGGCTGCCGGGCAGTGCGCAGGCCGACCTGGGCATGCTCGGCGCCCTTGTCGTGCTTGCTGGCCTGGCGGGCCACATGCTGGCTGGCACCATGCCGGCAGCGCAATGGCCGATGGCGGCGGGCAGCTTGGCGCTGCTCTATGCCGCCGGCGTGGCCTGGAGGGCTCCGGCGGACGACGACGCGAAGAGCCTGCGCGCGCTCGGTGCGCTGTGGTTGTTGTGCGCCATGCCGGTGCTTCTGGTGCGACTGTGGCCGTATGGCGAAACCGGCACGTCGATGCTGCACATCGGCAGTGTCACCCTGGCCTCGTTGGCGACCACCTTCGTGCTGCTGGGCGCGTGCAGCCGGCGCACGGAGCGCGCATTGCGCCATTCGCGGCGCAGACTGCGCGTGCTGGCCAACATCGACATGCTGACGCAAGTACCCAATCGACGACGCTTCGAGGAACTGGCCGGGCGCGCGCTGCAAGCCGACCCCTCGGGCAGTGCCGCGCTGTTGCTGGTGGACATCGATCACTTCAAGCAGATCAACGACAAACTCGGCCATGCGGCGGGCGACCGTGCCTTGAAACTGGTGTCGCGTTGCACGCTGGACCTGCTGCGCGCGCAAGATGTCGCCGGGCGGCATGGCGGCGACGAATTCGTGCTGCTGCTGCGCCGCAGTTCCACGCAGGAAGCGATGCGTGTCGCCGAACGGCTGGTGTCGCACCTGCAGGAACAAGCGCAGGCCAACGCCTTGCCTCGCCTTAGCTTGAGCTTCGGCATCGTGCAGATGCGTGCCGGCGAAGCCATCGACGAAACCTTGCAGCGCGCCGACCAGGCGCTGTATGAAGCCAAGCGCCTGGGTCGCTCACGCGCCGTGGCGACCGACCGCGAGGATGACGATGAGAAGCCGGTGTTTCGCAGCAGCCAGCGCCTGGGGCTGACTTCGTCGTAAAAAAGGCCAGGCGTTTCGGCCTGGCCTTGGGTCTGAATGGTGGAGCCGGCGGGAATCGAACCCGCGTCCGCAAGCCTTCACCGGGCAGTTCTACATGCGTAGCTGGCTGATTTGGATCTCACGCCCCGGGTCGCGCAGCAGCACGCTACCCTTGGCGCCAGTCACTTGATCTTGGTCGGTGCCGAGTGACCCGGCTCAAACCACAGCCAATGTGTATGACCTCGCAGCCTTCGGTCTTGCGACTTCAGGCCCAGCCCATCGGCCAACTGTTGCGAGGCTCACCGGTATTAAGCGGCGAGGGCGAAACGTTCGTCGTTCGCAGTTACTTTGTTTCCAGTGGATTTACGAGCGAACTGGTGCTCGGCATGCCCTACGTCGATTCCGAACCCGCGTCGAAGCCAGGTCGGCCCCAAGCATGGTATTTTAGGCCATTCCCAGCCAATTCAATACCTGCCCCGGCGCGGCCAGTATCCCGTCCGCATTCCAGCGTTCGATGGATTCGCCCCGCCCCAGATAGCCCCAGGACGCAGCCAGCGTCGTCATGCGTGCCGCTTGGCCAGCCTGCACGTCGCGGTGATCATCGCCGACGTACACGCAGCGCTCGGGCGCTAGACCCAGGCGCGCAGCGGCTTCGAGCAAGGGCTGCGGGTGTGGCTTGGCATGCGGCGTGCTGTCGCCACTGATCAGCACTGCGCATCGCGAGTCCAGGCCGAGGCCTCCGACCAGCGGCACGGAAAAACGCGCCACCTTGTTGGTGACGATGCCCCAAGGCAATGCCGCACTTTCCAGCGCCCGCAGCACGGGCTCCATCCCGCCGAACAGCCGGGTCTCGCGCAAGATGCGTGCTTCGTAGCGGCGCAGGAAGTCTTCGCGCAGCACATCGAAGCGCTCATCCTGCGGGCCAATGCCGAAGGCCGCGTCCAGCATGCCGCGTGCCCCAGTTCCGACCATCGGGCGCAGATGCTCGAAGTCCAGCGCCTGCAGGCCGTGCGCTTGACGCAGGTCGTTGGCGGCACCGGCCAGGTCTGGCGCGCTGTCGACGAGCGTGCCGTCCAGGTCGAAGAGCACCGCGTCCACTCGCCGGGCCCGCGCCATGTTCATGCGCGCTTGCGGCAAGCAAAGAGGTAGTTCACGCTGGTGTCGGCCGACAGCCAATAGCGCTGTGTCAGCGGGTTGTACTCCATGCCACGGCTGGCTTCGACATCAAGGCCGCTGTCGCGGCACCAGCGCGCCAGTTCACTGGGCCGGATGAAGCGCGCGTACTCGTGCGTGCCCTTGGGCAGCAGTTGCAGCAGGTACTCGGCGCCGACGATGCTGAACAGGAAACTCTTCGGATTGCGGTTCAGCGTGGAGAAGAACACCCAGCCCCCGGGTCGCGCGAGTGCGGCGCATGCCTGCACCGACGACGCGGGTTCAGGCACATGCTCCAGCATTTCCATGCAGGTCACCACGTCGAAGGCACCCGGCACCTCGGCCGCCATGGCCTCGGCGGCCACCTCGCGGTAGTCGATATTGGCCACGCCAGTCTCCAGCGCATGCAGTCGCGCGACGCCCAGCGGCTTGCTGGCCAGGTCGATGCCGGTGACATGCCGGGCCTGTCGTGCCATGGATTCGGCCAGGATGCCGCCACCACAGCCGACGTCGAGCACGTCCTTGTCCGTCAGGGCGGCAAGGGAATCGATCCACTCCAGACGCAGCGGGTTGATCGCGTGCAACGGGCGGAACTCGCTGTTCGTATCCCACCAGCGATGCGCCAGTTCACTGAACTTGGCGAGTTCCTGCGGATCCACGTTACCCATTTATCGCCTCCGGTTACAGCCTCGAGTGCGGCGTCATGCCGCGAAACCGCACAGATTGTGCGTGGCCATTCCGTTGCCACAATGAAAAACCCCGCCGAGGCGGGGTTTCGGGGACGAGGCCTTTGCAGGCCGTCGATCAGGGGGCAGCGCGCGTGCCAACCACCTCGATTTCGGTGCGGCGGTTCTTGGCGCGGCCTTCGGAGGTGCTGTTGCTGGCGATGGGTTGCTTCTCGCCCTTGCCTTCGGTGTACACGCGGTTCTTCTCGATGCCCTTGCTCACCAAGTAGTCCTTCACCGCACTGGCGCGGCGCTCGGACAGACCCTGGTTGTACTCGGCCGTGCCGACGCTGTCGGTGTGGCCGACGGCGATGATGACTTCAAGCGCGATGCCCTTGGTCTTGGAGACCAGATCATCCAGCTTGGCCTGGCCTTCAGGCTTGATCACCGACTTGTCGAAGTCGAAGAACGTGTCAGCGGCGTAGGTCACCTTCTGCGCAGCGGGCTTGGCAGCCGGCGGCGGCGGCGGAGCAGCCGGCGGCGGGGGCGCCGGCGGCGCAGCCTTGGGCGCAGCAGCCATCGGCGCGGGCGCCGGCGGCGGCGGCGGCTTCGCCGCACCGTCGCAACCCGGATAGGCCGTGGCTGGCGTCCAACTGGCGTCGCGCCAGCAAAGCTCGTTGGTGCCGTTCTTCCAGGGCTCGGTACTACCAGCGTCACGCCACTGGCTTTCGCCGGTGGCGTACTTCAGTTCTTCGGCCGTCGGCATTTGCGCCAGTGCAGCGATTGGCGCGGCGAGCGCAAACGATGCCAAAAGCACCGCCACCTTGTTCAATTTCTTCATGGTTGTCCTCTCAAGGAAAGCCGCAGTTGCCTGCGATATTGTCCAAAACAAACTCGTTCGGAATCGTCTCAAAACCCACTCGGGCGGGCACCCGCCACCGACGAACTTATTGTGCCATACGGTGTCGGCTAGACGCCATTTTGGCGCCTGTGTCGACGCTTGCAGCCGCCGTTGTTGCGCAAGTGCTACAGACTCAGGCAATTAGAATCCGCCTTCCAGCGCGCTCGCGCGCGGCCGTCTCCATCGGGGCGGGCCCTCCATCACGCATCGCGCATGACCCCCTTCGCCAAAGAAACCCTGCCCATCAGCCTCGAAGAGGAGATGCGGCGGTCGTACCTCGACTACGCCATGAGCGTGATCGTCGGCCGTGCCCTGCCCGATGCGCGCGACGGCCTGAAGCCGGTGCACCGGCGCGTGCTGTTCGCGATGCACGAACTGAACAACGACTGGAACCGCGCCTACAAGAAGAGTGCGCGCATCGTCGGCGACGTCATCGGCAAGTACCACCCGCACGGCGACACCGCCGTGTACGACACGATCGTGCGCATGGCGCAGGACTTCTCGCTGCGCCATATGCTGGTCGATGGCCAGGGCAACTTCGGCAGCGTCGACGGCGACAACGCCGCGGCGATGCGCTACACCGAGATCCGCCTGGCGAAGATCGCACACGAGATGTTGGCCGACATCGACAAGGACACCGTCGACTTCGGCCCCAACTACGACGGCAGCGAGAAGGAGCCGCTGGTGTTGCCGGCGCGCGTGCCGAACCTGCTGGTCAACGGCTCGGCCGGCATCGCGGTGGGCATGGCGACGAACATCCCGCCGCACAACCTGAACGAAGTCGTCGATGCCTGCCTGCACCTGCTGAAGAACCCGCAGGCCTCGATCGACGAGGTGATGGAGATCATCCCGGCGCCGGACTTCCCCACCGCCGGGATCATCTACGGACTGAGCGGCGTGCGCGAGGGCTACCGCACTGGACGCGGCAAGGTGGTGATGCGCGCGAAGTGCCACTTCGAGGACATCGACAAGGGCACGCGCCAGTCGATCATCGTCGACGAGATCCCCTACCAGGTGAACAAGAAGACGCTGCTCGAGCGCATCGCCGAGCTCGTGCACGAGAAGAAGCTCGAAGGCATCAGCCACATCCAGGACGAGAGCGACAAGTCCGGCATGCGCGTGGTGATCGAGCTGAAGCGCGGCGAAGTGCCCGAGGTGGTGCTGAACAACCTGTACAAGCAGACGCAGCTGCAGGACACCTTCGGCATCAACATGGTGGCACTGATCGACGGCCAGCCCAAGCTGTGCAACCTGTTAGACCTGCTGCAGATCTTCCTCGAGCACCGGCGCGAAGTCGTGACGCGGCGCACCGTGTTCGAGCTGCGCAAGGCACGCGAGCGTGGCCATGTGCTCGAAGGCCTGGCGGTGGCGCTGGCCAACATCGACGAGTTCATCGAGACCATAAAGACCAGCCCGACGCCGCCGGTGGCCAAGGCCGCCCTGATGGCCAAGAGCTGGGATTCGTCGATGGTGCGCGAGATGTTGGCGCGTGCCGAGAACGACACGCCGGGCGGGCGCGCGGCCTATCGCCCCGAAGGTCTGCCCGACCACTACGGCCTGCAGAGCGACGGCCTGTACCGCCTGTCCGACGACCAGGCCGGCGAGATCCTGCAGATGCGGCTGCAGCGCCTGACAGGGCTGGAGCAGGACAAGATCATCGGCGAGTACAAGGACGTGATGGCGGTCATCGCCGACCTGCTCGACATCTTGGCCAAGCCGGCACGCGTCACGACAATCATCACCGACGAGCTCACCGCACTGCGCCAGGAGTTCGGTCAGACGAAGATTGGCGCGCGGCGCAGCGTGATCGAGCACAACGTGCAGGAGCTCGGCACCGAGGATCTGATCACGCCCACCGACATGGTGGTCACGCTCAGTCACACCGGTTACTTCAAGAGCCAGCCGCTGGCCGAATACCGCGCGCAACGGCGCGGCGGGCGTGGCAAGCAGGCCACTCAGACCAAGCAGGACGACTGGATCGACCAGCTCTTCATCGCCAACACGCACGACTGGATCCTGTGCTTCAGCGACCGCGGCCGCGTCTATTGGTTGAAGGTCTGGGAGGTGCCGCAAGGAGGCCGCGCCAGCCGCGGCAAGCCGATCGTCAACATGTTCCCGCTGCAACCCGGCGAGAAAATCACCGTCGTGCTGCCGCTGACGGGCGAGTTCCGCGTCTTCCCCGAAACCCACTTCATCTTCATGTGCACCGCGCTGGGCACGGTGAAGAAGACGGCGCTGACCGAATTCAGCAACCCGCGCAAGGCCGGCATCATCGCCGTCGACCTGGACGATGGCGACTACCTGATCGGCGCTGCGCTCACCGACGGCACGCACGACGTGATGCTTTTCAGCGATGGCGGCAAGGCAGTGCGCTTCGATGAGGACGACGTGCGCGCGATGGGCCGCCAGGCACGTGGCGTGCGCGGCATGAACCTCGAGGAAGGCCAGTGCGTCATCGCCATGCTGGTGGCCGAGGACGAGACGCAGAGCGTGCTCACCGCCACCGAAAACGGCTACGGCAAGCGCACCAGCATCCTCGAATACACGCGCCATGGCCGAGGTACCAAGGGCATGATCGCGATCCAGCAGACTGCGCGCAACGGCAAGGTGGTGGCCGCCACATTGGTGCGCCCCGACGACGAGATCATGCTCATCACCGACAAGGGTGTGCTCGTGCGCACCCGCGTGTCGGAAATCCGCGAGCTCGGCCGCGCCACGCAGGGCGTGACGCTGATCGGGCTGGACGACGGCGACACGCTGTCGGGCCTGCAGCGCATCGTCGAGAACGATGCCAACGAATCCAACGACGCCAATGGCGACCCTGAAACCGATGCCGGTCCTGCCGGCGAGGAGAACAAACCGTGATGTCCCGCAAACTTCTGTGCGCAATGCTGCTCGCCTTGGGTGCATCGGCACAGGCGCAGACCGCCGTGTCGCCGGCCAAGCAAGCCCTGGTGGACAAGTTGCTGCTGCTGCAGCAGCCCGGCATCGAGATGGCCGCGCGCAGCATCGTCGAGCGGCCCGCCGCGCAGATGATGCAGGAAGTCGGGCGCGTGCTGCAGACGCAGGCGCCCGCGGACAAACGTGAAGCCCTCGGCAAGAACATCGAAGCCGATGCCAAGCGCTACGTCGATGAGACCTACCCGCCAGTGCGCGAGCGTGCCATCGGCCTGGCGCCGTCGACGCTGGGCGCGGCGATGGCCGACAAGTTCACTGAGGACGAGTTGAAGCAGCTCGTGGCCTGGTTCGAATCACCGGTGAACAAGAAATTCCAGCAGCTCAGTGGCGAGATGCAAAGCAGCTACATGCAAAAGCTGATGACCGATGTGCGACCCATCGTCGAGCCGAAGCTGCGGGAACTGGAGCAGCAGGTGCGCACGACCCTGGGCGCCGCCGCACCCGGCACCGCGGGCACCGCCGCGCCCAAGGCTGCCGCCAAACCGCCGGCCAAGGCAGCGAGCAAGTAAGTGCATCCACGCAAAGCCGACCTGCGGCCCGTGGCTGTGTCACTGCAGTCCAAGCGAGGGCGGCTTTGAGCTCCCAGGCTGAAGAACCCGACGCCACGCTGCTGGCCCTGCGCGCGCAGATCGACGCCGTCGACCGCGAGCTGCTGGGCCTGCTGAACCGGCGTGCCGCGCTGGCCTTGCAGGTGGGCGAACTGAAGAAGCTCAGCGGTGGGGTCGTCTTCCGCCCGGAGCGCGAAGCCCAGGTCATCGACGGCCTGAAAACCACCAACAAAGGCCCCCTGAACTCAGCCAGCGTGGCGCCCATCTGGCGCGAGATCATGTCGGCCTGCCGTTCGCTGGAGCGGCGCATGCGCGTGGCCTACCTCGGCCCGGCCGGCACCTTTAGCGAAGAAGCCGCGCTGGGATTCTTCGGCTCGTCGATCGACCGCGTGCCCTGCAACAGCATCGACGAGGTATTTCGCAGCACCAGCGCAGGCGCTGCCGACTTCGGTGTGGTGCCGGTGGAGAACTCCACTGAAGGCGTGGTCGCCCGCTCGCTCGACCTGTTCCTGCATACGCCGCTGTTCATCATCGGCGAGACCAGCCTGTTCGTGCGCCACAACCTGCTGCGCCGCGAGAACCGCGTCGACGGCATTCAAGCGGTGCTGGCGCATCCGCAGGCGCTGGCGCAGTGCAATGGCTGGCTCAGTCAGCACCTGCCGCAGGCCGAGCGGCGTCCTGCGCTGAGCAATGCCGAGGGCGCGCGCCAGGCAGCGACGGACGACTCGCTGGCGGCCATCGCCAGCACGCGCGCGGGCAGCGAATACGGCTTGCATGTGGTCGCGCCGGCGATCCAGGACGATGCCCACAATCGCACGCGCTTTGCCATCGTCACCCACCCCGAGCAGCATCCTGCACCCAAGGCCAGCGGCCACGATTGCACCAGCCTGGTCGTGTCGGTGCACAACCGCCCTGGCGCGGTGCACGACATGCTCGTGCCGTTGAAGGCGCATGGCGTGTCGATGACACGCTTCGAGTCACGCCCGGCCCGCTCCGGCCAGTGGGAGTACTACTTCTATGTCGACCTCGACGGCCACCCCGATCAGCCCCACGTCGCGGCGGCCATGCAGGAGCTGCGCGCAGCCTGCGCGTTCTTCAAGGTGCTGGGCACCTATCCGGTTGACGCTCACTGAGGGCGACTGATGTTCGAGCAGTTGGGCATCATCGGTTGCGGCCTCATGGGTGGCTCCTTCGCGCTGGCGCTGAAGCGTGGCGCACTGGTCAAGCGCGTCGTCGGCTACAGCAAGTCACCGTCGACCACCGAACGGGCTCTGCGCATGGGTGTCATCGATGTCGTGGCCGATTCCGCGCTGCAGGCCGTGGCCGGCTCCGACCTGGTGCTGCTGGCCGTGCCTGTTGCGGCCACCGAAACCACGCTCAAGGCCATCCGGCACCTGGTGGAACCGGGGGTGCTGGTGATGGACGTGGGCAGCACCAAACGCGATGTCGTTGATGCCGCGCGGCGCGCACTACGCGAGCGCGTGAGCAGTTTCGTGCCGGCGCATCCGATCGCAGGCAAGGAGGCCGCGGGTATCCGCAACGCCGATGCGGCGCTTTACAGCGGCCGGCAGGTGATCCTGACGCCACTGCCGCAGACTGCGCCGCAGCTGGTGCAAAAAGCCACCGACATCTGGTCGGCGATCGGCGCGCAGGTGCTGAAGATGACGCCCGAGAACCACGACAGCGCCTTTGCCGCAGTGAGCCACCTACCCCACCTGCTGGCCTTTGCCTACTTCGGCAGCGTGCTCAACCAGCCGGCGGGGCGCGACCTGCTGTCGCTGGCCGGACCGGGGTTTCGCGATTTCACGCGCATCGCCGCCAGCGACCCGACCATGTGGCGCGACATCCTGATGGCCAATCGCGAAGAAGTGCTGAAGCAGTCGCAACGCTTCCGCCAGTCGCTCGATGCACTGGAGAGCGCAGTGCTGGCCAGCAACGGTCCGGCGCTGGAAGAGCTGCTGCGCGTGGCCGCCGAAGGCCGCGGCCAGTGGCAGATGAGTTCGCCCAAGCCACCCCTGCCGCGCTGACCCGACGCACACCGTCATCCGACGCTGTCGTCGCCTACCCCGATGTTCGATCTGCCCTTCCTGGACTTGCCGCCACTGCGTGGTGTCTCGGGCACGGTACGCCTGCCGGGCTCGAAAAGCATCTCCAACCGCGTGCTTCTGCTGGCCGCACTGGCCGAAGGCAGCACGCTGGTGCACGAACCGCTGCAGTCCGAGGACACGCAGGTCATGCTCGAGGCGCTGCGGGCGCTGGGCTGTGCGGTGCAGGAAGAGGCCAAGGGCGCGCTGCGCATCACCGGACTGGGTGCCCGATTGCACGAGCATCGGGCCGATCTCTTCCTGGGCAACGCCGGCACGGCCATGCGTCCGCTGACCGCCGTGCTGGCGCTGCTGGCTGCCACACAAGGCGGCCGTTTCGATCTGTCGGGCGTGCCGCGCATGCACGAGCGGCCGATCGGCGATCTGGTCGACTCGCTGCGCGCGCTGGGCTGCCGCATCGACGATCTCGGCCAGAGCGGCTATCCGCCGCTGCGCGTGCACGGCGAGGCCGGCGGCACGCTGCGCACCGACGCGCCGATCCGGGTGCGCGGCGACGTGTCGAGCCAGTTCCTGAGCGCGTTGCTGCTGGCGCTGCCGCTGGTCAGCCAGAACCACGACATCGTCATCGAGGTACAGGGCGAGCTGATCTCCAGGCCCTATGTCGAGATCACGTTGAAGCTGCTGAAATGCTTCGGCATCGAGGTCGGGCATCAGCACTGGCAGCGCTTCGTCGTGCCGCGCGGCAGCCGCTATGTCTCGCCCGGAGAGATCCACGTCGAAGGCGACGCTTCGTCGGCGTCATATTTCATCGCGCTGGGTGCGATCGCCGCGCATGGCGGTGCACCGTTGCGCATCGAAGGCGTCGGCGCCGACTCGATCCAGGGCGACATTCGCTTCGTCGACGCAGCCCGGGCGATGGGAGCGAAAGTGCATTCCGGTGCCAACGGCCTGCAGGTGTCGCGCGGCGCCTGGCCGCTGCGCGCGCTGGACCTGGATTGCAACCACATGCCCGATGCGGCGATGACGCTGGCAGTGATGGCGCTTTACGCCGATGCGCCGACGCGACTTCACAACATTGGTAGCTGGCGTGTCAAGGAAACCGACCGTATCGCCGCCATGAGCGCCGAATTGCGCAAGCTCGGCGCCGAGGTCGTCGAAGGCCAGGACTACATCACCATCACGCCGCCGACGCAATGGCGGGCCACCGCTTTGCACACCTACGACGACCACCGCATGGCGATGTGCCTGTCGCTGGCCGCCTTCAATGCGCTGGCGGGCACATTGGCAGTCGACCGACCCGGCGTGCCGCTGCGCATCCTCGATCCGCGCTGTGTGGCCAAGACCTTTCCGGACTACTTCGAGACGCTGTTCGGCGTGGTCAGCGCCGCGCCCGAGGACGTGCCGGTGATCACCGTCGACGGGCCCACCGCCTCGGGCAAGGGCACGCTGGCCTCGGCGCTGGCGGCGCGGCTGGGTTACCACCTGCTCGATTCGGGCTCGTTGTACCGTGCCACGGCGCTGGCGGCCACACTGGACGGCGTGGCGCTGGACGACGCACCGGCGCTGGCGCGCATCGCCTCGGGCCTGGACCTGCGCTTCGACGGTGCCGACATCGTGCTGCGCGCCGTGGTCGTGAACGACGCGCTGCGCCAGGAATCCATCGGCGCGGCAGCCTCGCGCGTATCGGCGCTGCCCGCCGTGCGCGAGGCCCTGCACGGCCTGCAACTGGCCTTCAGGCGCACGCCCGGGCTGGTGGCCGACGGGCGTGACATGGGCACGGTGGTGTTTCCTTCGGCCACGCTCAAGGTCTTTCTCACCGCCGACGCCGCGCAGCGCGCGATCCGCCGGCATAAGCAATTGATTTCAAAGGGAATTCACACTACAATTGA
>JAHECC010000048.1:0-18966 GCA_024641965.1 Rubrivivax sp.
TCGGCCTGTGGGTCAGCTTCTACCCCTTCACGCAGGCCGAATACCTGGCGATCGTGGCGCAGTGGTTGCGCGGATTCGGCGTGGACGAGGCGGCCATCGCGGCGGCTCGACCCGAAAGCCTCGTGTGGGCGCTGGAGCGCGGTTCGCGCTCCGGCCGCGTGGCCTACCAGTTCGCCAAGGACTATTCCGGAAGGCATCACGCTTGACCACTGCTGCCGAGCGCGCGCCGGTCGACGTGGCGGTGGGGGTGTTGATCGACGCCGAGGGCCGCTTTCTGCTGACCAGCCGGCCCGAAGGCAAGGTCTATGCCGGCTATTGGGAATTCCCCGGCGGCAAGCTCGAGGCTGGCGAGAGCGTGGCCCAGGCCCTGCAGCGCGAGCTGCACGAGGAACTGGGCATCGATATCGGCACGCCAGTGCCCTGGAAGGTCGAGCTGGTGGACTATGAGCACGCTCGGGTGCGGCTGCACTTCTGCAAGGTCCACGATTGGCGTGGCGAGCTGCAGATGCGTGAAGGCCAGCGCATGGCCTGGCAGGCACTGCCGGTGCAGGTGCGGCCGGTGCTGCCGGGCACGATCCCGGTGCTGCAATGGTTTGCCGCCGAACGAGGCTTTGCCGGTGCCACGCACCGGGGCTGATTGTTAAACTGCCCCGATGGAATGGCTCGATCAGGTGAAATGGGATGCACAAGGCCTGCTGCCGGTGATCGCCCAGGAACGAAGCAGCGGCGACGTGCTGATGTTCGCCTACATGAACCGGGAGGCACTGGCGCTCACGGTGGCGCGTGGCCAGGCGGTGTATTGGAGCCGCTCGCGCCAGCGGTTGTGGCACAAGGGCGAAGAATCCGGCCATTTCCAGCAGGTGCACGAGATGCGGCTCGATTGCGATCACGATGTGCTGCTACTGAAGGTGACCCAGCTCGGCCACGCGCCGGGCATCGCCTGCCATACCGGCCGGCACAGCTGTTTCTTCTCGAAGTTCGAGGACGGGCAGTGGCGCGAGGTCGAGCCGGTGCTGCTCGACCCGGAGAGGATCTACCGATGAGCGGCAACGACACGCTGGCCCGGCTGGCCGCGGTGATCGACGCACGCCGCGGCGGCGACCCCGACAAGAGCTATGTCGCGCGCTTGTTTTCCAAGGGAGGCGACGCCATCTTGAAGAAGGTGGGCGAGGAAGCCACCGAAACAGTGATGGCCGCGAAGGATGGCGACCGCGACAAGGTCGTCTATGAAGTGGCCGACCTGTGGTTCCACACGATGCTCTTGCTGGCGCACTTCGATCTGCGGCCGGCCGATGTGCTGGCCGAACTCGAGCGCCGCGAGGGCCTGTCGGGGCTGGAGGAGTTTGCGGCGCGCAAGCTGAAGACGCGGGAGGGCGAGGGCACATGAGCGCGCTGGGCCGTTCCCAAGCGCGAATCCCGGAGCGCAACGCGTGGAGGACAGTCGAATGAATGAGGAGCGCATCGAACTCAGCGAGGAGCAGGCCTCGCTGAAGACCGTGGGCCATGTCAGCTATCTGCTGCACCTGATCGTGGCGGTGGCGGCGGTGATGCCTGGCGCGCAGGCCAGCATCGCGCTGCTGATCGTGGCCTTCGTCATCGATCTGGTGAAGAAGGACGCGGCCGCAGGCACCTGGCAGGAGTCGCACTTCAGCTGGCGTATCCGCACCGTGCTGTGGGCCGGTGGCCTGTACCTGGTGACCGCGCCGCTGTGGTTCCTGTTCATCGTGCCTGGCTGGCTGGCGTGGACCGTGATCTCGATCTGGTTCCTCTACCGCATCGTGCGCGGTTGGATGAACCTCAATGCCAACCTGGCAATGCCGAACTGAGAGCCTTCATGAGCCATGACCCGAACTGCATCTTCTGCAAGATCGTTGCCGGCCAGATTCCATCGAAGAAGGCTTTCGAGGACGCGGAGTTGCTGGTCTTCCACGACATCAACCCCTGGGCGCCGGTGCATGTGCTGATCATCCCGAAAGTGCACATCACCACGCTTTACGATGTCGGGCCCGAGCACGATGCGCTGCTGGGCCGCATGCTGGCGCTGGCGCCGAAGCTGATGCGCGAACTGGGCGTGGTGAATGGTTTCCGCACACTGATCAACACCGGCGACGATGGGCGCCAGGAAGTGCCGCACCTCCACATGCATGTCATGGGCGGGCCGCGCCCCTGGTCAAAGGGTTAGACCGGGCCCTTTACAGACCGGGTCCCCTAGAATCCTTGTTTGCTTTGCAGGAGAAATGTCATGGGTTCGTTCAGCATCTGGCACTGGCTGATCGTGTTGTTGGTCGTGGTGTTGATCTTCGGCACCAAGAAGCTGAAGAACATCGGCGCGGATCTCGGTGGCGCGGTCAAGGGCTTCAAGGACGGCGTGAAGAGCGGCAGCGAGGCCGGCGACGACGCTGCGTCGAATGCGCCGGTGCAACAGGTCGGCACACAGAAGACCACCGACGCCAACACGGTGGACGTCGAGGCGCGCAGCAAATCCTGATTCCGCGTGAGCCTGCCTGCCGCCAGGACAGGCTCGCGCCGGCCTGAACACGCATGATCGACTTCGGTTTCGACAAGATCGCGCTCATCGGTGCGGTGGCGCTGATCGTCATCGGCCCCGAGAAGCTGCCGCGCGTGGCGCGCACCGTCGGCCACATGCTGGGCAAGGCGCAGCGCTACGTGGCCGACGTGAAGGCAGAGGTCAACCGCTCGATCGAACTCGACGAACTGAAGAAGATGAAGACGCAGTTCGAGGATGCGGCGCGCGATGTGGAAAAGAGCGTCAACGACGAAGTCAAGCAGGCCAATGCGTCCTTCGAGTCGGAATGGTCCGACGCCAAGGCGGGCCTGGACGGACCGGCCACGTTGCATGAGGGCATGACGCCGGCGCCGCCGCACTACAAGCACCCGAACAAGCGCTGGCGGCTGAAGCGCGGCGCCACGCCGCAGTGGTACAAGCAGCGCCAGGGCATCCGCACCCGGGCGCAGTCCGGGGCGGCGCGCGTGGCGCGATTCCGTCCGCCCGGCGTGAAGCCCCGTTGATGAGCGATAACGACAAGCCGCGCGACGAACTCGAAGGCAGCGAGGCGCCCTTCGTCTCGCATCTGGTCGAATTGCGCGATCGCATGATCCGCGCGCTGATTGCCGTCGGCATCGTGTTCGCCGGATTGATGCTCTGGCCGGGCCCCGGACCGTTGTACGACTTGCTGGCCGCGCCGCTGGTGGCCAACCTGCCGGCTGGCGCCACGCTCATTGCCACGAACGTGATCTCGCCGTTCATGGTGCCGTTGAAGATCACCATGCTGGCCGCCTTCATGATCGCGCTGCCGGTGGTGCTGTACCAGGTGTGGGCCTTCGTCGCGCCGGGGCTGTACAGCCACGAGAAGAGAATGGTGCTGCCCTTGGTGGTGTCGAGCACGCTGCTGTTCTTTATGGGCGTGGCCTTCAGCTACTTCTTCGTTTTCGGCCAGGTGTTCAAGTTCATCCAGGGCTTTGCGCCGACGAGCATCACGGCGGCGCCTGACATCGAGGCCTACCTGAGCTTCGTCATGACCATGTTCATCGCCTTCGGCGCGGCATTCGAGGTGCCGGTGGCGGTGGTGGTGCTGGTCAGGCTGGGCGTGGTCAGCGTCGAGAAGCTGAAGCAGTGGCGCGGCTATTTCATCGTCGGGGCCTTCGTCCTTTCGGCCATCATCACGCCGCCGGACGTGGTTTCGCAGCTGGCGCTGGCGATTCCGATGTGCCTGCTCTACGAGTTCGGCATCTGGATGTCGCAGCTCTTCGTCAAGCGGACCCAGGTACCGGACAGCAAAGCCGATACCACCGTTTCCTGATCGCTGCGAGCCTACTCGGGCGCGCGGCGCTGCGCCTGCGGCCTGAGCGCCACCAGCAGCTTCAGGTCCAGGTGCTGCTCGCCGCGCTGCACCGCCACGCTGGCTTCGCTTTGTGGCTTCAGCGCGGCCACCGCGGCCAGCAGCTGTGCCGTATTGGTGACTTCCGCACCGGCGATGCCCACCACCACGTCGCCGGGACGCATGCCGCCGCGGCTGGCCGGCCCATCCTGCAGCACGCCGGTGATGAGCACGCCTTTGCGCACGCGCAGGCCCAGGCTGGCCGCCAGCTCGGGGGTCAGATCGCGGGGCTCCACGCCGATCCATCCGCGCGTGACGCGCCCGTCGCGCAGCAGCGCGTCCATCACCAGCCGCGCGCTGTCCACAGGAATGGCAAAGCCGATGCCCATGTTGCCGCCGCTACGGCTGTAGATGGCGGTGTTGATGCCGATCAGCTGGCCGCTGAAATCCACCAGCGCGCCGCCCGAATTGCCCGGGTTGATGGCCGCGTCGGTCTGGATGAAGTTCTCGAAGGTCGACAGCCCGAGCCGGTTGCGCCCCATTGCGCTGACGATGCCCGAGGTCACCGTCTGCCCGACGTTGAAGGGGTTGCCGATGGCCAACACCACGTCGCCCACCTGCACGGCGGCGACATCGCCAAGCGTGATGACCGGCAACTTGTCGAGCCTGATCTGAAGCAGCGCCAGATCGGTTTCGGGGTCGGTGCCGACCAGGCGCGCCGTGGCTTGGCGGCCGTCAACCAGCTGCACCTCGATGTCGCTGGCGCCTTCGACCACGTGGTTGTTGGTCAACAGGTAGCCGTCGGCGGACACGATCACGCCCGAGCCCAGTCCCACCTGTGGCTGCGGCGACGTTCGGCCGTTGCCGAAGAAGAAGCGCAACCAGGCGTCCTCGCCGGGCCCGCGATCACGCGCCGTCTTGCTGGCGACGATGCTGACGACCGCTGGCGCGGCGCGCTTGGCGGCCTGGCTGTAGCTGCCGGTGGGCGCGGCCGTTGGCGCACTGGGCAGCGGCGACGCAGCCGGCGCGGTGGCGACGATGGCTGGCGCCGATGGCGCAGCGGACGGCAGCGGCAGCCAATGCGGCCGCAGCGCGGCAATCACGAACCAAAGCCCCAGTCCGACGGTCACCGTCTGGGCGAAGAGAAGCCAGAGCTTGCGCATCGTCGAGGGTGGCGTGTCGGCGGTTCGTGGGCTCGCGCCGGGATCCGGCGTCGGGCTTTGCATTATCGGTGGCGCGGCGCCGGCTCGATCCACAATGGCGCATGTCCACCAAGCCGCTGTTGCTGACGCTGGGCGATGCCTGCGGCATCGGCCCCGAGATCATCGTGCGCGCCTTCCTCGAAGGTGCTGCCGGAAACTGCGTGGTGGTCGGCGACGTGCAGGTGCTGCGCCGCGCCGTGCGGGCGCTGGACCGCACGCTGGTGCTGGCGCGCATCGAAGCACCGGCCGACCTGGCGGCGGTGCCGGACGGTTGTCTGGCCGTGCTGCAACCCGATGGGCTGCCAAACGATCTGGCGGCGCTGCCCTGGGGCCGCGTGCATGCGCACTGTGGCGCCGCCGCGGCATGTTGCATCGAAAGCGCGGTGCGTCTGGTGCAGGGCGGTCAAGCCAGCGCCGTGGTCACTGCGCCGCTGCACAAGGAAGCGCTGGCCGCTGCGGGCATCGACTTCCCCGGGCATACGGAAATGCTGCAGGAGATGGCCGCGCCGCCGGGCGCCACTGCGCCGCCGGTGCGCATGATGCTGGCCAACGACGAACTGCGCGTGGTGCTGGTCAGCATCCACGTGGCCTTGCGCCGTGCAGTGGATCTGGTGAGCTTCGAGTCGGTCCTGCAGACGATCCGCATCGCGCACACGTCCAGCGCGGCCTGGGGACAACGGCAGCCGCGCATTGCGGTGGCCGGGCTGAACCCGCACGCGGGCGAGGCCGGTCTGTTCGGCGACGAGGAAATTCGCTTCATCGCGCCGGCCATCGCCGAAGCGCGCCGGCTTGGCATCGATGTCCACGGCCCCTTTGCGCCCGATACCGTGTTCATGCGCGCACGACATGCTCCCGGTCATGCCGGTGAATTCGACCTGGTGGTGGCGATGACCCATGACCATGGGTTGATCCCAGTGAAATATCTGGGGGTCGATCAAGGTGTCAACGTCACGCTCGGCCTGCCTTTCGTGCGCACCAGTCCGGACCACGGCACGGCCTTCGACATCGCCGGCACCGGCCAGGCCGATGCCTCGAGCCTGAAGGCGGCGCTGCGCATGGCGCGCCGTCTCGTCGACGGTGCGCAGGTTCAGGCCGGAGCGCCGGCGCCCATCGCCGCCAGCTGACGCCGCGCGCGCGCGGTGGCGCGCTCGATCAGGTAGCCGCTTTCGAAAGCGCGCATACGGCCGGTGTCGCACAGCCGCACCAGCATGCGATGGGTCATCGAGATGGTGCGCTTGTGGCGGCTGCCACGTGTGAAGACGAAAAACGCCCGCCCCGGGCTGACGTGGCTCAACCGCACCTTCTGCCACTTGTCGTCCAGATGCATCTGGTAGGCAAAGCCGATCTGCACATGGTCGGCCAGCGACTTGCCGCTGCTCGGTTCGGCGGCTTCGGCCTTGGGCAGGCCGGCAATGTCCATCTCGCCTTCGGCCGGCTCCGGTTCGGCGCTCAGGTCTATGTCGACCTTGCCGTCCCAGTTGACCGCGCTTTCGTCCATCAGCCCGATGCGCTGTGCCTCTTCGGCTGAGAAGTGCGGTTCGAGGACCTCGTCACGCAGCACCGGTATGTGCGCCTGTGGCGGAGGCAGCTCCTCGGCGCTGGGCATGGCCTCGCCGAGCGCGCCGTCCACCTGTCGGGCCAGCAGGTTGTAGTCCAGCGTGCGCAGCGCTTCGCCCCTCAGAGACTCGGCATGCGCCGGCAGCAGCAGCCCGAAGAAGGTCTTCTTCGCCGATTCCGGCCAGCCGATGAGGTCCATGCCCTCGTTCAGCTCCTTCATCAGCGTGGGCAACTGCAGCAGGAAGGTCTTGCGATGCTCGGGCGAGCCCTTGGGCTGCACGCTCATGAACAGCTCGCGCCCGGCGTGGCGCAGGCGCTTGACACGTGTGCTTTCGGCCCCGTCGAGCCGCGCCGCGCGCATCAGAGTCTGGCTCCACACCTGGCTGATGAAGTCGCGCACGAAGTCGGCCACCGGCAGCGGCGTGAGCAGCGCATGCAGCTGCCGCGCGTAACGCTGCTGCAGCCGCAGGGCCGTCTCCTTCTCGGCCAACAAGGTGGCCGCATCGCCCTGTTCCTGCACCTCACGCCGCGCTTGCTCGACGACGAAGCTTTCCAGCACCGAGAGCTTCTGCTCGTAGACTTCGATCTGGTCGAAATCGCCTTCGACGATTTCCTGAACCAGATCGCGCACCAGTGCCACGAAGTCCTGGCCCGATTTGGACTCGAAATCCTCGAAGCCGCTGCCCAGCGAGGCGATGCGGTTGACAAAGCGCCGCACGGGGTGCTTGCGAGAAGAGAAGAAGCTCGGGTCGCCGAGTGCAGCGCGCAACACCGGCAGTTGCAGGCGGGCGATCTGCCGCGCCATCTGCGGTGGCACTTTCGGATCGGACAGGATCTGGTCGAACAGGCTGCCGATGACATCGATCACCATGTGATCGAGCGAACCATTCGAGGCCTGGCGCAGCTCGTTGCGGTGCGTGCGGATCAGATTGGGGGCCACCGGCAAGGCCGCTGCACCACCGCGGCCGAAGCCGCCGATGCCTGTCTGGCCCAACCCCAATTCCGGCGCGAAGCCGGAATCATCGGCGCCCGGGCCGATGTCGACGAAGGCCAGCCGGCGGATCAGCGTCATCAGACCGGCGTCGACGTGGCCGAGTGGCGTGCCCTGCGGGGCGTGACCGTTTGTCGTTGCGCGCCCCTCGCCTGCGCCGAAGCGACCCTGATCGGTACTGTGGCCGAAGCTTGACTGGCTGGTGCTTCGGCCGAAGCCGGCCTGCGCCCCACTGTCCTCCAGACCGGTCGGCCGGCTCGTCGAGTCGTAGCCCGGTCCCGTGTTTCCGAAGCGCGTGTCGCGGCCGGTAGTGCGCAGGCTCGGCGCCGCCGGTATCAGGCCCGCGGCGCGCATGTCCTTGACAATGGCGGCGTAGGTCTCGGCCATTGAGGCCGACAGTGATCGGCCGAGTTCGGCCGCCAGCACCTTTCGCAGTTCGTCGCGCTCGGTGATCTGGCCGATGCCGCGGATCAGGGCGTTGCCGATCACCTCGGGTCGCAGCGGGTTGCGCGGCGCGTCGCTGCTGCCTTGCAGCAACGAGACGACGAAGGCGTCGAGCTCTCGCTGCTCGAGCTCGCAGTCACTGGCGATCTGCAGGCCCAGACGCTCGGCCGAGAGCTGGAGTTCCATCTCCTGGTCGTCCATCAGACTCAGCGCATCCCAGCTGGTTTCGCTGCGCGCGCCCAGCGTCGAGCCGCGCGGTTGCACTTCCCGTACAACACGCTGGTCCAGCGTGTCGTCGAAACTGTTGCAGAAGATGGCCAGCTTGCGGTTCAGTTCGAATTGCGCGGCGAGCAGGTTGTCTCGCTGGGAGGCGTTGGCCGATGCCAGCCCCGATACGCCCAGGCTGTCCACGGCGCGCTCGGCTGCGCCACGCGCAGCCCGCTTTACGCGGTGAACGGCGGCTTCGATGGCCGTGGGCAGGCCTAAAGCGGGTGATGGGCTCATGGGGGGGATCAGTATCCGACATGCATCGGCGTCCCACCGGCGCACTGGACCCCGCCACGCGGAGCAAGCGTGCTATTTCCTCAATGCATCACGAATCTCGCGCAGCAGCGCCACGTCTTCCGGCGTCGCCGGCGGCGGGGGCGGCGGCTCGGCCTGCTTCAGCCTGTTGATCTGCCGCACCATGATGAAGATGATGAAGGCCAGGATCGCGAAATTCAGCGCCACGGTGACGAAGTTGCCGTAGGCGAGCACGGCGCCGGCCTTCTTCGCCTCGGCCAGCGTGGTCGCCGTCTGGCCGGCAAGCCCGATGAAGTGGTTGCTGAAGTCAACGCCGCCGGTTATCGCACCCACGGCCGGCATGACGACATCACCCACCAGCGAGTCGACGATCTTGCCGAAGGCGCCGCCGATGATGACGCCCACTGCCAGGTCGACGACATTGCCCTTCAGCGCGAACTGCCTGAACTCGGTTGCAAAGCCCATATCGCAATCTCCTTGTGATTGAGTGACGCGCCAGCGGAGGGCCCGCGCGACGCGCAGTATCGTCCAGACCTGATGGCCCCCAGCGCCGCCCATCTTGCTGTGTCTGGGCAGCCAGCCACGGCGGGGCGCATGAAGGCCTCGGATAGAATCTGAGGTTGACCCGCACACCAGCATCGGAGCAGAGGGAAAGCATGAGTGAGGCCAAAGTCGATTCAGGCCGGCGTACCTGGATTGCCATTACCTGTGGAGCGGGCGCCGTGGGAGGCGCCGCGGTGGCGGTGCCCTTTGTCAGCAGCTTCGCGCCGTCCGAGCGCGCCAAGGCGGCGGGTGCGCCGGTGCAGGCCGACATCAGCAGCTTGCGCCCCGGTGAGAAAATGACCGTCGAATGGCGTGGCAAGCCGGTGTGGATCGTGCGCCGCACAGAAGAGCAACTGGCCTCGTTGAAGCTGACCGAGCCGCTGGTGGCTGACCCTTTTTCCAAGCGCAACCCGTCGGAACTGACACCCGAGTATGCGCGCAACGTGCCGCGTTCGATCAAGCCCGAGGTCTTCGTGGCCGTGGGCATCTGCTCGCACCTGGGCTGTTCGCCGAGCGACAAGTTCACGCCCGGGGCGCAGCCTTCGCTGCCCGATGACTGGCATGGCGGTTTCTTGTGCCCCTGCCACGGCTCGACCTTCGACATGGCCGGGCGGGTCTACAAGAACAAGCCTGCGCCGGACAATCTCGAGGTGCCGCCGCACATGTATCTGTCCGACACCACGTTGCTGATCGGCGACGACAGCAAGGCCTGAGCGGCGACGCACGAATCACAGGGATCGACATGGCTGAATTCAAGCAAGCGCCGGCCGGCGCATCGGCGGCGCAGCAGGTGATGACATGGGTGGACAACCGGTTCCCGGCCACCAAGCTCTTCAAGGAGCACATGTCGGAGTACTACGCGCCGAAGAGTTTCAACTTCTGGTACATCTTTGGCTCGCTGTCGCTGCTGGTGCTGGTCATCCAGATCGTCACCGGCATCTTTCTGACGATGCACTACAAGCCCGACGCGGCGCTGGCCTTCACGTCGGTCGAGTACATCATGCGCGATGTGCCCTGGGGCTGGCTCATCCGCTACATGCATTCCACCGGCGCCAGCGCCTTCTTCATCGTCGTTTACCTGCACATGTGGCGCGGGCTGATCTACGGCAGTTACCAGAAGCCGCGCGAACTGATCTGGGTCTTCGGCTGTGCCATCTTCCTGTGCCTGATGGCCGAGGCCTTCATGGGCTACCTGCTGCCCTGGGGCCAGATGTCCTTTTGGGGCGCGCAGGTCATCATCAACCTGTTTGCCGCGATTCCGTTCATCGGCCCGGACTTGTCGCTGCTGATCCGCGGTGACTACGTGGTCGGCGACGCGACGCTGAACCGCTTTTTCGCGTTCCATGTGATTGCCGTGCCGCTGGTGCTGCTCGGTCTGGTGGTGGCCCACATCATCGCGCTGCATGAAGTGGGCTCGAACAATCCCGACGGCGTCGAGATCAAGGCAAAGAAGGATCCGAAGACCGGCATCCCGCTGGACGGCATTCCGTTCCACCCCTACTACTCCGTGCACGACATCTTCGGCGTGAGCGTGTTCCTGATGATCTTCAGCGCGATCATCTTCTTTGCGCCGGAAATGGGCGGCTATTTCCTCGAGTACAACAATTTCATTCCCGCCGATGCGCTGAAGACACCGGCGCACATTGCCCCGGTGTGGTACTTCACGCCCTACTACTCGATGTTGCGTGCGGTGACCGACCCGTTCGTGAACGTGCTCGCCGTGTTGGTCGGCGCGGCCGGCGTGCTGGCATTCCTGTTCGGCGGGCTCAAGGGCGTCTGGAAATGGTTGCCGCTGGTGGCCGCGGCCGTGGTGGCTGTGTTGCTCAAGACCTTCGATGCCAAGTTCTGGGGCGTGGTGGTCATGGGCGTGGCGGTGATCGTGTTGTTCCCGCTGCCCTGGCTGGATCGCAGCCCGGTCAAGTCGATCCGCTACAGACCGGGCTGGAACAAGTGGCTGTACGGCATCTTCATCATCAACTTCCTGGTGCTCGGCTATCTGGGCATCAAGCCGCCTTCCGACATGGGTACGCTCGTGTCGCAGGTCGGCACCCTGTTCTATTTCGGGTTCTTCCTGCTGATGCCGTGGTGGAGCCGCATCGGCACCTTCAAGCCGGTGCCTGAGCGCGTGGTCTTTCACGCTCACTGAACGGGTCCAGCGGAGCAAACAATGACGAAGAAATTCTTTCTGGGACTGCTGCTCGCGATGGGCATGTTGACCGCAGCCCATGCCGCAGGCGGCGGTGCACCTTTGGACAAGTTCCCCACTGAACGCGTCACCAGTCTGCCGGCATTGCAGAACGGCGCACGGCTTTTCGTCAACTACTGTCTGAACTGCCATTCGGCCGAATACATGCGCTACAACCGCATGCTGGATATCGGGCTGACCGAGGAGCAGATCAAGAACAACTTGCTGTTCGCCGGAAAGAAGGTGGGCGACACGATGGCCATCACCATGAATCCGGTGCAGGCGAAGGACTGGTTCGGTGCTGCGCCGCCGGACCTGACCGTCGTGGCGCGCTCGCGGGCGGGCAACGGCGGCAGTGGGGCGGATTACCTCTACACCTACATGCGCACCTTCTACCGCGACGACAGCACGCTGACCGGCTGGAACAATCTGGTCTTCCCGAACGCGGCCATGCCGCATGTATTGTGGGAACTGCAGGGACAGCAGCGCGCGGTGTTCGCCACCGAGAAGGACCCGCACGATCCGAGCAAGACGCATCATGTCTTCAAGAATTTCGAGCCCTTGAGCGCGGGCACGATGACACCCACCCAGTACAACGAGGCGATGGCCGACCTGGTGGCCTTCATGCAATGGATGGGCGAGCCCCATGAAGGCCAGCGTGTGCGTCTGGGTGTATTCGTGCTGCTGTTCCTGTCCGTGTTCACGGTAATTGCGTGGCGCCTGAATGCCGCGTACTGGAAAGACATCAAGTAACCGCACGTTGGCGCGGCGAGCCTGCCGTGCCGCGCCCGAGCGCAGTCGGCCCGTAAGGGTCGCTGCGCTTGGACCCTTTTGGAGCGACGGTCACGTCGCGCTGCTGACCAGGAGCCCACCCCCATGATGGTGCTTTATTCCGGAACCACCTGCCCCTATTCACACCGCTGCCGGTTCGTGCTGTTCGAAAAAGGCATGGACTTCGAAATCCGCGATGTCGACCTGTTCGCCAAGCCCGAAGACATCGCGTTGATGAACCCGTACAACGAGGTGCCGATCCTGGTCGAGCGCGACCTGATCCTGTACGAGTCGCACATCATCAACGAGTACATCGACGAGCGTTTTCCGCACCCGCAGTTGATGCCCGGCGACCCGGTGGCGCGCGCGCGGGTGCGCCTGTTCCTGTTCAACTTCGAGAAGGAACTGTTCGCGAACGTGAACCTGCTCGAGGGCCGCGGCGTGAAGGCGAACGACCGCCAACTCGAAAAGGCACGTGAGCAGATCCGCGACCGGCTGACGCAACTCGCGCCGATCTTCCTGAAGAACAAGTTCATGCTTGGCGACGACTTCTCGATGCTCGACGTGGCCATCGCGCCGCTGCTGTGGCGCCTGGACTACTACGGCATCGACCTGTCCAAGAACGCGTTGCCCTTGCTGAAGTACGCCGAGCGCATCTTCTCCCGCCCGGCCTACATCGAGGCATTGACGCCTTCGGAAAAGGTCATGCGCAAATAGGATGCCGACCCTGCGAAGCGCATGAACAAGCCGATCAAGCCCGACGCGCAGGGCACGTCGACACGGCCCTACCTGATCCGTGCGCTGCACGACTGGTGTACGGACAACGGCTTCACGCCCTACATCGCGGTGTACGTGGACGCCGGCGTGCAGGTGCCGATGGAGTATGTGAAGAACAACGAGATCGTGCTCAACGTTGGCTTCGAAGCCACCACGGCATTGAAGCTGGGCAACGATTTTGTAGAGTTCAAGGCGCGTTTCGGCGGCACGGCACGCGAGATCGTGGTGCCCGTGAACCACATCGTGGCGATCTACGCGCGCGAGAACGGGCAGGGCATGGCCTTCCCGATACCCACCACCGACCCCGCAGCGGCAATGACCGAGGTGGCGTCATCGACCACCACGCCGCTGCGCGGGCTCAGGCTGGCCAGCAGCGAGGACGACGCCAGCGTACAGCCTGGGCAGTCCGCCGGCGCCCCGCCCGACGACTCGCCTGAGCCTCCGGAGCCGGGTGGGCCTGGGGGCAGCCGGCCGACGCTCAAGCGCGTCAAATAGCCCGCTTCTACAATCTCGCCTCGTGCCGGCTTAGCTCAGTTGGTAGAGCACCCGCCTTGTAAGCGGAAGGTCGTCCGTTCGATTCGGACAGCCGGCACCACGGCTCAGCCGGGTTGAACCTTGATCCGAATTGACGTAGGCTGCCACCCTTGGGTGCACAGCGCCGCGCCGAGCGCAGGCACCAGTTGGCGCAGTTTCGATGCCGCCGCGCCGTTGGCTACCAGCAGGGACCAACCCGTGTCGTCCAGAGGCCCTGGCCTCACCTGATCACGCAACGCCTCGGGCAGTTGCCCGCGTATGGCCTCGAAGCGGGCTTGCGATTCCTGCAGCCTTTGCAGCAGTTTCGCCAGAGGCTGGCTTTGATCGAGGGCATGGCCGAGGCTGAGGGTGCCGGGGTGAGCAGTCGCTTTGGCATTGTGTGCGGGCATGCAGGAGAGTTTAGCGATGCAGATCTTGATTACCCACGGCCACCTGGCACGCGACAGGGTTGTGCACCTGAGCCGCACCCAGGTGCTGAGCGCGGCAACGGCTGCGTTGCTGCTACTGATGCTTTTTTCCGGCGCGGTGTATCACTTCATATTCCTGAAGGCAGCACGCGATGGCTGGCCGGTGGTCAGCCAGATCGTGCAGTTGGTGGTGCGCGACGAAACCGCGCAGCGCGACCGCTTCGTGCGCGAGAACCTGGATGCCATGGCGGTCAAGATCGGCGAATTGCAGGCCAAGCTGGTGAAGCTCGAATCTGTGGGCGATCGGGTCGCGGGACTGGCCGGTGTCAAACCCGATGAGCTGAAGCCGCTGCAGCGCAGCGCGGACGGTGGCCGCGGCGGCCCCTACGTGCCGCTGGACAGCGCGTCGCAGGCGCAACTGAGCTTGGCGTTGCAGGAACTGGACCAGTCCGCCGACCAGAGCATCGACGTCTTCACATTGATCGAGTCGCGCCTGTTCGAGTCGCGTCTGACCGCATTGACGGTGCCCAGCACGCCTCCGGTGGACGGACCGGTGGGCTCGGGCTTCGGTTTCCGCACCGATCCAATCCACGGCCGCGCTGCCCTGCACACCGGCCTGGACTTTCCCGCGGACAAAGGCACGCCGATTCTGGCGGCGGCCGGCGGCATGGTGGCGGCCGTTGACAGGCATGCGCAATACGGTCAGCTGATCGAAGTCGATCACGGCAACGGGCTGGCCACTCGCTATGCGCATGTGTCGAAGTCGCTGGTCAAAACGGGCGACATCGTGCGCCGCGGGCAGACCATTGCGGAGGTCGGCAATACGGGACGCTCGACCGGGCCGCACCTGCACTTCGAGGTGCTGGTGGCCGGCGTGCCGCAGAATCCGGCCCGCTTTCTGGCGGCCAGCGCGCTGGCGACGAACGCCGCGCAGGCCGAGGCGCGTCGCTAGGACCGTTGTCGCGCGGTGCGTGGGGGCCATGGCGCAAGTGCGGGTGCTAAACTCGCGGGCCCTTGCGGGTGTGACAGGCCCGGCAATTCGCGAGGCGGCACGCCGTGCCTCCCCTCTCTGGCGATGCGTTGCGAAAAGCCTTTGCACGCGAGCCCGGCAGCGCCGGGCTCAGGGCGCCGAGTCCACCTCTTCCGTGATGCCGCATGTTGCCCAAGATATTGACCCAGATTTTCGGTAGTCGCAATGACCGCCTGCTGAAGACCTACCGGCGCACAGCGCAGCAGATCAATCAGATGGAGCCCGCGCTCGAGGCGCTGGACGATGTGGCATTGCGTGCGAAGACGGACGAGTTTCGTCAGCGTGCGGCAAAGGGTGAAACGCTCGATGCGCTGCTGCCCGAAGCCTTTGCGGTGGTGCGCGAAGCCAGCAAGCGCGTGCTGAAGATGCGCCACTTCGACGTGCAGTTGATCGGCGGCATCGCGCTGCACGAGGGCAAGATCGCCGAGATGCGCACTGGCGAGGGCAAGACGCTCGCCGCCACCTTGCCGGTGTACCTGAATGCCTTGCAGGGCAAGGGTGTGCACGTGGTCACGGTGAACGACTACCTGGCGCGGCGCGATGCCGAGTGGATGGGCCGCATCTACGGTTTCCTCGGTCTGACCGTGGGCGTCAATGTGCCCGGCCTGCAGCGCGACGAGAAGCAGGCCGCCTATGTTGCCGATGTCACCTACGGCACGAACAACGAGTTTGGCTTCGACTACCTGCGCGACAACATGGTCTACGAGGTCGCCGACCGCGTGGCGCGTGGCCTGAGTTTCGCCATCGTCGACGAGGTCGATTCGATCCTGATCGACGAGGCGCGCACGCCGCTGATCATCAGCGGCCAGGCCGAGGACCACACCGAGCTGTACGTGCGCATCAACGCCGTCGTACCCAAGTTGAAGAAGCAGATCGGTGAAGCCGACCCGCGCACCGGCGAGGGCGTGATCGAGGCCGGCGACTTTACGGTGGACGAGAAGAGCCACCAGGTGTTCCTGACCGAGGACGGTCATGAAAACGCTGAAGCCATCCTGTCAGAGGCGGGTTTGCTGGTCGAGGGTGCGAGCCTGTACGACCCGGCCAACATCTCGTTGATGCACCATGTGTACGCGGCGCTGCGTGCCAACCAGCTGTACCACCGCGACCAGCACTATGTGGTGCAGAACGGCGAGGTGGTCATCGTCGACGAGTTCACCGGCCGGCTGATGACCGGGCGGCGCTGGTCCGACGGGTTGCACCAGGCCGTCGAGGCCAAGGAAGGCGTGAAGATCCAGAACGAGAACCAGACGCTCGCGTCGGTGACCTTCCAGAACTATTTCCGCATGTACGGCAAGCTCGGCGGCATGACCGGCACTGCCGACACCGAGGCCTTCGAGTTCCAGGAAATCTATGGCCTGGAAACGGTTGTCATTCCGCCGAACAGGCCGACGATCCGCAAGGACGACAACGACCTGATCTACAAGACCTCGAAGGAGAAGTACGACGCCGTCATCGAGGACATCCGCGACTGCCACACGCGCGGCCAGCCGGTGCTGGTGGGCACCACCTCGATCGAGAATTCCGAGCTGATCTCCGATCTGCTGACCAAGGCCAAGCTGCCGCACCAGGTGCTCAACGCCAAGCAGCATGAGAAGGAGGCCGAGATCGTGGCCCAGGCCGGCCGGCCGGGCGTGATTACCATCGCCACCAACATGGCCGGCCGCGGCACCGACATCGTGCTCGGCGGCAACGTCGAGAAGCAGGTACAGATGGTCGAGGCCGATGAGGCGCTCGACGCCGGTGAGAAACTGCGGCGCGCCCAGCAGCTCAAGGACGAGTGGCAGGGCCTGCACGACCAAGTCAAGGCCAACGGCGGGCTGCGCATCATCGCGACGGAACGGCACGAAAGCCGGCGCATCGACAACCAGCTGCGCGGCCGCTCGGGCCGCCAGGGCGACCCGGGTGCATCCCGCTTCTACCTGTCGCTGGACGATTCGCTGATGCGCATCTTCGCCGGCGACCGCGTGCGCGCGATCATGGACAAGCTGAAGATGCCCGAAGGCGAGGCCATCGAGGCCGGCATCGTCAGCCGCAGCATCGAAGGCGCGCAACGCAAGGTCGAGGCGCGCAACTTCGACATCCGCAAGCAGCTGCTCGAGTACGACGACGTCAGCAACGACCAGCGCAAGGTCATCTATCAGCAACGCAACGAGATCCTCGAGGCCGACTCGCTGGATCTGCAGATCGCCAATCTGCGGCGCAGCGCGATGACCGAGGTCGTGCGCACCTATGTCCCGGCGCAGAGCCTAGAGGAGCAATGGGACATCGCCGGCCTCGAGAAGGTGCTGAAGGACGAATGGCAGATCGAGACGCCACTGGCGGCCGAGGTCGAGTCCAGCGACACCATCACCGATGAGGACATCGTCGACAAGGTGGTGGCCGCTGCGGACGCGCTGTTCACCAGCAAGCTGCAGGCGGTGGGTGCCGAGCAATTCACGCCCTTCATGCGCATGGTGTTGCTGCAATCGATGGACAGTCACTGGCGCGAACACCTGGCGGCGCTGGACTACCTGCGCCAGGGCATCCACCTGCGCGGTTATGCGCAGAAGAACCCGAAGCAGGAATACAAGCGCGAGGCCTTCGAACTGTTCTCGCAACTGCTCGACGTGGTGAAGCTGGAAGTCACACGATTGTTGATGACCGTGCGCATCCAGTCGCAGGAGCAGGTCACCGAAGCGGCCGAGGCCATCGAGGCACGGGCGTCGCAGGTCGGCAACGTCACCTACACGCACCCGAACGAGGACGGCAGTGTCTCCAGCGAGGCCGACGTAGCTACCGCGGTTGCGACTGCCATGCGCCAAGGCGCTGCCAAAGTCGGCCGCAACGAGCCCTGCCCCTGTGGCAGCGGAAAGAAGTACAAGAACTGTCACGGCAAACTGAGCTGACGAAGGAGCACGAGCATGGCGGTCAATCTGGTCGCGCCCGATGCGTCGCGGCTGCATGCGGTGCAAGGCGTGGACATCGGTGTGGCGATGGCCGGCGTGCGCAAGGCAAACCGCCGCGACGTGACGGTGGTCCGACTGGCCGAAGGCAGCAGCGTGGCGGGTGTCTTCACCGCCAACCGCTTTTGCGCCGCGCCGGTGCTGCTTTGCCGCGAACACCTGGCCGGCGCCAAGGGCATGCGGGCGATCCTGGTGAACACCGGCAACGCCAACGCCGGTACCGGCGCCGACGGGCTGGCGCGCGCGCGCTCCACCTGCGCCGCACTGGCCTTGCATCTTGGCATCGCGCCCGAGCAGGTGCTGCCCTTTTCCACGGGTGTGATCATGGAGACGCTGCCGCACGAGCGCATCGAAGCCGCGTTGCCGGCAGCGATCGCCGATGCTGCCCCCGATCACTGGGCGCAGGCGGCAGAAGCCATCATGACCACCGACACCATGCCCAAGGCGGCATCGCGTCAGCTGCAGATCGGCGGCAAGACGGTGACCATCACCGGCATCTCGAAGGGTGCCGGCATGATCCGGCCGAACATGGCGACGATGCTCGGCTTCATCGCCACCGACGCGGTCATCACGCCGGCGCTGATGCAGCCGCTGGTGAAGGACCTGGCCGACCTGTCCTTCAACCGCATCACGATCGACGGCGACACGTCCACCAACGACTCTTTCTTGCTCATCGCCACGCAGCAGGCGGGCCACGCGCCGATTGATCGATTGGACGCTGGTGACGGGGCGGCGTTGCGTTCGGCCCTGATCGATGTGGCGCAGCAACTGGCGCAGGCCATCGTGCGTGACGGCGAGGGGGCCACCAAGTTCATCACCGTGCAGGTCGACGGCGGCCGCGACGTGGACGAATGTCGCAAAGTGGCCTATGCCATCGCGCATTCGCCGCTCGTGAAGACCGCCTTCTTCGCCAGCGACCCGAATCTCGGACGCATCCTGGCGGCGGTGGGTTATGCCGGCATCGACGACCTCGACCAGCGCCTGATCGACCTGTTCCTCGACGACGTGCATGTGGCGCAGCAGGGTGCGCGCCATGTCGGCTATGCCGAAGAGCAGGGCCAGCGCGTGATGAAACAGGCCGAGATCACCGTGCGCGTCGACCTGCATCGCGGCGCCGCGCAGGCCACGGTGTGGACCTGCGATTTGTCGCACGATTACGTCAGCATCAACGCTGATTACCGCAGCTGATCGGGGTCGCGCGCGGCGTCGGTTGACTCAGGGG
>JAHECC010000048.1:19066-24422 GCA_024641965.1 Rubrivivax sp.
AAGGGCACGCCGTCGGCGCTGAGCTTGACGTCGCATTCGAAGGCCCGATAACCGAAGCTCGCGCCGAGACGGAACGCGGCCAGCGTGTTCTCGGGCGCCAACTTGCCGGCGCCGCGGTGGGCGATCCACAGCGGATACGGCCAAGGCGCCATCAGCCCACCCGGGCCTGGGTCTGTGGATCGAACCAGTGCAGCCGCTCGGCCGGCACGCGCAGTGGCACCCGCGCGCCGACTTGCGGCCGCGGCAGCGTGCCGTCGATGCGCGCGGTGAACAGCGTTTCGCCCAGGCGGCAGTACACCAGCCGTTCGGCACCCAGCGTTTCGACCACATCCACCTGCAGTTCCCAGGTGTCGTCGCCGCCCTCGGCCCACAGCGCATGCTCTGGCCGCAGGCCGAGGATCAACTCGCCGTTGCGCGGTGCCGGCTGCGGCAGCGGCAGGCGCTGGCCGCCAATGCTGAAGCTGGCGCCGTCGGCCCGGCCCTGCATCAGGTTCATCGGTGGGCTGCCGATGAAGCCGGCGACGAAGGTCGTGGCCGGCCGCTGGTACACCTCTTCGGGGGTACCGAACTGCTCCATGCGCCCTGCGTTGAGCACGATCATGCGCTGCGCCAAGGTCATGGCCTCGACCTGGTCGTGCGTGACGAACAGCGAAGTGATGCCCAGTTCGTGGTGCAGCTTCTGGATCTCCAGCCGCGTCTGCGCGCGCAGCTTGGCATCCAGGTTGGACAGGGGCTCGTCGAACAGGAACACCGACGGTTCACGCACGATGGCGCGGCCCATCGCCACACGCTGTCGCTGGCCGCCGGACAGTTCGCGTGGCCGGCGCTTGAGGAAGGGGCCAAGCTCGAGGATCTTGGCCGCCTTGTCCACGCGCTGGCGGATCTCGTTGCTGTCCACCTTGCGGATCTTCAGACCGTAGGCCATGTTCTCGAACACGCTCATGTGCGGGTACAGCGCGTAGTTCTGGAACACCATGGCGATGTCGCGATCGGCCGGCTCGACGTTGTTGACCACCTTGTCGGCGATGGCGATCTCGCCGACGCTGACCTCCTCAAGCCCCGCCACCATGCGCAGCAGCGTGCTCTTGCCGCAGCCCGACGGGCCGACGATGACCACGAATTCACCGGAGCCGATCTCGGCACTGACACCGTGGATGACCTGCACGGCCGCTGCGCCGCGACCGTAGCGCTTGACGACGTTGCGAATGGAGATGGCTGACATGGAGCGGCTTTCGGCTATTTTTCGGTGTCCACCAGGCCCTTGACGAACCAGCGCTGCATCAGCAGCACCACCAGCGCCGGCGGCAGCATGGCCAGCATCGCGGTGGCCATCACCAGATGCCATTCGGTCAAGGCGTCACCGCCGACGATCATGCGCTTGATGCCGATGACCACCGTGTACATCGACTCCTGATTGGTGATCAGCAGCGGCCACAGGTACTGGTTCCAACCGTAGATGAACTGGATGACGAACAGTGCCGCGATCGAGGTGCGCGACAACGGCAGCAGCACGTCGAAGAAAAAGCGCATCGGCCCCGCGCCGTCGACCCGCGCGGCCTCGAGCAGCTCGTCGGGCACGGTCATGAAGAACTGGCGGAACAGGAAGGTGGCGGTGGCCGAGGCGATCAGGGGCAAGGTCAGGCCGGCGTAGCTGTCGAGCATGCCCAGGTCGGCCACCACCTTGAAGGTCGGAATGATGCGCACCTCTACCGGCAGCATCAGAGTGATGAAGATCATCCAGAAGAAGAAGTGGCGCAGCGGGAAGCGGAAGTAGACGATGGCAAAGGCGCTGATGATCGAGATGGCGATCTTGCCGATGGCGATGACCAGTGCCATGACCATGCTGTTGAACATCATCGGCGCCACGGGCGCGGTCGAGCCGCGTGTCGAGCCCGCGCCCAGCACCTGCGAGTAATTGATCCAGAATTGGTCGCCGGGCAGCAGGCGCATCGGCACTTCGAGCACCTGCTCCATCGTCAAGGTCGACGCGACGAAGGTGACGTAGACCGGGAAGGCGACAATCAGGATGCCCAGCACCATCACCAAGTGCGTAAAGGCAGTCAGCAGGGGGCGGCGCTCGATCATGTCAGTAGTTGACGCGCTTTTCGACGAAGCGGAACTGCACCACGGTGAGCAGGATGACGATCAGCATCAGGATCGCCGATTGCGCTGACGAACCGCCCAGGTCGGCCGACTTCACGCCGTCCTCATACACCTTGTAGACGAGGATCTGCGTCGCCCCCGAAGGGCCGCCCTGCGTAGTGGCGTCGATCACGCCGAAGGTGTTGAAGAAGGCGTAGACGATGTTCACCACCAGCAGAAAGAAGGCCGTTGGCGACAGCAGCGGGAAGACGATGGTCCAGAACCGCCGCATGGGCCCGGCGCCGTCGATGGCTGCAGCTTCGATCAGGCTCTTCGGAATGGACTGCAGCCCGGCCAGGAAGAACAGGAAGTTGTACGAGATCTGGTTCCAGATCGATGCGATAACCACCAGTGTCATCGCCTGGTCACCGTTGAGCACCCAGTTCCAGTCGATGCCCATCTGCTTCATCACGTAGCTGAGGATGCCGATCGACGGTGCAAACAGGAAGCCCCACAGCACGCCGGCCACGGCCGGGGCCACCGCGTAGGGCCAGATGAGCAGCGTGCGGTAGGCCAGAGCGCCCTTGATCACGCGGTCGGCCATCACCGCCATCAGCAGGGAAATCACCAACCCGCCCACGGCCACCAGCAGCGAGAACACGGCCGTGACGCGAAACGACGACAGGTAGGCGCCGTCGTTGAACAGGTCGCGGAAGTTGTCCAATCCGGCGAACTCGGAGCTCAGGCCGAACGCATCCTGCCGCAGAAAGGCGAACCACAGCGCCTGGCCCGCCGGCCAGAAGAAGAAGATCACAGTGATGGCCAGCTGCGGGGCCACCAGCAGGTACGGCAGCCAGGCCGACCGAAGGACGACGCGTTTTTCCATGAGCCCTCAATAACACTGCCGGCCAAGGCCTTGAGGCCCGGCCGGCAGCTTCGGTGACTGGGCGCTTCAGCCGTCCTTGTTGGCAGCGGCGAACTTGCGCAGGATCTCGTTGCCGCGCGCGTTCGCGTCGTCCATCGCCTGCTTGGCCGTCTTCTTGCCGGACAGAGCCGCCTCGATCTCTTCTTCGATGACGGTGCGGCCCTGCACGAAGTTGCCGAAGCGCAGGCCCTTCGAATTGGCGGTGGGCGGCTTGTTGTTCAGTTGCTTCACGGCCACATCGGTGCCCGGGTTCTTCTCGTAATAGCCCGAGGCCTTGGTCAGGTCGGCGGCGGCATTGGTGATCGGCACGTAGCCGGTCATCTGGTGCCATTTGGCCTGCATCTCGGGCTGCGAGATGTAGTTGAAGAACTGCGCCACGCCCTTGTAGTCGGCGGCTGGCTTGCCACCCAGCACCCACAGGCTGGCGCCGCCGATGATCGAGTTCTGCGGTGCGCCCTTGATGGCGTCGTTGTAGGGCAGGAAGTTCACCGAGAACTCGAACTTTGCGTTCTTGCGGATGTTGGCCTGCGCCGCCGAGCTGGAGGTCAGCATCGCGCACTCGCCGCTGAAGAACTTGGCCTCGGCCTCGTTTCGCCTGCCGGCATAGGTGAACCAACCGTTCTTCGAGAAGTCGGCGAGCATCTGGATCTGCGCCACATGCTGCGGCGAGTTGATCTGGAACTGCGTGTCGATGCCGCCGATACCGTTTTCGAGCGTGCCGATCGGCAGGTTGTGCCAGGCGCTGAAGTTCTCCACATGCACCCAGCTCGGCCAGCCCGTGGTGTACACGCAATCCTGACCGCCGGCCTTGAGCTTGCCGGCGATGGCGGCGAACTCACCCCATGTCTTCGGCGCGACGTTCGGATCGAGGCCGGCCTTCTTGAAGGCATCCTTGTTGACGTAGAGCACCGGCGTGGACGAGTTGAAGGGCAGCGACAACATGTTGCCCTTGCGATCGGTGTAATAGCCTGCCACGGCGCCGACATAGGCCTTCGGGTCGAACTTCTCGCCCGACTCCTTCATCAGCACGTACACAGGCTTGATCGCACCTTTGGCGGACATCATCGTCGCGGTGCCGACCTCGAACACCTGCACGATGTGCGGCGCGGTGCCGGCGCGGTACGCAGCGATGGCCGCGGTCATCGACTCGGGATAGGAACCCTTGTACACCGGCACGATCTTGTAGTTCTTCTGGCTGGCATTGAAGCCGTCGGCGAACTCGGCGACGCGCTCGCCCAAGGCGCCAGTCATCGAATGCCACCACTGGACCTCGGTTTGCGCCTGGGCCGGCAAGGCGGCGCACAGCGCCGAGGCCGATGCTGTCAATACGAGTGATTTCAGATTCATGACTTCTCCGTGACCTTGTAGGGGTGTGGCTGGGACCGGAATTTGCACCGGCTTTATGACAAGCGCGTTTCTTTCATGGAACCGGCCCGCAAGGCAAGCGGGATTACCCGCCACTGCGCCCTGACCCAGGCAAGGGATTGTTGCACTGCGATAGCATTCGCCTCCAAGGCTCAGACACAGGCGCAGCTTCGCCCCATTCTTGCGCCCGCACCCTCCCATGAACGCGCCGCTTCCGATCGAGCCTGTGCTGGCATCCGTAACCGCAGCCACCGTCGGGCAGGATGGCGCGCCGCGGCTGCGCGAGATTCCATACAACTACACCTCGTTCTCCGACCGCGAGATCGTCATCCGGGTGCTGGGCCGCCGCGCTTGGGAACTGCTCCAGAGATTGCGTCAGGAGCGCCGCACCGGCCGCTCGGCGCGCATGTTGTATGAAGTGCTGGGCGACATCTGGGTCGTGCAGCGCAACCCCTATCTCGAGGACGACCTGCTCGACAACCCGAAGCGGCGTGCCTTGCTGATCGAGGCGATGCAGCACCGGTTGCACGAAGTCGATCGCCGGCGCTTGCCTGAGGCGGGCGCGCCGCAGGTCGGCGTGAGCCCGCAGCCGCCGATGTCGCGCGACGCCCATGTCGGCGAGCTGCTGGGCTTGGCGCAGGCCGCCGTGCAGCGCTTCGCCGAGCATTTCCGCACCGTGTGGGATCTGCGCCAGCGTGCGCGCAAGCTGCTGGGGCGGCGCACCGCCAAGGACAACATCAAGTTCGACGGCCTGTCGCGCGTGTCGCATGTCACCGACGCCACCGACTGGCGCGTCGAGTTTCCTTTCGTCGTGCTCACGCCCGACAGCGAGGCCGAGATGGCCGGCCTGGTGCAGGGTTGCATCGAGCTGGGCCTGACGATCGTGCCGCGCGGCGGCGGCACCGGCTACACCGGCGGCGCGATTCCGTTGACCTGGCGCAGCGCGGTCATCAACACCGAAAAGCTTGAGGCGATGAGCGAGGT
>JAHECC010000049.1 GCA_024641965.1 Rubrivivax sp.
CCATCGCTCCGCGACCCGCCCCGGTGCGCACCGAGGGCGCGATGCCGTGGCTCAAGCGCAACCTGTTCGGCAACCTTCCGAGCACGGTGGCGACGTTGATCCTGCTCGCGCTGGCGGCCTGGTGGCTGCCACAGCTCGTCAGCTGGGGTCTCTTCAAGGCGGTGTTCGCCCCCAGCTTCGATGAGTGTCAGGCGGTGCGCGGCGCCGGCGCTTGCTGGGGTGTGGTGACCGAGAAGTACCGCCTCATCATCTTCGGGCGCTACCCGTTCGAGGAACAGTGGCGGCCGCTGATCGCGACGCTGGTGATGGTCGCGGCGCTGGTCATCAGCTGCGTCCGAGTCTTCTGGCGGCCCTGGCTGGTGCTGATGTGGGCGGCCGTGCTGGTGCTGTTCTTCGGCCTGATGTTCGGCGGCTTCGCCGGCTTGACCCAGGTGCCTACCGACCGCTGGGGCGGACTGCCGCTGACCGTGCTGCTGGCGACGCTGTCGATCGTGCTGGCGTTCCCGCTGGCGGTGGTGGTGGCGCTGGGCCGGCGCAGCAACATGCCGGCGATCAAGACGATCTGCGTGCTCTACGTCGAGCTGATCCGCGGCGTGCCGCTGATCAGCGTGCTGTTCATGGCCAGCTTCATGTTTCCGCTGTTCATGCCACCGGGCACCAGCATCGACGTGCTGTTGCGCGTGCTGGTGGGCATCACGCTGTTCTCGGGCGCGTACATGGCCGAGATCGTCCGTGGCGGCCTGCAGGCCATCCCGAAGGGGCAGCAGGAGGCCGCCGACACGCTCGGCCTGAGCTACTGGCAGGCGCAGCGCAAGGTGATCCTGCCGCAGGCGCTGGCGCTGGTCGTGCCGGGCATCATGAACAACTTCATTGCCATCTTCAAGGACACCTCGCTGGTGACCATCGTCAGCCTGTACGAGCTGACCGGTGCGATGAGCCTGGCGCTGGCCGATTCCGACTGGCGCCCCTTCAAGATCGAGGCCTACATCTTCATCGCCGCGATCTATTTCCTCTTCTGCTTCTCGATGAGCCGCTACAGCCTGTGGATCGAGAAGCGCCTGTCGACCAGCAAGAACCGGTAAACCCAATGAGCGACGCGATCATCAGCTTCGACAAGGTCAACAAGTGGTACGGCAATGATTTCCACGTGCTGCGCGACATCGACCTGAACGTGGCCAAGGGCGAGCGCATCGTCATCTGCGGGCCTTCGGGCTCGGGCAAGAGCACGCTCATCCGCTGCATCAACCGCCTCGAGGAGCATCAACAGGGCACGCTGCGGGTCGACGGCATCGAGCTCACCGACGATGTCAAGGCTGTGGAGAAGGTGCGCAAGGAAGTCGGCATGGTGTTCCAGCAGTTCAACCTGTTCCCGCACCTGACGGTGATGGAGAACCTGACGCTGTCGCCGATGTGGGTCAGCAAGATGCCGAAGAAGGACGCTGAAGAACGTGCCTTGCAGCAACTCGAGCGCGTGCGCATCGCCGAGCAGGCCCAGAAGTACCCGCTGCAGCTATCCGGCGGCCAGCAGCAGCGCGTGGCCATCGCGCGAGCGCTTTGCCTGACGCCGAAGATCATGCTCTTCGACGAACCGACCTCGGCCCTCGACCCGGAGATGATCAACGAAGTGCTCGACGTGATGATCGAACTGGCCGGTCAGGGCATCACGATGCTGTGCGTGACGCACGAGATGGGTTTTGCGCGCAGCGTCGCCGACCGCGTGATCTTCATGGACCAGGGGCAGATCGTCGAGCAGAACACGCCCGAGGAATTCTTTGCCCACCCGAAGAACGAACGCACGCGCGACTTCCTGTCGAAGATCATCGCGCATTGAGTCTTGCCGCGCATCGCGCGGCAAGACTCAGCCGGCCAGCCCGGCCACCGCCTCGTAGGCGGCCTCCACGCCCTGTTCAATGACACGCTTCTTCCACGCGTCGGTATCGGTGTAGAAGGCGTCGCGGATCTGTCGCTTGATCTGCTTGCGCTGCGCGTCCGGCGCGTCGGGGTGGTTCTCCAACCATTGGTCGGCACGCAGCGCGTCGATCACCTGCTCGATGGGCAAGGTGCCGTATTCCATCGCGATGCCGGTGAACTCGGCCTGAGGGCATTCCTGCCCGGCGCTCTGCCACATCAGCCCGGACAGCTTGGTCGATTCCGAGCTGCCGTCGTACATCGAGGTCACCTCGTCGCCCCACCATTGGCGCGCCCGCGCGATCGCCGTGGCATCGTCGGGCCCGGCGAAGATGCGCTCGCCATGGCCGCTGGGCCCCAGGCCGCTGTGCAGGTCGATCCAACCGAGTCGGGCGCATTGCCGGCCATGATCGTGCAGCACATGGCGCAAGGTCTGGTGGCTCCAGGTCGGGTTGCGCCCGCCATAGAACAAGCCCTGCGGATGTTCGTATTGGCCCCCGGAGACCGCGCTCTGCAGCGCTTTCGAGCCATGTTCGGCGACGTATGCCACCAATGCCGCCTTGACCTCGGGCGGCGGCGGCCAAGCTGCCGGCACGAGCAGGTGCGCCAGCCGGTCGTAGGCCTCGTTGCGCGGCAATGGCTGTGTGAAGTCCTGGAAGTTGCGGTTCAGGTCGACGTTCTCGTGCGTCGTGCGCCGCAACCACGAAAAGCCGTAGGGATTCAGCGCATGGATATACAGCAGCGCCACGCCCGCGCGCTCCGCCGCGACGTGCCAGCCCGGGTCGACGAGAAGGGCATGCTGCACGCCCGAGCCGCAGAACCCTTCGACGCCGTGGCAGGCGCTGCTGAGGATGAGCATTGCCTCGGCGTCGGCCGCGCCGAAGTGCGCCACGTCCATGGCCAGTGTTTCGCCCTCGCGCCCCAGCAGCGGATGCGTATGCGCCACCGGGTCCAGGCCGGCGTCGACTGCGGCGGCCTGGAACTTCTCCCGTGCTTCCGTGTAGTTCTGTGCGAAGTGTGCACTGACATTCATGGAAATTGCCTTAACGCGGGCTGGCGAGCCATTTCTCGGCCAAACGCACCCAGGCCGTGGCACCCAGGGGAATCAGGTCGTCGTTGAAGTCGTAGCTGGGGTTGTGCAACATGCACGGGCCCATGCCGTGACCGCCCTCGCGGTGCGTGCCGTCGCCGTTGCCGATGAGGAAGTAACAACCCGGCTTGGCTTCGAGAAAGTAGCTGAAATCCTCCGAGCCCATGGTCGGCTCGAACTCGAGCACGTTGTCGGCGCCGACCACCTCGCCGAGCAACTGGCGCGCAAAGTCGGTCTCGGCCCGATGGTTGATGGTGGCGGGGTAGTTGCGCTTGAACGAGAACTCGCATACCGCCTCGAAAGCCGCGCAGGTGCTTTCGGCAATCGCCTGCATGCGCCGCTCGACCAGGTCGAGCGTTTCCGTGGTGAAGGTGCGCACCGTGCCCTGCAGCTCGCAGCTGTCGGGAACGACGTTGGTGGCCTCGCCGGCATGGATCATCGTCACCGAGATCACGGCCGTGTCGATCGGCTTCTTGTTGCGCGTGACGATGGTCTGGAAGGCCTGCACCATCTGGCAGGCCACCGGCACGGGGTCGATGCCGTTGTGCGGCATCGCGGCATGCGAACCCTTGCCGCGAACGGTGATCTTGAACTCATTGCTGCTGGCGAACACCGGTCCGCTCTTCAGCGCGAACTGCCCGACCTTCATGCCGGGCCAATTGTGCGCACCGAAGATGGCTTCCATCGGGAACTTGTCGAACAGCCCGTCACGCATCATCTCGCGTGCACCGCCGCCGCCTTCTTCGGCCGGTTGGAACACCAGGTACACCGTGCCGTCGAAGTTGCGGTGCTTCGACAAGTGGCGTGCCGCGGCCAGCAACATGGCAGTGTGGCCGTCATGGCCGCAGGCGTGCATCTTGCCGGGGTGGGTGCTGGCGTGGCTGAACTTGTTGTGCTCGGTCATCGGCAGCGCGTCGATGTCGGCGCGCAGGCCCACGGCGCGCGTCGAGCTGCCGTTCTTGACGATGCCCACGACGCCGGTCTTGCCCAGACCGCGGTGGACCGGGATGCCCCAGTCGGCGAGTGCCTTGGCGATGACATCGGCAGTGCGCTCTTCCTGGAAGCACAGCTCGGGGTGAGCATGTATGTCGCGGCGGATGGTGGTGATGCTTGCGGCATCCGCAAGGATCGATTCGATGAGCTGCATACAGCCTCCGTCGGGGCAAAAAATCATCTTACCCCGCGATGCCGCAGCTGTCTTGGTGTGGCGGACAAGGCTAGGATGACGCATGCAGCCCGCCATCCGATCCGCACCGAAGCCGGCGTTGCGCCGCATCGGTGACTTGCCCGGCCCGCGTGGCTGGCCGCTGCTGGGCAACACTTTGCAGGTCAAGCCGGCGCGCATCCATCTCGACGTGGAGCAATGGGCGCGCGAGTTTGGACCGTTGTTCCGCATGCGCCTGGGCCGGCACGAGCAACTGGTGATTGCCGACCACGAGTTGCTCAACGAGGTGATGCGCGATCGCCCCGAGGGGTTCCGCCGCAGCCCCTACACCAGCAAGATCGGCGCCGAGATGGGCCTGCCGCAGGGACTGTTCAGCGCCGAAGGCGAGGAGTGGCGCAGGCAGCGGCGCATGGTCATGGCGAGCTTCGCGCCGGGCCATGTGCGTTCCTATGTCCCGTCGCTGGTGAAGGTCACGCTGCGTTTGCAGGGCCGCTGGCGCCAGGCGGCGCGCGCAGGCGCGGCGATCCCGCTGCAGGCGGACCTGATGCGCTTCACCGTCGATGCCATCGCCGGCCTGGCCTTCGGCAAGGACATCAATACGCTCGAAGCGGGCGAGGACGTGATCCAGCAGCACCTGGACAAGGTGCTGCCGGCGATCTTCAGGCGTGTGCTGACGATGTTGCCCTACTGGCGCTGGTTCAAGCTGCCGGCCGACCGCGAACTGGAGCGCAGCGTGGCCGTGATCAACGCCACGATCCTCGAATTCGTCGTCCAGGCGCGCCAGCGGCTGCACGACGAACCCTCCCTGCGTGAACACCCAGGCAATCTGCTCGAAGCCATGATCACCGCAGCCGACCAGCCCGAAAGTGGCCTGGGCGACGCCCAGGTGGCGGGCAACGTGCTGACGATGTTGCTGGCCGGCGAAGACACCACGGCCAACACCCTGGCCTGGATGATCCACCTGCTGCAGCGCCACCCACAGGTGCTGCGGCGCGTGCAGGACGAGGTGCGTCGCCTGGCACCCGACCCGGCGGCCTTCAGCTACGAGCTGATGGAAGAACTGGTGTTCCTGGAGGCCTGTGCCAACGAGACCATGCGGCTCAAGCCGGTGGCGCCCTTCATCGCGCTGATGGCATTGCGCGACACCGTCGTCGCCGACGTGGCCGTACCGGCCGGCACGCAGGTGTGGGGCGTGCTGCGCCACGACAGCGTCAGCGAGCGGCATTTCGCCAACCCGCTGGCCTTCGAGCCGCAGCGCTGGCTCGACGATGCTGTACCAGCGCTGAGCGGTGGCGCGAAGCGTGCAGCGATGCCTTTCGGCTCGGGCTCACGCATGTGCCCGGGGCGTTACCTGGCGCTGCTGGAGATGAAGATGGCGATGGCGATGCTGCTCGCCAGTTTCGACATCGAGTCCGTGGACACGCCCGACGGCCAGCTGGCGCAGGAGCGCATGGCCTTCACCATGAACCCGGTCGGCTTGCGCATGCGGCTTCGCGAAGCGCATTGAAGCGCGACGCGCTTCAGTGCTCCGCAGCGTCAGCTTGTCGTCGATCTCGTCCGGAAGGGGCTGTCTTGCGCTACACGCTTGCGGCGAAGACCAACGCATCGGCGGTCGCCAGCAACGCATTCGCCGAAGCCGCACGCGACCATCCGATCGTGTTCGCCGGAGAAGGCGGCGCGGCGCCGCGTGTGTTCCACCGACAGCGCCAGCTGCGATGCGATGGCTGTGACATCATTTGCGCATGAATGCGCCAGAGGCCATCCGTGTCGTACATGCCGCCTGCCCGCATGACTGTCCCGACACTTGCGCCATGCAGGTCACGGTGCAGGCGGGTCGCGTCGTGCGCATTGCCGGCGACGCGGCGCACCCGCCGACCGACGGCGCGCTGTGCACCAAGGTCTCGCGTTATGCCGAGCGCAGCTATCACGCCGAGCGTGTGCTGCATCCACTCAAGCGCTGTGGCCCCAAAGGCGCAGGCCGTTTCGAACGTGTCGGCTGGGACGAGGCGCTGGAGGACATCGCCACCCGGTTGAAGGCTGTTGCCGCGCGCGACGCGCAGGCCGTGCTGCCCTACAGCTACGCCGGCACGATGGGCATGCTGCAGGGCGAGAGCATGGCGGCACGCTTCTTCCACAAGCTTGGCGCCTCGCGGCTCGACCGCACCATCTGCTCGATGGCCGGCACCGAGGCGCTGATCGCCACCTATGGCGGCAAGGTCGGCATGTTGGTCGAGCATTTTGCCGAAAGCCGGCTGATCCTCATCTGGGGCAGCAACTCGATCGCCTCGAACCTGCACTTCTGGCGCCTGGCGCAGCAGGCCAAGCGCGACGGCGCCAAGCTGGTGTGCATCGACCCGCGGCGCACCGAAACCGCCGACAAGTGCCACGAACACCTGGCGCTGCTGCCCGGCACCGACGGCGCGCTGGCGCTGGGTTTGATGCACGAGCTGGTGGTGAACGACTGGCTCGACCACGACTATCTGCAACGTCACGTCGACGGCTGGCCCGCACTGCGCGATCGCGCGCTGCAGTGGCCGCCCGAGCGCGCGGCCGAGGTCTGCGGCCTGGACGCCGAAGCGATTCGGCAGCTCGCGCGCGACTACGGCAGCATCCGGCCGGCCGCCATCCGCCTGAACTACGGCATGCAACGTGTGCACGGTGGCGGCAGCGCGGTGCGGCTGATCGCGCTGTTGCCTTGCCTGGTGGGTGCGTGGCGTCACCGCGCCGGCGGGTTGCTGCTGTCGGGGTCAGGTTGGTTCGGCCCGGCGCGCGACGACTTCGCGATGCAGCGCCCCGACCTGCTGGGCGGCCGTCGGCCGCGCCTGATCAACATGAGCACGATCGGCGACGACCTGAACCGCGAGGCCGCGCCGGATTTCGGCCCGAAAATCGAGGCGCTGGTGGTCTACAACAGCAACCCTTTGGCGGTGGCACCGCAGAGCCGCAGGGTGGCCCAGGGGCTGGTGCGCGAGGACCTGTTCACCGTGGTGCTCGAACACTTCCTCACCGACACCGCCGACATGGCCGACTATGTGTTGCCGGCCACGACCCAGCTCGAACATCTGGACGTGCATACCTCCTATGGTCACACCTACGCGATGATCAACGAGCCGGCGATCGCCCCGCTGGGCGAAGCCAAGCCGAATACGCAGATCTTCCGCGAGCTGGCGCAGCGTCTGGGTTTCACCGATCCCTGTTTCACCGACAGCGACGAGACGCTGGCGCGCGCCGCATTCAAGCCCGAGTGGGTCGACTTCGAGCAGCTGAGGCGCGTTGGCTGGGTCAAGCTGAATTTGCCCGAGGCGCCCTTTGCCGAAGGCCGCTTCCTCACGCCGAACGGCCGCGCGCAGATCGACGTGCCTGGGCTGGGCGTTCCCGACCATGTGCCCAATTACGAAAGCCGGCAGTCGTCGCCCGACCTGGCACAGCGCTATCCGCTGGCGATGATCTCGCCGCCGGCGCGCAACTTCCTCAATTCCAGCTTCGTCAACCTGAAGAGCCTGCGCGACATCGAAGGCGAGCCGCTGCTGGAGATGCACCCCGACGACGCCGCCGCGCGCGGCATTGCCAGCGGCAGTCTGGTGCGAATCTTCAACGACCGCGGCAGCTATCGCTGCAACTGCCGAGTCAGCGAGCGCGCGCGGCCCGGCGTGGTCAACGGCATGGGCATCTGGTGGCGCAAGCTCGGCCGCGATGGCAGCAACGTCAACGAGCTGACACACCAGAGGCTGACCGATATCGGCCGCGCACCGAGTTTCTACGACTGCCTGGTCGAGGTCGAGACGGAATGAGCTCGACGCCGTGCGCTGGCTGCTGATGGCCGGGCTGGGCCTGGCCGGTGCGGCGCTGCTGGGCCTGGGCGCGCTGTGTCTGGGAGGCGGCTGCGCCGACCTGGGTTACTACAAGCAGTCGGCAGCCGGCCACCTCGATCTGATGACCCGCGCCAAGCCGGTGGACGACTGGCTCACCGACAGCCAGACGCCGGCGGCGCTGCAGCAGCGTCTGGTGCTGTCCAAGCGCATGCGCGACTTTTCGGTTCAGGAATTGAAGCTGCCCGACAACGCCAGCTACCGCGCCTATGCCGACCTGCAGCGGCCTGCCGCGGTGTGGAACGTGGTGGCCGCACCGGCGCTGTCGATGACGCTGAAGACCTGGTGCTATCCGGTCACCGGCTGTGTCGGCTACCGAGGTTACTTCGATCGTGTTGAGGCCGACGCGTTGGCGGCGCAGTTGCGCGCGCAGGGTTTGGATGTCTACCTCTACGGCGTGCCGGCCTATTCCACGCTCGGCTGGAGCAACTGGCTTGGCGGCGACCCATTGCTCAACACCTTCGTCAACGGCGCCGAGGGCGATCTGGCGCGGCTGATCTTCCACGAGCTGGCGCACCAGCAGCTGTACGTGGCCGACGACACGCTGTTCAACGAATCCTTCGCCACCGCGGTCGAGCGAATCGGCGTGGCCCTGTGGCTGGAGCAGCAGGATAGCGTCGCGGCCAAGGCGCAGTACCTGCAGCTCCAGCGGCGGCGGCAGGATTTTCGCGAACTGACCAAGCGCACGCGCGACGCGCTCGACCAAGTCTATCGTGGTGCCCTGTCCGAGGAAGAGAAGCGCCAGGCCAAGGACGCGCTACTGGCGCAGACGCGCGCCGAATACGCCGCACTGAAGCAGCAGCGATGGGACGGCTTCGCCGGCTACGACGCATGGTTCGCCGGCGCCAACAACGCCTCGCTGGGCGTGCTGGCGGCTTACAACGACCTGGTCGGCGATTTCGAGCGTCTGTTCCAGGCCCAGGGCCGCGACTTCGATCGCTTCTACGCCGAGGCCGCGCGCATCGGCGCCTTGCCGAAGGCGCAGCGCCACGCGACACTACGCGACGGCCATTGAGAACAAAGGAGACAGCCCGTGGCGGACATCCGCATTCACCGCAATCACCAGCTCGGCCTGCCCAAGGCGCGCAAGGTCGCCTGGAAATGGGCCGAGGAGGTCGAGCAGAAATTCGGCATGGCCTGCACCGTGATCGAAGGCGAGCTCAGCGACACGGTGGAGTTCACGCGCTCGGGCGTGAATGGCAAGCTGATCGTGGCGGCCGACCATTTCGACCTCGACGCCAAGCTCGGCTTCCTGCTCGGCGCTTTTTCCCGGACCATCGAAACCGAGATCACGAAGAACCTGGACACATTGCTCGAGGGCAGCCAGGCCGCGCCGAAGAAGGCGGCTGCGCGCAAGACGCGCAAATAGAAGCTCAGCGCCCCGCGCCGATCAGCGGCGTGTCGTGCGCCAGCAGATGCGCTTCGCCATGTTCGAGGATGAAGTAGCGAAACGCCTCGGCTGCCGGCGACAGCAGCTTTGCCGACAGGCGCACGACGTTCCAGCCGCGCATCACCGGAGCGTCGGCGATGTCCAGCAGTTGCAGCAGGCCGCTGCGCAGTTCCAGGCCCATGGTGTGAAGCGACAGAAAGCTCAGGCCCAGCCCCGCCATCACGGCCTGCTTGATGGTCTCGTTGCTCGACATCTCCATCGTGATGCGTGGCTCGAATCGGTGTGCGGCAAAGAAGTTCTCCATCGCCGTGCGCGTGCCTGAGCCCTGCTCGCGCGCGATGATCGGGTAGGGCGCCAGATCGTCCACCGCATGCGGCCCGCCGCCGAGGAGCGCATGTCCGGGTGGCGCCACGAACACCAGCGGATGCGCCGCGAAAGCCTCCGAGCGTGTGCGGATCTCCTTCGGCGGCCGGCCCATGATCGACAGATCCACTTCGCCCGCCTGCATCTGTTCCACCAGCTGTCCACGGTTGCCGAGCACCCGCAGTCGCACATCCACGCCGGGGTGTTCCTCGCGAAAGCGCGCCAGCAGGTGCGGCACGAAATACTTCGCCGTGCTCACCATGCCGATGGTCAGCAGTCCGTGCTCGAGCTTCTTCAACCGGGCCATGGCGTCGTCGGCCTCCTTCAGCGCCGCCAGCAAACGCCGCGCATGCACCACGAAGTACTCACCGGCGGTCGACAGCGACACGGCGCGGCCGCTGCGGTCGAACAGCGGCAAGCCGACCTGTTTCTCGAGTTCCTTGATCTGCATCGAAACCGCCGGCGGCGTCAGGTGCAGCGACTCGGCCGCACGCGCCATGCTGCCGTTCTGGGCGACCTGGATAAACACCTGCAGTTGGCGAAAGGTGATGTTCATTGATCAGTAAAACCTTATGTGCTGGTGAAGCATATCTGACTTTCAATTAACTACACACCGACCTACAGTGTCTTCATTCCCAGCTCTTTTGCGCTGCAACACAGCCAGCAAAGCCATGAATCAAGCACTGGATCCGAGCCTGCTCACCGAGGCCACCGACATCACCGGCGACGCCAAGAAGCGCTATTCCGCCGGGGTGCTCAAGTACCGCCAGATGGGCTATTGGCAGCCTGACTATGAAATCAAGGAAACCGATACGTTGTGCCTGTTCCGCATCACGCCGCAGGAAGGCGTGGACCCGGTGGAGGCCGCCGCCGCAGTGGCGGGCGAATCGAGCACCGCCACCTGGACGGTGGTCTGGACCGACCGGCTCACCGCCTGCGACAGCTACCGCGCCAAGGCCTACAAGGTCGAGCCGGTGCCGGGCACGCCGGGCCAGTATTTCGCCTGGGTGGCCTACGACCTGATCCTGTTCGAGGAGGGTTCGATCGCCAACATGACGGCCAGCCTGATCGGCAACGTCTTCAGCTTCAAGCCATTGAAGGCGGCGCGGCTGGAGGACATCCGCCTGCCGGTGGCCTATGTCAAGACCTTCAAGGGCCCACCGACCGGGCTGGTGGTCGAACGCGAGCGCCTCGACAAGTTCGGCCGGCCGCTGCTCGGCGCTACCACCAAGCCGAAGCTGGGCCTGAGCGCGCGCAACTACGGTCGTGTGGTCTACGAGGGTCTGAAGGGCGGCCTGGACTTCATGAAGGACGACGAGAACATCAACTCGCAGCCCTTCATGCACTGGCGAGACCGTTTCCTGTACGTGATGGACGCGGTCAACAAGGCCAGCGCCGCCAGCGGCGAGGTCAAGGGAAGCTACCTGAACGTGACCGCGGCGACGATGGAGGACATGTACGAGCGCGCCGAGTTCGCCAAGGACCTGGGCAGCGTGGTCATCATGGTCGACCTGGTGATCGGCTGGACGGCGATCCAGAGCATGGCCAACTGGTGCCGCAAGAACGACATGATCATGCACATGCACCGCGCCGGCCACGGCACCTACACGCGGCAGAAGAACCACGGCGTGAGCTTCCGCGTGATGGCCAAGTGGCTGCGCCTGGCCGGCTGCGACCATCTGCACACCGGCACGGCCGTGGGCAAGCTCGAGGGCGACCCGATGACGGTGCAGGGCTACTACAACGTCTGCCGCGACAGTTACACCCAGACCGACCTGCAGCGCGGCCTGTTCTTCGACCAGGACTGGGCCGACACCAAGAAGGTCATGCCGGTGGCTTCGGGCGGCATCCATGCCGGGCAGATGCACCAGCTGATCGACCTGTTCGGCGACGATGTGATCCTGCAGTTCGGCGGCGGCACCATCGGCCATCCGCAGGGCATCCAGGCCGGCGCGGTGGCGAACCGCGTGGCGCTGGAATGCATGGTCAAGGCGCGCAACGAGGGCAAGAACATCCGCGAGGAAGGCCCGCAGATCCTGCGCAAGGCCGCCGAGAGCTGCGGTCCGCTGAAGGCGGCGCTCGACACCTGGGGCGACATCACCTTCAACTACGCCGCAACAGACAGTTCCGACTACGCCGTGACGCCGGCCACCGCCTGAGGAGAACCGATCATGATGACCAACCCCACCGGCCGCATCACCCAGGGCCAGTTCAGCTTCCTGCCCGACCTGACCGACGCCGAGATCGCGATGCAGATCGACTACGGCCTGAACAAGGGCTACGCCTGGAGCGTCGAGTACACCGACGACCCGCACCCGCGCAACACCTACTGGGAGATGTTCGGCAACCCGATGTTCGACCTGAAGGACGCCGCCGGCGTGATGCTCGAGCTGAAGGCCTGCCGCAAGACCTTCCCCAACCACTACATCCGCATGGTGGCCTTCGACTCGACGCGCAACATCGAGTCGATCGCGATGAGCTTCATCGTCAACCGTCCCGCCAAGGAGCCCGGCTTCGGCCTGGTGCGGCAGGAGGCCAACGGCCGCTCGATGCGCTACACGGTGCACAGTTACGCCACCGACGCGCCCGAGGCCGAGCGATACGGCAACTGAGCCGACTCGTCATGGGCGCACCGCAATACAACATCCCGGGGGCCTCGGCCGCGCCGGCGAGCGAGGCGGCGGCACAGACCGCCGACGACGGCGCGCGTTCGGTCAACGAAGTGCTGGCGCAAAGCCAGGTCGAGACGGTGATGCGCGAACTGGACCGCGACCTGGTCGGCCTGGCGCCGGTGAAGGCGCGCATCCGCGACATCTCGGCGCTGCTGGTGATCGACAAGCTGCGCCGCAATCTCGGCCTCGAAGCCCAGGCGCCGAGCCTGCACATGAGCTTCACCGGCAACCCCGGCACCGGCAAGACCACGGTGGCCATGCGCATGGCGCAGATCCTGCACCGCCTGGGTTACGTGCGCAAGGGCCACCTGGTGGCGGTGACGCGCGACGACCTGGTCGGCCAGTACATCGGCCACACCGCGCCGAAGACCAAGGAAGTGCTGAAGAAGGCCATGGGCGGCGTGCTCTTCATCGACGAGGCCTACTACCTGTATCGCCCCGAGAACGAGCGCGACTACGGCCAAGAGGCGATCGAGATCCTGCTGCAGGTGATGGAGAACCAGCGCGACGACCTGGTCGTGATCCTCGCCGGCTACAAGGACCGCATGGATACCTTCTTCCGCAGCAACCCCGGTTTGAGCTCGCGCATCGCGCACCACCTCGATTTCCCCGACTATTCGCCGGAGGAACTACTTCTGATCGGGGATCGCATGCTGGAAGAGATGAACTACCACTTCGGCGCCGGCGCGCGCGAGGTGTTCGACGAATACCTCGCGCTGCGCCTGCGCCAACCCCACTTTGCCAACGCCCGCAGCGTGCGCAATGCGCTCGACCGCGCGCGGCTGCGCCAGGCCAGCCGGCTGTTCGCGCAGCCCGAGCGCGCGCTCAGCCGCGACGACCTGTGCACCATCGAACTCGCCGACCTGCGCGCCAGCCGCGTGTTCGATGCGGCCAAGGCCTGACCAAGGTCCAAGGAGCCCAGCATGCCGCTGTCCAGACGCCGTACCCTGACGCAATACCTGATCGAGCAGCGCCGCCGCTTCCCCGGGGCCAGCGGCGAGTTGAACGCGCTGATCCTCGACGTATCGATCGCCTTCAAGGCCATCTCGCGTGCGGTGGCCTTCGGCGAACTGGGCGACGCCGCCGGCAACAGCATCAGTGCCGAAGGCGGCCGGGTGAACGTGCAGGGCGAGGTGCAGAAGAAGCTCGACGTCATCAGCAACCAGATGTTCGTCGCCACCGCCGAGTGGTCGGGCCACCTCGCGGGCATGGCCTCTGAGGAGATGGAGCATCCCTACCAGATCCCGCCGACGTACTCGCGCGGCAAGTACCTGCTGGTCTTCGACCCGCTCGACGGCTCGTCGAACATCGACGTCAACGTCTCGGTGGGCAGCATCTTCTCGATCCTGCGCGCGCCGCCGGACGTGGTCGAATCGGGCCGCGACGTCACCGAGGCCGATTTCCTGCAGCCCGGCGCCACCCAGGTGGCCGCCGGCTACGCGCTGTACGGGCCGGTGACGATGCTGGTGCTGACGGTGGGCAACGGCGTCGTCGGTTTCACGCTCGATCCGAACCTGGGCGAGTTCAAGGTCACGCACCCGCAGATCACGGTGCCGCCGGACACGCGCGAATTCGCCATCAACACCTCGAACAGCCGTTTCTGGGAACCGCCGGTCAAGCGCTACGTCGACGAATGCCTGGCCGGCAGCACCGGCCCGCGCGGCAAGGACTTCAACATGCGCTGGATCGCCAGCCTGGTGGCCGAGGCGCACCGCATCCTGATGCGCGGCGGCGTGTTCATGTACCCGCGCGACACCAAGGATCCGGCCAAACCGGGCCGGCTGCGGCTGCTATACGAGGCCAACCCGATCGGCTTCATCATGGAGCAGGCGGGCGGGCGCGCCAGCACCGGCCGCCAGCCGGTGCTCGGCGTCAAGCCGAGCACGCTGCACCAGCGCATCGGCTTCGTCTTCGGCAGCAAGAACGAGGTCGAACGCATCGAGCGCTACCACCATGACCCGGCCACGCGCGAGGCGGCCAACCCGCTGTTCGTCGAGCGCAGCCTGTTCCGCGACTGAGGTTCTGTCCATGTCCGAAAGCCATCCGATCATCGCCATCACCGGATCGTCGGGCGCCGGCACCACCTCGGTGACGCGCACCTTCGACAACATCTTCCGCCGTGAGGGCATCACCGCCGCCGTCATCGAAGGCGACAGCTTCCACCGCCACGATCGCCAGGAGATGAAGCTACGCCAGGCCGAGGCCGAGCGCGACGGCAACATGAACTTCAGCCATTTCGGCCCCGAGAACAACCTGTTCATCGAGCTCGAGCAGCTGTTCCGCAGCTATGGCGAGACCGGCACCGGCAAGCGCCGGAAGTACCTGCACGACGACGAGGAGGCTGCGCCGTACAAGCAGCCGCCGGGCACCTTCACTCCGTGGGAAGACGTGCCCGAAGGCACCGACCTGCTGTTCTACGAAGGACTGCACGGCGCGGTGATCACGCCCGAGGTGAACATCGCGCGCCACCCCGACCTGCTCATCGGCGTGGTGCCGGTGATCAACCTCGAGTGGATCCAGAAGCTGTGGCGCGACAAGTCCAAGCGCGGCTATTCCACCGAGGCGGTGACCGACACCATCCTGCGTCGCATGCCCGACTACGTGCACTACATCGTGCCGCAGTTCGCGCACACGCACGTCAACTTCCAGCGCGTGCCCTGCGTCGACACCAGCAACCCCTTCATCGCGCGTGACATCCCGGCGCCCGACGAAAGCTTCGTCGTCATCCGCTTCGCCAACCCGAAGGGCATCGACTTCCAGTACCTGCTGAACATGGTGCATGACTCGTTCATGTCGCGTGCGAACACGGTCGTGGTGCCCGGCGGCAAGATGGAGCTGGCGATGCAGCTGATCTTTACGCCCTTCATCTGGCGCATGATGGAGCGGCGCAAGCGCGCATTGGATGCACTTTGAGCGGCGCGTTGCGCGCGCTGATCTGGGACCTCGACGGCACCATCGCCGAGACCGAGCACGACGGCCACCGCGTGGCCTTCAACCTCGCCTTCGACGAGGCGGGCTTGAGCTGGCACTGGGACGCTGTGCGCTACGGCGAATTGCTGCACGTCATCGGCGGGCGCGAGCGGCTGCTGCACTTCATGCGCGGCTGCGCCGAAGCGCCGCGCACGATCGCAGGGCGAGAGGCGTTGGCCAAGGCCTTGCATATGCGCAAGAACGTCTTCTATGCGGAGCTGGTGGGTCAGGGCCGCATCCAGACCCGACCCGGCGTGCGCCGGTTGATGGACGAATGCGGCGCGGCAGGCATCGCGATGGCGGTGGCCACCACCACCAGCACGAGCAATGCGCACGCGCTGTTTCGCAGCCTGTTGGGTGAGGCGTGGCACAAACGCTTCGCCACCGTGGTGTGTGCCGAAGATGCGCTGCGCAAGAAGCCCGACCCGCATGCCTATCAAGTGGCGCTGCAACGCCTGGGCGTCGCGCCGCGCGAGGCCTTCGCGCTGGAGGACTCGCCCAACGGGCTGCATGCGGCAATGCGCGCCGGGCTGCGCTGCGGCGTGACGCGCAGCGCCTACTTCATCGATGCCGACTTCAGCGGTGCACGGTGGGTGCGCGACGACCTCGACACGCCCACGCCAATCGGCGTGGGCCGGCTGCGGCAGGCCTGAGGGCTACTTCAGCGACTCGATCAGGTCGACGTACGCCTGCATCGCCTCGTCCTTCGACTGGCCCGTGACGCCGGCCCAGGCGTCGTACTTGGCGCGGCCCACCATGTCCGTGAAGCCGGGGCGCTTGCCCTCCACGTCGCCCGACGTGGCCTGCTTGTATAGCGCATAGATCTTCAGCAGCGTGTTGTTGTCCGGCTTTTCAGGCAGCGACTTGCTCTCGGTCACGGCTTTGTCGAACTGCGTCTTGAGCTTGGCCATCGGGTCCTCTCCAGTGGGTAAGAATGTGGCTTGACGGCCCGGATCTTAACCAGCATCGTGCAGGCCGCAAACCGCATTCGACGCAGGAGAAGCCCGATGTCCGAAGCTGCAGAACGCATGACCCGCGTCGACAACGCCTGGTTGCGCATGGACAACGACGTCAACCTGATGATGATCGTCGGCGTCTGGCTGCTCGAACCGGCCATTCGCTACGAGGTGCTGTGCGAACGCATCGCCGATCGGCTGCTGCAGTACCCGCGCTTCCGGCAGCGCGTGGTGCAGGACAAGCTCGGCTCGAACTGGGTCGAGGACGAGGATTTCGACATCGAGCACCATGTGGTGCGCGAAGCGCTGCCACGCCAGCGCGGCCAGAGCGAACGCGCCGCGCTGCAGGCGCGCTGCGGCGAGCTGGCGACGACGCCGTTGGACCCGGCGTACCCGCTGTGGCAGTTCCATCTGGTCGAGCACTATGAGGGCGGCAGCGCCGTCATCGTGCGCATCCACCATTGCATCGGCGACGGCATTTCGCTGACGTCAGTGGTCATGTCCATCACCGACGACGGCGAACTGCCCATGGAGCATCTCACGCCGCTGACGCACGGTGACGACGAGGACTGGCTGTCCACGACCGTGATCAAGCCGCTGACCGACATCGCGGTGAAGGCCATCGATCTTTCGGGCGAGGGCGTGTCGCGCTCGATGGACCTGGTGGCCCACCCGAAGGCCGGTGCACGCCAACTGGCGCGCACCGGCTACCGAGTCGCCACCGACCTGGCGGCGCTGGCGCTGATGGAGGACGATTCGCCGACACGGCTCAAGGGCAAGCCACTGGGCCGCAAGATCGTGGCCTGGGGCGAGCCCATTCCACTGGATGTGGTGAAGAGCGTGGGCAAGGCGATGGGCGCGTCGATCAACGACGTGCTGCTGGCCTGCGTGGCCGGCGCCTTCGGTGACTACCTGCGCGAACTGGGCGACGACCCGGCGGGCAAGGGCATCCGCGCCATGGTGCCGGTGAACCTGCGCCCGCTGGACGAGGCCTACAAGCTCGGCAACCGCTTCGGTCTGGCGCCGCTGGTGCTGCCCATCGGGTTGCGCAATCCGATCGAGCGTGTGTACGCGGTGCGCTCGCGCATGGGTGTGCTCAAGGGCAGCTACCAGCCGCTGCTGGCCTTCGGCGTGCTGGCGGTCGCCGGGCTGCTGAACAAGACGGCACAGGATGCGCTGCTCGGGTTGTTCGCCAAGAAGGCCACGGCGGTCATGACCAACGTGCCGGGGCCGACGAAGGCGCTGCGCTTTTGCGGCACCACCTTGCGCCAGAGCATCTTCTGGGTGCCGCAGTCCGGCGACGTGGCCGTGGGCGTGAGCATCTTCTCCTATGACGGCGGTGTGCAGTTCGCGCTCATCACCGACACCGCGCTGTGCCCCGAGCCGCAGAAGATCATCGACCGTTTCGGTCCCGAGCTGGAAAAGCTGCTGCTGCTGACCTTGATGCTGCCCTGGGCCGCCTGAGCGCCGCGCGGCCGGGCGCCACGCTCAATCCAGAAACCCGAAGTGCCGCGGCAGCTTGAGGATGACCTCGGGGTAGATCAGGCACAGCGCCAGCGCGAGCAATTGCACCATGACGAAGGGAATGATGCCCTTGTAGATGTCGATCATGGTCACGCTCGGCGGCACCGTGCCCTTCATGTAGAACAGCGCAAAGCCGAAGGGCGGCGTCAGGAAGGCGGTCTGCATGTTCACCGCCATCAGGATCGCGAACCAGGCCAGCACCGCGAAGCGTCCGCCTTGCAGTTCCTCGCCGAAGTCGAGCTTGCCGATGATCGGTGCGAAGATCGGCAGCACGATCAGGCAGATCTCGATCCAGTCGAAGAAGAAGCCCATGAAGAACACCAGGGCCATGACGAAGATCATGATCTCCCAGGGTGTGTCGATGCCGGTCTTCTTCAGCAGGTCGAGCACCACGTCGTCGCCGCCGAGTGCGCGGAAGACGTAGGAGAACAGCGTCGCGCCGAAGATGATGAAGAAGACCATGACGTTGGTCAGCGCGGCCGAACTCATGACGTCGCGCAGCACCTTCAAATTCAGCCGCCGGTTGGCGATGGCCAGCACGATCGCCCCCAGGCCACCCAGGCCCGAGGCTTCGGTCGGCGTGGCCCAGCCGGCGAAGATCGAACCCAGCACCAGCGTGATCAGTGCCGCCGGCGGCAGGAAGCTCCTCAGCAGCAGGCCGGCGGTCACGCGTTCATCTTCGGGTCCGGGAGCGCCGGAGAAGCTCGGTGCCAGGTCCGGTTTGAAGAAGCACACGAGCAGGATGAACACGACGTAGAGCGTGCTCATCAGCAGGCCGGGCAGGATGGCGCCGGTGAACAGCGTGCCCACCGGCACGCCAAGCAGGTCGCCCATGATGACCAGCATGATGCTCGGCGGAATCAGGATGCCCAGCGTGCCGGCCGAAGCGATGGTGCCCACCGCGAGCGACTTGTCGTAGCCCTTGTCCAGCATCACCGGCAGCGCGATCAGCGTCAGCATGATGACCGAGGCGCCGACGATGCCGGTGGTCGCGGCCATCACCGTGCCGAGCAGCGTGACCGAAATCGCCAGGCCACCGGGCACACGCCGCATCAGCAGCTGCAGCGAATGCAGCAAATCCTCGGCGACGCCGCTGCGTTCGAGCATGGTGCCCATGAAGATGAACATCGGCACCGCCACCAGCACCTGGTTCGACACCGCCTGGCCGTAGATGCGCGGCAGCAGGTTGGCGAACTGGTTCAGGTTGAAGACGTCGAAGGCCATGCCCAGGAGGCCGAAGAAGATGCCGATGGCGCCCAGCAGGAAGGCCACCGGGTAGCCCAGGAACATGATGAAGATCAGGGCAAAGAACATCACCACCGCCAGGTGGTCGATCAGCCAGTCCATGGTGTCGTCCGCCTAGTGGGGTTTGGTGGCAAAGGGCACGAAGGCCCTGGCGGCCTGCTCGGCGCTGCCGAACAGCGCGACGATGCAGCGCGCGGCGACAGCGATCACCGAGGCCAGCACCGTCAGGAAGCCCAGGTACAGGAAGCCCTTGACGATCCAGCGTGCTGCCAGGCCGTTGGGCGCGTCGGATGACTCGCCCTGATTGAAGGACACCAGGAAGTACTCCTGGGCATAGGGCAGTGCAACGACCAGGTAGGGCAGCGCGAAGACCACGCAGCCGAACAGTTCGAGCCAGATCTTCTTGCGTTCGCTCAGCGGATTGATGAACACATCGATGCGCACATGCGTATTTCGGATGTAGGCATAACCCAGCCAGGTGCAGAACAGCACGGCGTGGAAGTGCCATTCCAGTTCCTGCAACCGGGTCGAACCCAGGCCGGGGAACTGGAAGCCCATCTTGCGCGTCACCACGTCCAGGGTGATGATGAAGATGCAGGCGATGAAGGCCCAGGCGCCGGCATGCGCGATTCGCCGCAATACGGCCTCGATCAGGTCGGCCAGATTCAACAGGAACGGCATGGTGTGCGGGCTCGTCGCGGCGCGGCGCCACCAGGGCGCCGCAGTCGGGGCGGCCGGGCCGCCCCGCTGGAATGGAAAGCGGCCCCGTTGTCGGGGCCGCGGCAGATCAGCTCACTTCAGGTAGCCGTGATCCTTCCAGATCGCGTAGTCCTTGCGGAACGCGGAGTACGAGTCCCAGCCCTTCTTGAACTCCGGGCTCTTGGCGTTCTGCTCGGCCACCACCTCGTTCCAGGCCTTTTCGTAGGCGGCCAGGAACTCCGGCGGCCACTTCTTGATCTGCACGCCCTTGGCCTGGATTTCCTTCATGGCCTTGAACTGCACCGCCTCGCCCTCGGCGAACTGCTGCAGCGTGATGGCGTCGCAGGCGGTGTGGATCTGCGCCTTCTGCGTCTCGCTGAACTCGGCCCACTTGGCCTTGGAGATGATCAGCTCGTTGACGGTCGCCTGCTGGTGCCAGCCGGGGAAATAGTAGAACTTGGCGACCTGGTGGAAGCCCAGCGTCAGGTCCATCACCGGCATCGAGAACTCGGTGGCGTCGATGGTGCCGAGTTGCAGCGCCTGGAATATCTCACCGGCCTGCAGCAGCTGGGTCGAAACCCCCATCTTCTGCATGACGTTGGCGCCCAGACCGAAGAAGCGCATCTTCAGACCCTTCAGGTCGTCCAGGCTCTTGATCTCCTTGCGGAACCAGCCCGAGGCCTCGGGCGAGATGACACCGCAGGTCAGGACCTCGACGTTGTACTTGGCGTGCAGTTCCTTCATCAGCTTCTCGCCGCCGCCGAACTTCATCCACGCCAGGTATTCACCGACGTCGGGGCCGAAGGGCACCGAGCCGTACATCGCAAAGGCGATGTCCTTGCCGGTCCAGAAGCCCGACACCGTCCAGGCCATGTCCAGCGAGCCGTTGCCCACCGCGTCGAGGTACTGGTTGGCCGGCACCAGCGCGCCGGGCTCGAAGCCCTTGACGTCGATGCTGCCGCCGGAAATGGCGCGCAGGGTCTCGACCAGCCGAATCTGGGTCGGGCCGAGCAAGCCGGTAGTGCTGGGGAAGGCCCAGCCCATCTGCACACGGACCTTCTTGTCCTGGGCGCTGGCCGGCGCAGCGGTCAGGCTCAAGGCAAGTGCGGCACAAGCAAATGCGCCGGTCAGGCGCGGCAATGATTTCATCGGTCGTCCTCTCTCATGGCGGTGGCATGGGTGCGTACGAGACGCTGCGATCGCAACCACAGGCCAGCCCGTGACTTGCGACATTCAAACTAACATGGCCCTGGTCCGACCACATCCGGGGTATCCCGGCAGTGGCAACCCTTGGCGCCGCGCGTGGAAGCCTGAACGCCGGCGCGTCTGCATGCTGCTTCATGAGAAGGAAACACCGCCCGACGCGTCGCCACGCGCCTGCTCTGCCTCGGGGCGATGTGCTCAGCCGGGGCTGCGGTAGCCGCCGACCAGCATGTGCAGGTGCTCCTGCGCCGCCGTTTCCAGGTACGGCATCAGCAGGCTCAGCACGTGATAGGCCCCGCGCGCCAGCGCCGCGGCGGCGTTTTCCGGTTCGAGCGCCCGGCGCGGGTCGCGCACGTACTCGTAGCTCAACCAGTAGGTCAGCACCACCACCATCGCATTGGCCACCGACTCCGCCTGGCGCCGGTCGATGCGCATCGCGCTTTCAACGGCCAGCGCATCCAGCACCGATTGCACGGCACGCGTCTTGTTCTTCAGCACGAACTGGAAATGCGTCTCCAGCCTGCGGTTCTTCGACAGCAGGTCGTTCAGGTCGCGGTATAGGAAACGGTATTGCCAGATCAGCTCGAACAGCATGTGGAAGAACAGCCACGCGTCTTCGATGTTGCGCACACCCTCGGCGGCCTGCAGCAGTTCGTTCAGCGCCTTCTCGTAGCGGTCGAAGAGCGAGTTGATCAGCTCGTCCTTGGCCGGGTAGTGGTAGTACAGGTTGCCGGGGCTGATGTTCAACTCGGCCGAGATCAGCGTGGTGCTGACGTTCGGCTCGCCGAAGCGGTTGAACAGCTCGAGCGTGACCTCGAGGATGCGCTCCGCGGTGCGGCGGGGTTTCTTGGTGGCCATCGTGGGCCGCAATCTAGCATCAACCCGGGTGCCTACAATCTCGGTCACATGCCCGCGGTCTCCTTTCAGAACGTTTCCAAGACCTATCGCGGCGAGCGCGGGGCGGTGCATGCACTCGACGACGTGTCCTTCGACATCGAGCCCGGCGAGTTCTTCGGCCTGCTCGGGCCCAACGGCGCCGGCAAGACCACGCTGATCAGCGTGCTCGCCGGACTGGCGCGCGCCAGCCGGGGGCGGGTCGAGGTGATGGGCCACGAGGTGATCGCCGACTATGCCGCGGCGCGCATGTCGCTGGGCATCGTGCCGCAGGAACTGGTGTTCGACCCATTCTTCAGCGTGCGCGAGACCTTGCGCATCCAGAGCGGCTATTTCGGCGTGCGCCGCAACGATGCCTGGATCGATGAGCTGCTTGCTGGCCTGGGTCTGGCCGACAAGGCCGGAGCCAACATGCGCTCCCTTTCCGGCGGCATGAAGCGCCGCGTGCTGGTGGCGCAGGCGCTGGTGCACCGCCCGCCGGTGATCGTGCTCGACGAGCCCACCGCCGGCGTCGACGTCGAGCTGCGCCAGACGCTGTGGCAGTTCGTCGCACGACTCAACAAACAGGGTCACACCGTGCTGCTGACCACGCACTACCTGGAGGAGGCCGAGGCGCTGTGCGGCCGCATCGCAATGCTGAAGAAGGGCCGTGTCGTCGCGCTCGACCGCACGGCCAACCTGCTGGCCGGCACCGCCAGCACGATGCTGCGCTTCAAGACCGACGATGCGCTGCCCGACGACATCGCCGACCGCGCGCGTGTCACCGGGCGCATCGCGCAAGTCACGGCGCACGACGCGGCCGAGGTCGAGGCGATCCTCGGCCGGCTGCGCGCCGGCGGCGTGCGCATCGAGGACCTGGAGATTGGCCGCGCCGACCTGGAGGACGTGTTCCTCGAGATCATGCAGGGCGACGACGCGCGCGGCGTGGCGTCGATAGCACCATGAGCGCGCCGGGCCGCTCCCAAGCGCTCATACCGAAGCGCGCAGCGCGGAGCGTAGTCCGGTGAACGCCGGCCACCCGCTGCGCGGTGCGCGCACGCTGTTCTATAAGGAAATCCTGCGCTTCTGGAAGGTCGGCTTCCAGACTGTGGCCGCGCCGGTGCTGACGGCGATGATGTACCTGCTGATCTTCGGCCACGTGCTGTCCGACAAGGTGCAGGTCTTCGACAACGTCGGCTACACACGCTTCCTGATTCCGGGGCTGGTGATGATGAGCGTGCTGCAGAACAGCTTCGCCAACAGCAGCAGTTCACTGGTGCAGAGCAAGATCACCGGCAACCTGGTGTTCCTGATGGTTTCGCCGCTGTCTCACTACGCCTGGTTCACGGCCTATGTCGGCGCGTCGATGGTGCGCGGCCTGACGGTGGGCACGGGCGTGTTGCTGGTGACGGTTTGGTTCTCGCCGCCGGGGTTGGCGCAGCCATTGTGGATCGTGGTGTTCGCGCTGCTCGGTGCCGGCATGCTCGGCGCGATGGGGCTGATCGCCGGGCTCTGGGCCGACAAGTTCGACCAGATGGCGGCCTTCCAGAACTTCATCATCATGCCGATGACTTTCCTCTCGGGCGTCTTCTATTCGGTGCATTCCTTGCCGCCGTTCTGGAACCAGGCGAGCCACCTGAACCCTTTCTTCTACATGATCGATGGTTTCCGCCGCGGCTTCTTCGGCGTCAGCGATGTCTCGCCCTGGCTCAGCCTGTGCGTCGTGGGGGCGAGTTTCGTGGTGGTGTCCGTGATTGCGCTGCAATTGCTGAAATCGGGCTACAAGCTGCGGCATTGAAGGGCTGCGGCGATAATTGCTGCACCATGTCCGAACCGACCCCCCAGCAACTGCGCGAATTCATCGCCGCCGGCCTGTCCTGCGAACACCTCGACGTCGAAGGCGACGGCCGGCATTTCTATGCCACCATCGTCAGCGAGGTCTTTGCCGGCAAGTCGCGCGTCGCGCGGCACCAGCAGGTCTACGCCGTGCTGGGCGATAGAATGCGCGAGCAGATCCATGCGCTGTCGATGAAGACCCTTACCCCGGCAGAATGGGCCGCGATGGCTGCTCCGCAGCCCGCGGTATCGGCACACCGCACGCACTGACACACCCGCGGCGTGCTGCGGGTGGCGCTGGCGTCCCCCGACGCTGCCCGCCGCCCACGGTGTGTCGCGATGCCCCCGCCACAGGTCCATGGACAAACTCCTCATTCGCGGCGGCCGACCCCTGATGGGCGAGGTGCTGATCTCGGGTGCCAAGAACGCGGCCCTGCCGCAACTGTGCGCCTGCCTGTTGAGCCACGAACCGGTCACGCTGCATAACGTGCCGCAACTGCAGGACGTGGCTACGATTCTGAAGTTGCTGCACCATATGGGCGCCACCGCGGAGCGCCGGGGCGCGTTGCCGGACCAGGTGCTGATCGACGCGTCCAGCATCGCCACGCCCGAGGCGCCCTACGACCTGGTGA
>JAHECC010000218.1 GCA_024641965.1 Rubrivivax sp.
CGCACAAACAACAGGCCATTGGCCTGGAATTTCGAGAAGGTGCGGCTGACGGTTTCGATCTTCAGGCCGAGATAGCTGCCGATTTCTTCGCGACTCATGCGCAGCAGGAGCGAAGACCCCGAAAAGCCAAGTGCACGTTGACGCTGTGTCTGATTCAGCAGGAAGACGGCCACCCGCTCATCGGCACTCATGCTGCCGAGCAGCAGCATCACGCCCTGGTTGCGCACGATCTCGCGGCTCATGACGCGGTGCAGTTGTTGCTGCAGCGACGACACCTGCAAGGCCAGCGCCTCCAACTCGGCAAAGGGAATGACGCAGACCTGCGAATCGTCCAGCGCGACGGCGTCCACCTCATGTCGCCCCGTGCCGATGCCATCCAGCCCGACCAGCTCGCCGGCGAGCTGAAAACCAGTGACCTGTTCGCGCCCGTCCTTCGACGCCACGCAGGTCTTGAAGCAGCCGGTCCAGATCGCGTACAAGGTATCGAAGGCATCGCCGCAGCGGAACAGGCGTTCGCCTCGTTTCAGCCTGCGGCGTACCGAAATCAACCTGCCGTCGATGCTGTCGAGTTCGTCCTGGGTCAGGCCCACGGGCAGGCAAAGCTCGCGCTGCCTGCATTGCGAGCACAGCAAGCTGCTTTGCGCGACGGTCTGTGGGGCAAGAAGTGCCTGGTCCATTTCGCCTGAGTCATTGGGCTGAAGGCCCGAGCCGACGGGTTCGGGCACCAGTTGTGGATGCTAGACGTGCTGCAACGCAGCATATTGTCCTGGAACAAGTGCCGAGGTGCGCATGCCGACCGAATGGCGCCGATCGGGCAAAGTCCAGTGCCGAACGGGAATTGAAGCTGACATGGATCAAACTCACCGGCCGTGTCGTGCATAGAGTGAACCCGCGCCGGCACGACGGCGCTCGACCTTTCGCGCGAATGCGCGAATGCAATGGGCCGTATTCGCTGCAACCGGCTGCGACGGGGGCCCGAAACCGGAGCAAGGATGCGCGTCGGACTTTTCGTCACCTGCCTGGCCGACCTGATGCGACCGAGCGTGGCCTTCGCGGCGGTCAAGCTGCTCGAGGACGCCGGCTGCACGGTCGAAGTGCCCGAAGCGCAGACCTGCTGCGGGCAGCCCGCGCTGAACAGCGGCGACAGCACCGACGCGCGCGCGATCGCCAAACAGGTGATCCAGGCCTTTGAAGGCTTCGATGCCGTCGTCGGGCCTTCGGGCTCGTGCATGGGCACCTTGCGCCAGGACTATCCCGCAATGTTCGCCGACGATCCGGCATGGCGAGCGCGCGCCGAAGACCTGTCGCGCCGCTCGCACGAGCTGTTGAGCTTCCTGACCGATGTGCTGAAGGTCGAGCGCATCGACGTGCGCCACGACGCCCGCGTCACCTACCACGACAGCTGCGCCGGCCTGCGCGAAATGGGCGTGCGCGCGCAGCCGCGCAAGCTGCTGGCCGGTGTGGCCGGGCTCGAACTGGTGGAGATGAAGGACACGGAAGTGTGCTGCGGCTTCGGCGGCACCTTCTGCGTCAAGTACCCCGAGATTTCGACCAAGATGGTGGACGACAAGATCGCCAACATCGAAGCCAGCGGCGCCGGCACCGTACTCGGCGGCGACCTGGGCTGCCTGCTCAACATAGCAGGGCGCATCCAGCGCCGCGGCCTGCCGATCCGTGTGATGCACACCGCCGAGCTGCTGGCCGGCTTCGGGCAAGAGCCGTCGATCGGCGAACCGGGCAAACACTGATGCACGCGCCCACCAACACTTTCGGCGAGCGCGTTTCGGTCGCGATTCTCGACAAGCGTCTTCAGGCCGCGCTCGACCATGCCAGCGGCGGCTTCCTGAAAAAGCGCGCGGCGTTGGTTGACGCATTGCCCGAGTTCGAGGCGTTGCGCGAACGCGCGCGCGACATCAAGGACCATGTGCTGTCCAACCTGGACACCTACCTGGAGCGCTACGAAGCCGAGGTCAAGCGCCGGGGCGGCCATGTGCACTGGGCCGCGACGGCCGAAGACGCGCGCGAAATCATCCTCAAGATATGCCGCAAGGCGAACGCCAAGACCATCACCAAGGGCAAGTCGATGGTCAGCGAGGAGATCGGCCTGAACGATGCCCTCGAAGCCGCCGGCCACGAGGTCATCGAAACCGATCTGGGCGAATACATCATCCAGCTCGCCAAGGAGCCGCCCAGCCACATCATCGTGCCGGCGGTGCACAAGACCAAGGGCCAGGTGGGCGACCTGTTCGAACTGCACCACCGGCCACTGGGCTACACCAAGCACCTGACCGAGGTCAGCGAGATGGTCAACGAAGCCCGCCAGGTGCTGCGCGGCCACTACTTTCGCGCCGATGTCGGCATCACCGGCGGCAACTTCCTCATCGCCGAAACCGGCTCCAGCCTCATCGTCACCAACGAAGGCAACGGCGACCTGACGCAGAGCCTGGCGCGCGTGCACATCGTCACCAGCGGCATCGAGCGCGTGGTGCCGACGCTGGACGACGCCAGCACCTTCCTGCGCCTGCTGGCGCGCAGCGCCACCGGGCAGGAAACCGAGACCTACACCACGCTGAGCACCGGCCCGAGGCGGGCCGACGACCTGGACGGGCCCGAGGAGTACCACGTGGTGCTGGTGGACAACGGCCGCTCGAAGATGCTGGGCGGGGCCTTTCGCGAGATGCTGCGCTGCATCCGCTGCGGCGCCTGCCTGAACCACTGCCCGGTGTACACCTCCATCGGCGGGCATGCCTACGGCTGGGTCTATCCGGGTCCGATGGGCTCGGTGTTGACGCCACTGATCAACGGCATCGACAAGGCCTATGACCTGCCCAATGCCTGCACGCTGAACGGCCGCTGCCAGAGCGTGTGCCCGGTGAAGATTCCGCTGCCCGGGTTGCTGCGAGAAATTCGCCGCCAGCAGTTCGAACAGGGCATCACGCCCGGCGTGATACGGCTCGCGCTGGAAGCCTGGGCCACCCTCGCCAAACGCGCCGGGCTGTACCACCTCGCGATGCGCATCGGCATCCCGCTGCTCAGCCGCCTGGGCCGCAAGCGCGGCCGCCTCAGCTGGGTGCCGCTGGCATCCGGCTGGACCGACAGCCGCGATCTGCCGGCGCCGCAGGGTCAAACCTTCCAGCAAGCCTGGAAGTCACGGCGAGGGGGCAGCAAATGACAGCCGACGGACGCGATGCGGTGCTGGCGCAGATTCGCCAATCACTCGGACGCAGCGGCCCGGCAGCGCTGCAGCCGCTGGCCGGCAGCGGCCCGCGCCCCGCTTATGGCGGCGATCTGGTCGAGCATTTCATCGCCAAGATGCGCGAGAAGGCGGCCACGGTCGAGAAGCTTGACGCACTGGCCGATGTCGGGCCGGCGGTGCAGCGCTTCCTGGAGCAGCAACAGGCGCCGCCCAGGGTGCGTGTCGCGCGGGCGCTGACCGCCGTGCACTGGCCCGCCGAGCTGCAGGTTGAACACGGCGCCGCACGCCGTGAGGACACCACCAGTGTCACGCCCTGCTTCGCCGCGCTGGCGGAGTCGGGCAGCATCGTCACGCTGTCCGGGCCCGACACGCCGAGCACGCTGAACTTCGTGCCCGACAACCACATCGTGGTCGTGCATGCCTCGCAGGTGATGCGCCACCTGGAAGACGTGTGGGCGCTGTGGCGCGCCAGCGGCCAGCCGATGCCGCGCACGCTGAACATCATCTCCGGTCCCTCGCGCACGGCCGACATCGAACAGACCATCCAGCTCGGCGCCCACGGCCCGCGGCGGCTGCACATCCTGCTGCTGTCCGGCTGAGCCGCCTTCGCCCCTTCGCGCGCATGGCTTCGCACGGCATCCCGCCGATCCAGTGCCTGTTGACCTTCGAGGCAGTGGCGCGGCTGCGCAGCGCCGGCAAGGCCGCCGACGAGTTGTGCGTCACGCCCAGCGCGGTCAGCCACCGCATCCGTCAGCTCGAGTCACAGCTCGGCACCAAGCTCTTCGGGCGCGGCGACTTCACGCTCAGCGCCGATGGCGCGGCCTACCTGCAGTCCGTGCGCACCGGCCTGGCTGCGCTGCAGCAACTGCCCTTCAGCCAACCTGCCAAAGGCCGCACAAGGCTGCGCGTGGCGATCACGCCGACCTTCTGCCGCGAGTTCGTGGTGCCGCGCCTGGAGCTGTTCCGCAACGCATACCCCGAAATCGAGCTGATCCTGCAGGTGTCGATCCCGCTGCTCGATGTCACCGCCGAAGACGCCGATCTGGAGGTGCGCTTCGGCGTCGGCGGCTATGCCGACCGTGACCACCGCCTGATCCTGCGCGAGGAGGTCACGCCCGCGTGCAGCCCTGGCTTCATCCGCGACTATGGCCCCTTCAACGGCTTCGACAGCGCCAACGAGATCGACCGTGCGGACCTGATCCGCAGCCCGCTGGAGCCCTGGAGCAGCTGGTTCGCACACATCGGCCTGGCGCGCAACGAGCCGGTGGTGGGCGCGCAGTTCAACGACATGGGCCTGGTCTATGACGCGGCCGCCGCGGGCCTGGGCATGGCCCTGCTGCGCCCGCGCCTGGGCAATGCCTGGCTGCAAAGCGGCCGCCTGGTGCGGCTGTCGCGGCGCTCGGCGCCGTCGCCGCACCATCACTACATCTGCTGGAAGCCGGGCACGCTGGAGCGCTGGGAATGCGCTGCCTTCGCTGACTGGCTGGAACAGACGCTGGCCTGAGCGAGGCACTCACGACGACCGCAAATTTTCTTCAAGGCAACGAGGACGAAAGATCAAACCGGTGTGCGCGCCGGCTGGCACCATCCGAGCGCAATTTCAATAACGACTGCGGAGACAAACACCATGACACTTGGCATGCAGGCGCTGCTCGCCTTCGCCCCGATCGGCCTGTCGGGCATCTTGCTGGTCGGCCTGGGCTGGCCCGCCAAACGGGCGATGCCCATCGTCTATCTCGTCACCGCGGCGATCGCGCTGCTCGCCTGGGGCGTGAGCGCCAACCGCGTGATGGCGGCCACGCTCGAAGGCCTGATCATCACCCTGCAGGTGCTGTGGATCATCTTCGGCGCGCTGCTGCTGCTGAACACGCTCAAGCACTCCGGCGGCATCGCCAGCATCCGCAGCGGCTTCGCCAGCATCAGCGCCGACCGGCGCGTGCAGGTGATCCTGATCGCCTGGCTGTTCGGCTCCTTCATCGAAGGCGCGTCGGGCTTCGGCACCCCCGCCGCAGTGACGGCGCCGCTGATGGTGGCCGTGGGCTTCCCGGCGCTGGCCGCAGTGATGTTCGGCATGATGATCCAGTCCACGCCGGTGTCCTTCGGCGCGGTCGGCACGCCGATGCTGGTCGGTGTGCAAGGCGGGCTGCAGCGCGAGGCGATGACCGTTGCGCTGCAGGCCGAGGGCAGTTCGTGGCCCGACTTCTTCCACGCCATCTACAGCCAGGTGGCCATCGGCCACGCCATCTGCGGCACGCTGATGCCGCTGCTGCTGGTCATGTTCATGACGCGCTTCTTCGGCCGCAACCGCTCGTGGACCGAAGGCCTGGCGATTGCGCCCTTCGCACTGTTCGCGGCGCTGGCCTTCACCGTGCCCTACGCCCTCGCCGGCGTCTTCCTCGGCCCCGAATTCCCGTCGCTGATCGGCGCGCTGATCGGCCTGGGCATCGTGTCCTTCGCGGCGCGTGCCGGTTTCCTGATGCCGAAGAAGAGCTGGGACTTCGCGCCGCCGTCCGAATGGCCGGCCGACTGGATGGGCACCATCGAGATGAAGCTCGACGCCATCGGCAGCCGCAAGATCCCGCCTTTCCTGGCCTGGTTTCCGTACCTGCTGCTGGCCGGCATTCTGGTGCTCAGCCGCACCTGGCCGGAGTTCAAGTCGATGCTCACCGGCGTGGCCTGGAGCACCAAGAACATCCTCGGCGAGACCGGCATCAGCGGCAGCTTCCAGCCGCTGTACCTGCCCGGCGGCATCCTGGTCTTCGTCTGCCTGGTGACCTTCTTCCTGCACCGCATGAAGCTGCCGGACTTCGGCTCGGCGCTGAAGGAATCGACGGGCACGCTGCTCGGTGCCGGCTTCGTGCTGATCTTCACCGTGCCGATGGTGCGCATCATGATCCAGTCGGGCGTGAACACCAGCGAACTGAAGAGCATGCCGATCGCCATGGCGCAATGGGTCGCCGCCTCGGTCGGTGAGGTCTATCCGTTCTTCGCACCGACGGTTGGCGCCATCGGCGCCTTCCTCGCCGGATCGAACAC
>JAHECC010000219.1 GCA_024641965.1 Rubrivivax sp.
GGGTTTCTCGACGATGACGCGCGCACCCTGCATGCAACCCGATGCCGACAGCTGCTCGACCACGCGGCCGAATAGCGCCGGCGGGATCGCCAGGTAATGCGCCGGGTGCTGCGCGTGCCCAAGCTCGCGGCGCAGCGCGGCGAAGGTCTGCGCATCGCCATAGTCGCCGTCGACGTAGCGCAGCAGGCCGAGCAGATTCGCGAACGCAATCGGGTCCAGCCCACCGTGCTGGGTCAGGCTGTCGCGCGCACGTTCACGGAACTGCTCCAAGCCCCAGCCGGCCTTGGCCACGCCGATGATCGGCACGTCCAGGTGGCCGCGCTTGATCATCGCCTGCAGCGACGGGAAGATCTTCTTGAAAGCCAGGTCGCCGGTGGCGCCGAAAAACACCAGCGCGTCGGACGGCAAGGCTGCGGCCATGCTCACTTCTTCTCGTGGTGGCCGCCGAACTGGAAGCGCATCGCCGACATCAGCTTGTTCTGGAAGTCGGCCTCGCCACGCGACGCGAAACGCGAGTACAGCGCCGAGGTCAACACCGGCGCAGGCACGGCCTCGTCGATGGCGGCCTTGATGGTCCAGCGGCCTTCGCCCGAATCGGACACTCGACCCGCGAACCTGGCCAATGCCGGGTCCTCGACCAGCGCCGTGGCCGTCAGGTCGAGCAGCCACGACGAGATCACGCTGCCGCGCCGCCAGAGCTCGGCGATGTCGGGCAGGTTCAGGTCGTATTGGTAGTGCTCGGGGTCGCGCAGCGGCGTGGTCTCGGCATCGACATCGTGCCGGCGCTTGCCGACATTGGCGCCCTGCAGGATGCCCATGCCTTCGGCGTAGGCCGCCATCAGCCCGTATTCGATGCCGTTGTGCACCATCTTCACGAAATGGCCGGCACCGCTGTCGCCGCAATGCAGGTAGCCGCTTTCCGCCGTGCTGGCCGGGCCGGTCTCGCGGCCAGGCGTGCGCGCGATGTCACCGACGCCGGGCGCCAGCGACTTGAAGATCGCATCGAGCCGCTGCACCGCCGCGGCCGGGCCGCCGATCATCATGCAGTAACCGCGCTCCAGGCCCCACACGCCGCCGCTGGTGCCCACGTCCAGGTAGTTCAGGCCCTTGGCGCTCAGCTCGCGTGATCGGCGGATGTCGTCGACGTAGTAGGAGTTGCCGCCGTCGATGACGGTGTCACCCTCGTCCAGGTGCGGCAGCAGTTCGGCGAGCGTGGCGTCCACCACGGCGGCGGGCACCATCAGCCACACCGCACGCGGCCGCGCCAGGCGCGCGCTCAGGTCGGCAAGTGACGCGGCGCCGATCGCACCTTCGCTGGACAGCGTGGCGATGCTGTCGGCGCTCTGGTCATAGACGGCGCAACTGTGGCCCTGCTTCAGCAGCCGACGCACCATGTTCGCGCCCATGCGGCCGAGGCCGATCATTCCGAGTTGCATGTGGGGAGTCCCGTGGGTTGCCGATCAGCCGCGCCGCAGTTGGCGGTAGCGCCCGATCAGGGTGTTGGTCGAGCTGTCGTGCTTCAGCGCCACATTGGCGTCGCCCAGTTCGGGAATGATGCGCTGCGCCAGCGCCTTGCCCAGCTCGACACCCCATTGGTCGAAACAGTTCAGGCCCCAGACCGCGCCTTGCGTGAAGACGATGTGCTCGTACAGCGCCACCAGCTTGCCCAATGCGGCAGGCGTCAGCTCGTCCAGCAGCAGCGTGTTCGACGGCCGGTTGCCCTCGAAGCTCTTGTGCGGCACCAGTGCTTCGGCCACGCCTTCGGCACGCAACTCGTCGGCGGTCTTGCCGAAGGCCAGCGCCTCGCCCTGGGCAAAGACGTTGGCCATCAGCTGGTCGTGGTGGTCGCCCAGCGGGTTCAGGCTGCGGCCGAAGCCGATGAAGTCGCAGGGCACGAGCCGCGTGCCCTGGTGGATCAGCTGGTAGAACGAATGCTGGCCGTTGGTGCCGGGCTCGCCCCAGTAGATCGGCCCGGTGTCCACGCCGATCGGTGCGCCGTCCAGACGCACCCTCTTGCCGTTGCTTTCCATCGTCAGCTGCTGCAGGTAGGCCGGAAAGCGCTTCAGGTACTGCTCGTAGGGCAGCACCGCGACGCTGTGCGCACCGAGGAAGTTGCTGTTCCAGATGCCGATCAGCCCCATCAGCACAGGCAGGTTGCGTTCGAAGGGCGCCAGGCGGAAATGCTCGTCCATCTGGTGCATGCCGTCGAGCATGGCGCGGAAATGCTCGGGGCCGATGGCCAGCATGGTGGACAGGCCGATCGCCGAATCCATCGAATAGCGCCCGCCGACCCAGTCCCAGAAGCCAAACATGTTGTCGGTGGCGATGCCGAACTTCGACACCGCCTCGGCATTCGTCGACAGCGCGACGAAGTGCTTGGCCACTGCCGACGCATCGCCGCCGAGCCGGGACAGCAGCCAGTCGCGTGCGCTGTGCGCGTTGGTCATCGTCTCCAGCGTGGTGAAGGTCTTCGAGGCGATGATGAACAGCGTCTCGGCCGCGTCGATGCCCTGCACGGCCTCGGCGAAGTCCGTGCCGTCGACGTTGGAGACGAAGCGCACGTCCAGGTCGCGCTGGCTGTAGTGGCGCAGCGCCTCGTAGGCCATCACCGGGCCCAGGTCGGAGCCGCCGATGCCGATGTTGACGATGTGGCGGATGCGCTTGCCGCCATGCCCCAGCCAGGCGCCGCCGCGCACGCGCTCGGCGAAACCTGCCATTCGATCCAGCACCTCGTGTACGCCGGGCACGACATCGGCACCGTCGAACAGGATCTTCGCGCCACGCGGCGCGCGCAACGCGACGTGCAGCACGGCGCGGCCTTCGGTCGTATTGATACGTTCGCCGCGGAACATCGCGTCGATGCGTTCGCGCACGCCGGTGGCCTCGGCCAGCGACAGCAGCAGCCGCAGCGTGTCGTCGTTGATCCGGTTCTTCGAGTAGTCGAGATAAATGCCGACGGCGTCGAGTGCCAAACGCTCGCCACGCTGCGGGTCGGTGGCGAACAGTTCGCGCAGATGCTGCGCCTGCAGCTTGGGCGCATGCGCCTGCAATGCTTTCCAGGCCGGCAGCGCCTGCAGGGCGGTGGAAGACGAATCGGTCATTTGTCGGCTCCTGTGGACGGTTCGGGCTTGCGTGAGGTGCGCCGATCCGCAGCCGACTTGGACGGCGCCGACGGCGTCTTGGATCGTTTGCTAGGCGGCGGCTCCCACATGCGGAATCCGCCGACGAAGGCATTCGCGTTGCCACCGGCCCGGCACGCGGGCGGCAGCCGTTTGAGGTCGCTGACGTTGCCGCCGCCCAGCACCACCTCGTCGGGCTGCAGCGCGGCACGCAGCCGCTCGACCACATCGAGCACTTGCTTGCGCCACTGCTTCTTGCCGTCGCGCGCGAGTGCGCCCTTGCCGACGTAGTCCTCGAAGCTGCCTTCGCGGTAGGGCAGGTGGGCCAGCTCCATGGGCACCACCAGGCCATCGATGACCAGTGCCGTGCCCAGGCCGGTGCCCAGGCCCAGAAACAGCATCTTGCCGCGCTGGTAACTGCCCAGCGCCTGCATCGCGGCATCGTTGAGCATCCTCACCGGGCAACCGAAGGATGCGCCGTAGTCGAAATCGACCCAGCCGCCGCCCAGGTTGCGCGGCTCGGCAACGGGCCGGTCGCCGGCCACCACGCCGGGAAAGCCGATGGCCACGGCGTCGTAGGCCCAGCCCTTGGCCAGCTTCTTCACGCCATCGACCATCTGCTGCGCGCTCAGCTTCGGCCCCGACGCCATGCGGCGCTTGGCCGTCTCGCCGCTGGCCAGGATCTTCACGTGGCTGCCACCGACGTCGATGACGAGGATCTTCATGGGCTGAGGTTCCTGTTGCCCGCAGCGACGCCGCAGAGTGCTCATCATAGGCACGCCGTGCACCCGGCGCGAGGCGCCAGACGCACAATGTCTCGCATGAAGCCCGGCACCTGCGACGACAAGGACCGCCGACGCCTGCTCGTCGCGCTGCCGGGGTTGGCCGCCTTCCCCGGCATGGCCCTGGCGGCCGAAGTGTCGCTGAGCGAGGCCATGCGCCGCGCCGAGGCGCTGCGGGACGCAGCGCTGCGCGCGGGCGACCAACCCTATGGCGCGGTGGTCTTGCGTGCCGGTGTGATCGTCGGTGCAGCGCCCAGCCGCGTGGTGACGGACAACGACCCGACCGCGCATGCCGAGATGGAGGCCATCCGCGATGCCGCGCGGCAGCTGCGCACGCGCGATCTGTCGGGTTGCGTGCTGGTGTCCACATCGCGCCCCTGCCGCATGTGCGAAGCCGCCGCCGGCTGGGCCGGCATCTCGCGCATGGTCCATGGACAGGCTCTCAGCGATGCCGGTGCGCCGCGATGAGTCGCCATCGGCTGCCGGCCCTGAAACCCAAGTGGACCCCCTGAATGGCCCCCCGGACGTACGAAACCCCTTGTAAATCATTGATCTACAAGGGGTCTGGGTGTTGGTGGCGCTTCAGGGATTCGAACCCCGGACCTGCGGATTATGATTCCGTCGCTCTAACCGACTGAGCTAAAGCGCCAAGAAGCGCGGAATTATAGCGGCCCACTTTCGCCCGGCCCGAGCGTCGGCGACCCATCCCATACCCATGTTCAGCTTCTTCAGGAAGAAGCCGCCTGCCCCCGCAGCGCCGGCCGAGAATGTCCCCGTTGTGCCAGAAGATGCTGCGCCCGCGCCGGCGGCGGCCGAGCTTGCTTCGGTGCCTATCGAACCGGCCCAGATGCCTGCAGCGCCCGTCGACGAGCCCGAAGTACCGGCTGCGCTTGCACCCGAACCTGAGCCCGAGCCGGCACCGGAACCGCAGGCCGAAGTGCCCACGCCTGTACCGGCCGAAACTGCGACAGAGGCCAGCCGCGCCGGCTGGATGCAACGGCTGCGCCAGGGCCTGCGCAAGACCAGCACCGGCATCACGCAGGTCTTCACCGGCGTGCGCATCGACGAGAACCTGTACGAAGAACTGGAAAACGCGCTGCTCATGGCCGATGCCGGGTTGCCGGCCACCGAATACCTGCTCACCGACCTGCGCCGCCGCGTCAAGGCGAGCAAGGCCACCGATCCGAAGATGGTCAAGGGGCTGCTGGCCGATGCCGTCGCCGCGCTGCTCGAACCGCTGGAGCGGCCGCTGCAACTGGGGCGTGAGACGCCCACGGTGATCATGGTCGTGGGCGTCAACGGCGCCGGCAAGACCACCACCATCGGCAAGCTGACGCGCTACCTGGTGCTGGCGCGGCAGAAGGTGCTGCTGGCGGCGGCCGACACCTTTCGCGCGGCCGCGCGCGAGCAACTGCTGGTGTGGGCCGACCGCAACCAGGTCGAGATCGTCAGCCAGCAGGGCGGCGACCCGGCGGCGGTGAGCTACGACGCCGTCGTGGCGGGCAAGTCGCGCGGCTGCGACGTGGTCATTGCCGACACCGCGGGCCGGCTGCCGACGCAGGCGCATCTGATGGAAGAGCTGAAGAAGATCCGCCGCACCATCGGCAAGGCGCAGGATGGTGCACCGCACGAGGTGCTGCTGGTGCTGGACGGCAACAGCGGGCAGAACGCGCTGGCGCAGGTGAAGGCCTTCGACGCCGCGCTCGGGCTGACCGGCCTGGTCGTGACCAAGCTCGATGGCACCGCCAAGGGCGGCGTGCTGGCGGCCATCGCACGCTGGTGCGTGCAGGAAAAGCGCCCGATCGCGCTGTACTTCGTTGGCGTAGGCGAGACGATGCAGGACTTGCAGACCTTCAGCGCCCAGGAGTTCGCGCAGGCGCTGGTGTCCTGACGGTCTTCTCAGGTGCCGGTGCGCACCACCTGGGGTGCCATGTCCAGGTCGTCGAAGAAGGCCGAAGGCACCGGTTCGTAGGAGTTGTCCTGCGCCGCCAGGTCGCCGTGCATCAGCAGCTCTTCCATTTCGGCCACCGGGATGAGCGGCATCGGCCGCGACGACACGGCCTTGGGCTGCGCCGGCGCGCCCGCCGACCGTTGGAGTTCGGCACCGAGCATCGTGCGCACCTCGGAGGCGCTGGGCAGGTGGCCTTCGTCCCACACCTGCACGGTGATGCCCGCCGCCTTGAGCACGCGCGCCATGCGTTCGTGGCGGCGGCGGCTGCGCTCGGTCTGTTCGGCCGGTCGGATGTCGATCACTGCCAGCACGCGCGAGCCGGCGTTGCACACCAGCAGGTCGGCGCTGAGGCCGCCCACGCGCTGCATCCATTCGGAAT
>JAHECC010000220.1 GCA_024641965.1 Rubrivivax sp.
CCGCGACCGACAGCTTCGCCTGCTGTGCACGCATCTGCTTGGCCGCGAGCATCAGCACACGCAGGCCGACGCTGCTGATGTATTCGACCGCCGAGAAGTCGAGCACCAGTGCACCCTGGCGTGAACCGGTCTGCTCGAGCAACGGTGCCAGCGCGCTTTCGAGCGCGGCCGCACTGCTGTGGTCGATGCGGCCCTGTGGCGCGGCGACGATCGTGTCGGCGTACTGGCGCGTGTCGATGTGCACGGTGGCGCTCCTGAATCGGTCGGACTCAGTATAGAGAAGGCCGCCGCCGCGCGGCCCGCCGGCAAACCCTCAGCCGCGGAGTGCGCGGCCATCGCCACCGTCGACGGTGATCGTCTGCCCGGTGATCCAAGCCGCCTGCTCGCTGCACAGGAAGACCACCGTGTGCGCGATGTCGGCGCCGCTGCCGGCGCGGCCCAGCGGGATGCGCGAGCGCACGATGCCGTCCCACACCTCGCCGCGCGGCAGGTCGTCCATGCGGCTGGTGTCGATCATGCCCGGCGCCACCGAATTCACACGGATGCCGCTGGGCCCGAGTTCGCCCGCCAGCACCTTGGTGAGTGCGTCGATGGCCGCCTTCGAGGTGCCATAGGCGGCGGTGCGCGGCATCAGCTTCTGCCCGGCGATGGACGAGATGTTGAGGATCACGCCGCCGTGGCCCAGCTCGACCATGTGCCGCGCGAAACAGCGCGACATGTAGAAGCTGCCGTCGAGGTTGGTCGTCAACACACGGCGCCATTCGTCGAGCGGCAGCTCGATGGCCGGCACGCGGTCGCTGCCGCGGGTCGAGCCGGCGTTGTTGATGACGAAATCGACGCGGCCGAACTCGGCGCGCACCTTGGCTGCGAGCGCTTCGACCGCCTGGGCGTCGCGCACGTCGGACACGGCGGTCAGCGCACGCCGGCCCAGGGCACGCACCTCGTCGGCCACCGACTCGATGTCGCGCCAGCCGGCGGCCTGTTCGTCCTGCGGGAAGCTGCTTGGCGCGCGGCCGGACCCGGTGAGCACCACATCGCAGCCGGCGCGTGCCAGTTCCACCGCGATCGGCCGGCCGATGCTGCGCATGCGCCCGGCACCGGTGACCACCGCCACCTTGCCGTCGAATCCTGTCAACGTGTAGCTCATCGTTCGTCCTCAGTTCTTGCGCTTCAAATCTTCGCCGCCGATGTAGATGCGGTTGTACACCGGCGAGATGACCAGTTCGTTGATGCACACATGTGCCGGCATCTCGGCGATGAAGCGGATGGTGCGGCCCATGTCCGCCTCCTGCAGCATGCGCGCCTTCTCGGCGTCGCTCGGCGGCACCGGCCGCTTGGCCAGGATCGGCGTGGCGACTTCGCCCGGGCAAAGCGAGGTGGCACGCAGGCCATGGATGCCTTCTTCGATGTTGAATGAATGGGTCAGCGCCATCAGCGCCGCCTTCGACGCGGTGTAGGCCGGGCCGGTGAGGTAGCTGTAGTACCAGCCGGCAAAGGAGGCGACGTTGATCACCGTGCCTTCGCGTCGCTCGCGCATGCCCGGCAGCACGGCCAGCGTGCAGGCCATCGCGCCGTTCAGGTTGATGGCCACCACCTGGTCGAAGGTGGTGGCGTCGGTCTCGCCCCAGTAGCGCTTCGGGAAGTTGATGCCGGCGCTGTTGACCAGGATATCGACGCGGCCGTGTGCGGACTGGATGGCTTGCGCCACCCTTGCGACGGCCGCGCTGTCGGCCACGTCCAGCGGTGCGGCGCTGATCGAGTTTTCCGGCGCGCCCTGGGTCTGCGCCTGGACCCGTGCGGCGTCGAGCTTGGCGGCATCGCGCCCGGAGATGACGACGCGGCAACCTGCCTTGGCCAGTTCGACCGCGCCGGCCAGGCCGATGCCGCTGCCGCCGCCGGTAATCCAGGCGACTTTTCCGTTCAGATCCATCTTCGGCTCCGAGACCAGGGGAGCACGATCTTATTCGCAGGCACCTCGGTCGGGATCAGGCGCCGGCCAATGCCGTGTCGTCCGGTCGTCGCGTGCACGCGCACGGTTCGTGATGTGCCGCAGGGCAAGATGTCGAATAGTTCTCACCCTCGCTTCGCTGGCGCCCTCGCCGCCGACGTGCTTGCACGCCATGATGCGCGGTGTGGCTGAAGCTCCCGATCCACCGCCCCCACTTCAACCGTCGGCACAGCCGAGCCGGCGACGCCGAAGGCGTCGCAAGTCACGACTGGTCCTTTGGTGCGTCGTGTTCATGTGCGTGATGCTCAGCCTGCTGGTCCTCAGTTGCACTGTCGCCATTCAGGCGGGCATGCAGGACAACCACCCCGCATCGAACGACGCACCGTTCAGATAGAGGCAGCCAACGCGGCGCGAAACACCGGTGCCGGGCACCCGGCGGCGCCGTGGCGATCAGGTCACCGGCGCTGGATTGAACAGCACCAGCGCGTTGTGCAGTTTCCACTGCTCGGCAAATGTCTTCCTGCGCCCACTGGCCACGTCGAGCATCAGGTGGAACAGCTCCCAGCCGACATCTTCGATGCTCGCCTGTCCGTCGGCAATGCGCCCGGCGTTGACATCCATCAGGTCGTGCCAGCGCCGCGCCAGGTCGCTGCGCGTCGCAACCTTGATCACCGGCACCGCTTCCAGCCCGTAGGGTGTGCCACGGCCGGTGGTGAAGACATGCAGGTTCATGCCTGCGGCAAGCTGCAGCGTGCCGCAGATGAAATCGCTGGCCGGCGTGGCGGCATAGATCAGCCCCTTGCTGTTGCCGAGCTTCTCGCCCGGCGCGAGCACGCCGGCGATCGGTGCGCTGCCCGACTTGACGATCGAGCCCATCGCCTTCTCGACGATGTTGGACAGGCCCCCCGCCTTGTTGCCCGGCGTGGTGTTGGCGCTGCGGTCGACGCCGCCGCGCGCCAGGTAGGCGTCGGTCCAGGCCATTTCGCGGATCAGCGCCTCGGCCACCTCGGGCGTGGCGGCGCGCGTGGTGAGCTGCGCGATGCCGTCGCGCACCTCGGTGTTCTCGCTGAACATCACGGTCGCGCCCGCACGCACCAGCAGGTCGGTGCAGAAACCCACCGCCGGATTCGCGGTGGCACCGCTGAAGGCGTCGCTGCCGCCGCATTGCACGCCGACCACCAGCTCGCTCGCCGGCACGCTTTCGCGTCGGCGCGCGTTCAGCCGCTGCAGGTGGCTGTCGGCGGTGGCCAGGATGTGGTCGATCATCGACATCAGGCCGACATGCTGTTCGTCCTGCAGGCGCACGCCCGTGGACAGTGGGATCGTGCCCGGCGGCAGCAGCCGATCGGGCTGCAGCTTCTCGCAGCCCAGGCTGACCAGCATGATCTCGCCGCCGAAGTTCGGATTCATGGCGATGTGGCGCAGCGTGCGGATCGGGATCTCGGCGCCGGGCGCCTCGATGGCCACGCCGCAGCCGTAGGCATGCTCGATGCCGACCACACCGTCGACGTTCGGGTACTTCGGCAGCAGCTCGCTGCGGATGCGCTGCAAGGCCACGTCGAGCACCCCCGCGACGCATTGCACCGTGGTGCTGATGGCCAGCAGGTTGCGCGTGCCGACGCTGCCGTCGGCATTGCGGTAGCCCATGAAGCTGTGGCCTTCGAGTGGTGGCTGCGGTGCAGCCTTCAGCGTGGCCATCGGCAAGCCGTCGAGCGAGCGCGCTGCCGGCATGTCGAGCAAGCGCTCGTGCACCCAGCTGCCGGCGGCGATCGGCGCCTTCGCGGTGCCGATGTTCACGCCGTAGCGCCGCACGTCGGCCCCGGCGGGCAGGTCGATCAGCGCCACCTTGTGCGCCTGCGGCACCTTCTCGCGCAGCGTCGGGCCGCCGGGCAACACCGTGCCGGCGGGCAGGCAGCCGTCGTTGCCGACGATCGCGACGTTGTCGCGTTCGTGCATGCGGATCAGTACCGGCGTCATTTCAGTGACGCTCGGCCGCCCGGAGCCACTGACGCACCCCCTTGGGGGGCAACGAGCGAAGCGAGCGTGGGGGTAGTTTCATCCTAGATTGCGCCACGCACGTTGACGTACAAGGCGTAGAGCGAGTGGCCGGCGGCCATGAAGAGGCGGTTGTTCTTGGCACCGCCGAAGCACACGTTGGCGCAGCGTTCGGGCAGGTGGATGTGGGCGATGGCATGGCCGGCTACGTCGTACACGCGCACGCCGTCGAGTGCGGCGAGGTCGGCTCCCACCGCGCCGTTGCTGCCGAAGCCGCACCACACGTGGCCCAGCGCGTCGACGGCAATGCCGTCATAGGCGCCCGGCCCCTGCGCATCGACGAAGAGGCGCTTGTTCGACAAGCTGCCATCGGCGGCATGGTCGTAGGCCCAGATCCGGCGGTGCGGCTCGGCGCGGCTTTCCACCAGGTACAGCACACGCTCGTCGGGCGAAAAGGCCAGGCCATTCGGCGCGGCAATGTCGTCGAGCTTCTTCTGCAACGCGCCACTGCTCGGATCAATGCGGTAGACGGCCCAGGGCGTCTCGCTGTCGGCCGGTTCGCCTTCCCAGGCAGAGATGATGCCGAACAGTGGGTCGGTGAACCAGATGCTGCCGTCGCGCGCGCAGACGATGTCGTTCGGCGAGTTCAGCCGCTTGCCCTCGAAGCGGTCGGCCAGCACGGTGATGCGGCCGTCGTACTCGGTGCGCGTGACGCGCCGCGTCAGGTGCTCGCAGCTCAGCAGCCGGCCCGCGGTGTCTCGCGCCAGGCCGTTGGCGTTGTTCGACGGCGCGCGGAACACGCTGGTCGCGCCGGAGCAGTCGTCCCAGCGCAGGATGCGGTTGTTGGGGATGTCGCTGAACAGCAGGTAGCGGCCGTCGCCGAACCACTGGGGCCCTTCGGCCCAGCGATAGCCCGTGGCGAGCCGCTCGACGCTGGCGCTGAACAGGCGCAGCTTCAGGAAGGCCGGATCGAGCACCTCGATCGCCGGGTCGGGATAGCGCGTGTTCGGCGTGAAGGACACGCCATGGTCGATGGGGCTGTGCATGTTCTTTCCTCTCGTGTTCACTCAGGCCAGCGCCACGCTGCTGCCCTGGCGTGCCGAGGCCATGATCGCATCGATCAGCCGGTGCACGCCCAATGCCGAACGGCCGGTGACGAGGGGCGCACGGCCGTCTCGTACCGCCTGCAAGAAGTCCTGGATCACGGCGCGATGCGGCGCGTGGTCGAAGGCCATCGGGTCGGCGCCGCCGCCGCTGCCTTGCGCGGCGCCCGCATCGAAGGCTTCGCCGTTGGCGAGCCGCACCTGCAGCGATCCGCCTTCGAGCGTGGCCGTGCCCAGCGTGCCGTTGATCTCGATGCGTTCGGCATATCCCGGGCAGGCGGCGGTGGTGGCGGTCACGGTGGCGACCGCGCCGCCGGCGTAGTGCAGGAGCGCGGCGACCGTGTCCTCACACTCCATGCGGTGCACGGCGCTGGTGTGGGCGCTGCCGGTGACGCGCTTGGGCAAGCCAATCAGCGACAGCAACAGGTCCAGATGATGAATTGCCTGTGTCATCAGCACGCCTCCGCCGTCGCGCGCCAGCGTGCCGCGGCCGGGCTCGTCGTAGTAACTCTGCGGCCGCCACCAGCGCAGGTGGGCGCCGGCGCTGACCAGATCGCCCAATGCGCCGGCTGTGAGCAACTCGCGCAAGCGAACAGCACCCTCGCGCAGACGTTGTTGCAGCATCACCGCGAGGTGCACGTTGGCGCTTTCGCAGCATTCGACCAGCGCGGTCGCGCGCGCCAGGTCGATGTCCAGAGGTTTTTCCACCAGCAGATGCTTGCCGGCGCCGGCGATGCGCCGCACCAGTTCGAGGTGCGTGTTCGGCGGCGTCAGCACCAGCACGGCGTTGACGCCCGTGTCGCCTAGCACATCGTCCAGGCGCGTCGTCGCGCGTGCGCAGGTCGGCAGCGCCAGGTCATCCAGCCGGTCATGCGTGCGTGCGCAGACCCAGGCCAGCCGAGCCAGGTCCTGCAGATCGGCCAGGCTGCGCAGGTGTGGCGGCGAGCCGAGGCCGACGCCGATGACGGCGACGCGCAAGGGCGCGGTGGCACTGCTCATGCCCGCCGCGTTCAGGTTGCGGCGCGCAGCATGGCCAGGCGCGTCGCGTGGGCGGCGTTGACCGCGCCGACCGGCATGCCGCCGTCCAGCAAGGTGCACAGCTGCGCCACGGTCTCCAGCGACTGATGCTCGGCCGCCTCGGGTGTCAGGCCGCCGATGTGCGGCGTGGCGATGACGCGCG
>JAHECC010000221.1 GCA_024641965.1 Rubrivivax sp.
GCGGCTGGTTCGGCGCGATGTCGGATTCGTAGCCGGTGCCGTAGCTGGCGTAGAGCAGCGTGCCGCCGGCAAGACGGTGGCTCAACGCCAGCCAGGGGGCGTTGAAGTTCTGGCTCGCACCGGTGGCCTCGCTGCCGTCGGTGCGCACGGTGTTCACGCTCTGCCGGGTCGCGCGGAAACCGAGCCACAGCGTGGTCTGATCGTCGAAGGCGATGGCGTCGCGCAGGTACAGCTCGCTGGAGCGGGCATCGCGGTCAACGTTCTCGCCCGTCAGGTCGGGTGCCGGTGGCATGAACAGCGTGCCTTCGACGTTGCCGATGCCGGCATAGTTGAAGGCCTGTCGCTGGAAGCGGTTGGTCACCTGGTTGAACTGCAGCCCGAAGGTCAGTGCATGGCGCAGCGTGCCGGTGAGCAGCGCGCCTTTCAAGGCCAGGTCGATCACGTTGTTGCGGCGCTTCTCGTCCGGGCTGCGGAAGTCGTACATGTCGTAGGTGCCGTCGCTGCAGTAGCGGTCGTAGATGTTCTCGGCGCTGCAGCCGTAGGGGAAGGCGATGTTGTCGTCGCTGCGCAGTTGCTGCGTGGCCGCCTGCGCCGTGAAGTTCCATGCCGCGTCCAGGCGCTGGCGCCAGCGCAGCGAACCGGTGGTGGCGTCGAAAACGCTGGGCTGCGACCAGGGCTGGTTGTTCAGGTTGATGCGCGGGTTGCCCGGTGCCGGCACCACCGAGCCAAGCACGCTGAAGCCGGGCACGCTGGGCTGTTCGCGGTGCGAATACTCGATCTCGGCTTCGAGCACGGTGTCGGGGCCGGCGCGCCAGTCGCCGGCCAGCGCCAGCAGATAGCGGCTGCCCTTGGCGACGTAGGTCTGCGGGTCGAGCGCTTCGTAGGCGGCATTCAGGCGCAGGCCCAGCGCGTGCTGGTCGCCGAAGCGCTGGCTCAGGTCGGTCGAAGCAAGGACGCTGCCGTCCTGGCGCCAGCCTACGAAGATGTCGCGCAGCGGCGCGTCGGCCGGGCGCTTGACCACCAGGTTCACCATGCCGCCGGGCGAGCCGATGCCCGACTGCATGCCGCTGGTGCCCTTGAGCACCTCGATGCCTGCCTTGTTGTCCAGCGGCAGCGAGGTCTCGCCGCTGATTGGCAGGCCGTCGCGCCGGTAGTTGAAGCGGTTGTCGATGACGAAGCCGCGCACGCTCAGGAAGTCGTAGTAGCCCTCGGCGTTGTAGCCGTCGCCCACGGCGGCGTCGATCTTCGCCAGGTCGGACAGGCGCCTGACGCCCAGGTCCTTCATCTGTTCGGCGGTGGTCAGGTCCACCGACATCGGGATGTCGGCCAGCGGCTCCTGGCCGAAACCGGTGATGCCGGCCACCGTCTTGGTGCCCACAACGGTGATGCGCGCGGGTGTGTCGCTGCGTTGCGCCCGGGCGCTGGTGGCGCAAAGCAGGGTGGCGATGACCCATACCGTGGCAATGTGGCGTGTAGTGCGGTGGGGCGTGGTTGCCATCGTCTTTCCAGGTCGATGGCAGGTCGGCAAGGCCCGCGGCGAGAGTGCCGGATCGGGCGTGCTTCCCTGCGCGAGGATTACCTCAATCAGGTTCAAAGGGACTTTCTCAGTCGGTGCGCTCCGAAGACCGCGCCAACACCCCTAGCGAAGGCGCCACGGTTAGCCGCGGCGCGGATGGACTATACCCAAGAAATGCAAAGGGCCCGCGTTGCGGACCTTTGTCGTGACCGACCGCGGGTGCTAGTCGAAAACCGGCGTCTCCACCCCCAGCGCCTTGTGCAGCTTCGGGCTGGTGGTGGTGTACTGGAGCATGATGCGCTTGTCCGGAAAGATGTAGGGCGCCGCGCCGAAGGCCGCCAGTGCGGCCTCGTGGAAGCCCGAAAGAATGAGCTTCTTCTTGCCCGGGTAGGTGTTGATGTCGCCCACCGCGAAGATACCTGGCACGCTGCTTTCGAACTTCTCGGTGTCCACCACGACCTGCTTGCGCTCGATGCCGAGGCCCCAATCGGCAATGGGCCCCAGCTTCGGGCTGAGCCCGAAGAATACGAGCAGCATGTCCAGCGGCACCAGCCGGGTCACGCCGTCGCCGCCGGTGACCTTCAGGCCGGTGAGGCGCCCGTCCTGTTCCTCGATGCCGGTGGCCTGGCCCACCACGAACTGCATCTCCATCGCGTCGCACAGGTCCTTCATGCGCGCCACCGATGCTGGCGCCGCACGGAAGCCGTCGCGCCGGTGCATCAGGATCACGCTGGCCGCCTGGCGCGGGCCTTCCTGAACGAAGTTCAGCGCCCAATCGAGCGCGGAATCACCGCCGCCGATGATGACCAGGTTCTTGCCGGCGAATTGCTCGGGATTGCGTACGCGGTAGAACAGTTGCGTGTCCAGGTACTTGTCGAGCCCGTCCAGGCGCAGCGCGCGCGGCTGGAACGAGCCTACGCCACCGGCGATGAACACGGTCTTCGCCAGCAGCCGCGTGCCCTTGCTGGTGCGCACCAGGAAGCGGCCGTCGGCCTGTCGCTCCAGCCCGGTGACCTCCTGGCCCAGATGGAAAGTGGCGCCGAAGGGCTCGATCTGCTTGAGCAGGTTGTCGGTGAGCTCCTTGCCGGTGCACATCGGCACGGCCGGGATGTCGTAGATCGGCTTGTCGGGGTACAGCTCGATGCATTGCCCGCCCGGATAGGCCAGCGAATCGATGATGTGGGCCTTGACCTCGAGCAGCCCGAGCTCGAACACCTGGAACAGGCCCACCGGCCCGGCGCCGACGATGACCGCATCGGTCTCGACCGGGCCATCATGGTTGCGGGCGGTGTCGGCCACTTCGGGGTTCGGGTTCGGGTCCATGCTCGTCTTCGGCGCGCGTTGCGCAGGCCTGTCTGGTGAGGGGTCAGCGGATCAGTTCGGACAGCTTGTTCTTGCGGTCCACCCATTCGTCGGCGTCGGCGGGCGCGGGCTTGCGTTTGGTGATGCTGGGCCAGCCGCGCGACAGCTCGGCATTCAGCTTGATGAAGTGCAACTGGTCCTCGGGCACGTCCTCTTCCGGCAGGATGGCGTTGACCGGGCATTCGGGAATGCACACCGCGCAATCGATGCATTCGTCGGGGTCGATGCTGAGCATGTTCGGCCCCTCGCGAAAACAATCGACGGGGCACACGTCCACGCAGTCGGTGTACTTGCAGCGGATACACGATTCGAGAACGACGTGGGTCATGGGCAGCTCGACAAGGGGCCTTCGTGGGAGAGTCGGTTGCGGTCGTTGCAGGGCGTGCCGTGCGGGCACGCCGCGAACAAACCGGACCGGCGGCAAACCCGCAATTTTATGACGACACGGTCGCCACGCCGGCGGCCCGTGGGTTTGGCCCCATGGGCATCGCGGGCGCCGCCACGGCCACGGCCTCGGCCGCGGTACCGACCGTCACCACGGTCGGGTGGCCCGCATGCAGCATCGTGGCCTGCGGCAGGGTGTGGATGTGGTGCTGGCTGATCAACTGGTCCGGCCAGCCGGCGCGCGACACCACGCAAACCGCCGTGTCGGCGGCCCAGCCCTGGGCGAGCAGGCGGCGCGGCAGGGCGCCGAGTTGCTTGCCGGCCATGTAGAAGACCTCGCTGTCGGCGCAGCGCGTCGCCTGCAACTCGCCCTGCCGGGTCATCGCGGTGACGAGGCTGACGCTGCGGCCGCGGCCACGCCGCGTCAGAGGCCGTTGCGCGGCGGCTGCGGCAGCGAGCGCGGCGGTGATGCCGGGCACCACCTCGCATTCGATGCCGGCGGCGGCCAGCGCCTGGAGCTCTTCTTCCAGCCGGCCGAACAGGCTCGGGTCGCCGCCCTTCAGGCGCACCACCTGCGCGTGTTCGCGCGCCATGCGCACCAGCAGCGCGTTGATCGCCGTCTGGTCGGCGGAGCGCGCGAAACCGCGCTTGCCGACGTCGATCCAGCGCGCATCGGGCGCCGTCGCACGCAATGCAGGATCGGTGAGCGCGTCGAACAGCACCACATCGGCGTGTGCCAGCACGCGTGCACCGCGCACGGTGATCAGGTCGGCGGCGCCCGGACCGGCGCCGATGAAGGTGACGAAGCCCATGTCAGCGTATCGAGGTCACCAGCAGCGCGCCGCTGGTGCGGTGGCTGCTCGGGTCGACGACGATCAGTGCACCGGCCACGCGGTTGCTCGCAAAGGGCTGCAGCGGCAGCGGCTGCTGCAGTTCGACGACCACGCGGCCGATGTCGTTCACCGCCAGCTCATGCGCATCGGTGGGTTGCAGCGTCTGCACGTCCAGACGGTGGCAGATCGAGACGATGCGTGCGGCGACCCAACGGTTGCCGTGGCGCACCTGGTACTTGCGGCCGATGACCGCAGGTTCGGTGTCTAGCCAGGCCAGCGTGGCACCGAAACGCTGCGCCGGCAGCAGCGTGTCGGGCGTGCCGATCCAGTCGCCGCGCGACACGTCGAGCTGCCGGTCGAGCACCAGGCCGACCGACTGGCCGGCCTCGGCCGCGTCGACCGGGCTGCCGGCGCGGCGCAGCGCGCTCACCACCGCCCGCTCGCCGCTGGGGAAGACCTGCACCGAAGCGCCGGCACGCACGCGGCCGTGGGCAATGCGGCCCCAAAGCGTGCGCGGCTGGTGGCCGGTGCCGGCATCGCCGTCGTTGCCGCCCCCTTCGCCGTGTCCGCGTGCCACGTACTGCACCGGCAGCATCAGTTCGCCGTGTACACCTTCCTGCGTGGTCGGCAGGCTTTCCAGCACCTGCAGCAGGGACGGGCCGCGATACCAGTGCGCGTCCAATGGCTGCATGATGTTGTCGCCGCGCAGCGCCGACACCGGCACCACCGCGGCCACCTCCATGCCGGCCTCGCGCGCGAAGGCCAGCAGCGCGTCGCGCACCGTTTCGTAGGCAGCCTGCGGCTGCTCCAGCGCGTCGATCTTGTTGACCGCGAACACGATGCTGGGCACGCGCAGCATGTGCGCCAGCAGCGCATGGCGGCGTGTTTGCGGCAACAGGCGCAGTGGCGACGCGCTGCAGTCGATCTTGGTGATGTCCACCAGCACCACCGCGGCGTCGCTGCCGGCGGCGGCGGTGATCATGTTGCGCGTGTACTGCTCGTGCCCCGGCGCGTCGGCGATGATGAACTTGCGCTGCTTGGTCGCAAAGTAACGGTAGGCGACGTCGATGGTGATGCCCTGCTCGCGCTCGGCTTCGAGCCCGTCGGTCAGCAGCGACAAGTCCAGCGGTGCGCCGGCCGCCTTGCGTTCCAGCATGTCCAGCTGGTCGGCCAGGATGGCGCGGCTGTCGAACAGCAGCCGGCCGATCAGCGTGCTCTTGCCGTCGTCGACGCTGCCGGCGGTGAGGAAGCGCAAGGCACGGTGGTCCGCGCCTTTCGAATCCTCGCGATGGTCCTCGACGGCAGACGCCTGGTCGGCGGCGGGGTGGCTCAGGACGGTGCTCATCAGAAGTAGCCTTCCTTCTTGCGCCGCTCCATCGCCGCTTCCGAGCTGCGGTCGTCCAGCCGCGTGGCACCGCGCTCGCTGACACTCACGCTCAGCGTCTCGGCCACGATCTCCACTGCGCTGGCCGCGCCGCTTTCCACGGGGCAGGTGCAACTCATGTCGCCGACGGTGCGAAAGCGCACGGTCGCGGTCTCGGCCTGTTCACCCTGGCGCAGCGGGGTCAGCGGCGTCACCGGCACGAGCAGGCCCTTGCGTCGCACCACCTCGCGCTGATGGGCGTAATACAGATCGGGCAGCGGCACGTTCTCGCGCGCCAGGTACAGCCACACGTCGAGCTCGGTCCAGTTGCTGATCGGGAAGGCGCGGAAGTTCTCGCCGGCGCGGATGTGCGTGTTGAACAGCGTCCACAGCTCGGGCCGCTGCTCCTTCGGCTGCCACTGGCCGAAACTGTCGCGGTGGCTGAAGATGCGCTCCTTGGCGCGCGCCTTCTCCTCGTCGCGTCGCGCACCGCCGATCAGGCAGTCGAAACGATGGGCCTCGATGGCCTCGAGCAGCGCCACCGTCTGGTGGCCGTTGCGCGATTCGAATGGGTCGGCCAGACGCAGGCTGCCGCGACGGATCGAGTCGTCGAGGTGTCCGACCACCAGCCGCTCGCCGATCTCGGCCACACGCCGGTCGCGGAATTCGATGACCTCGGGGAAGTTGTGGCCGGTGTCTACGTGCAACAGCGGGAAGGGCAGGCG
>JAHECC010000222.1 GCA_024641965.1 Rubrivivax sp.
AGGGTGTCAGCACCAGCGGATGCTCCTGCATGAAGAGTTGCCATTCGCGCACGTAGCGCGCGCGCCGTGCGGCGGCCAGCAACAGCTCCTTGCCCTCGTAGGGCGGGTAGGCCTCGAAGTACGCATCGAAGATGGCGTTGATGGTCTTGCTACCGTGCTTGCGCACGTCGTCGAACATCAATGCCTTGGCCTCGCCGAAGAGGCAACCCAGCGCGTCGCGCGCCAGCGCCTGCGACATCGGCGCCTCGACCTCGACCACCTGGTAGCCGGCATCCGCGAGCGCGTCGCGCGCGGTGTCCAGCGCCCGCTCAATGGCCGGGTGGCGCGCGAAATCGAGCGTGTCGCGAGTGAAGGCCACCTTGATCGGCCCCGGCAGCGATGGGCCCTCGAAAGGCATCGGCACCATCCACGGATCGTGCGGGTCGTAGCGGATCAGCGATTGCATCGCCAGGCGCACATCGCACACTTCGCGCGCGATCACGCCCTGCACCGACATGATCTGCGACAGCAGCCCGCGCTCGGCCTTGGCGGAAGGGTTGTAGGCCGGCACACGGCCGAGCCCGGGCTTGACCGTGGCCGCACCCGTGGCCGCGGCCGGGTAGCGCAGCGAGCCGCCGATGTCGTTGCCGTGCGCAATGGCGCCGAAGCCGGCCATCACGGCGGACGAGGCGCCGCCCGACGAACCGCCCGAGCTGGCCCAGTCGTTCCACGGGTTGAAGGTGCGGCCGTGTAGTTCGTTGACCGTGGTGGCGCGAAACGAGAACTCCGGGGTGTTGGTGCGGCCGATGACGATGGCGCCGGCCGCGCGCAGGTTGTTCACCAGCGGCGCGTCGGCCGGCGCGATGATGTCCTTGAAGGCCGTCACGCCGTTGGGCGTGGCCCGGCCGACCTGATCGACGTTTTCCTTGATCGTCACCGGCACGCCGTGCAGCGGACCGAGCGGGCCCTTGGCCGCCAGGTGCCGGTCATGGGTTTCGGCCTCGTGCATGGCTGCGTCGCCGAGATCATCGACCACCGCGTTCAGCTTCGGGTTCAGCGCGCGCAGGCGCTGGACGGCGGCCTGCACAGCTTCGGTCGCGCTGACTTCGCGCTTTGCGATTGCCCCGGCCAGTTCGCACGCGCTCCATTGCCACAGTGGGCGGGTCGGGGTTGGGTTCATGACGGCGTCTCCTTCGCGGGGGTGATGGCACTGCGCGAGCCAGGACAAGGCCATCGCGCTAGACTGATCGTATGCGAATCGATTTTGTCTCCGATGTCTCCTGCCCCTGGTGTGCGGTGGGCCTGCACTCTTTGGAACGCGCACTCGAGCGTGTCGGCGACGAGGTGCCGGTGGAACTGCACTTCCAGCCTTTCGAGCTGAACCCCGGTCTCGAACCCGAGGGCCGCGACATCGTCGAGTACCTGGGGCAGAAGTACGGCAAGACGCCGCAGGACATCGCGCAGACGCAGGCCATGATCCGCGAACGCGGCGCGGCCGTGGGCTTTGCCTTTGGCCAGCGCGAGCGCACCTGGAACACTTTCGACGCGCACCGGCTGCTGCATTGGGCCGGGTTGCAGGGGCGGCAGCGCGAACTGAAGCACGCGCTGCTGCAGGCCTACCACGGCGAGGGCCGCAATCCCGGTGCCGCGGACGTGCTGCGGGACTGCGCCGTTGCGGCCGGTCTGGATGAAGCCGAAGCGAAGGCTGTTATCGATTCCGATCGCTACGCCGACGAGGTGCGCGCGAAGGTGCAGCACTTCCAGAAACTGGGCATCCATTCGGTGCCGTCGGTCATCATTGACGGCAAGCACCTGATCCAGGGCGGGCAGCCACCCGAGGTGTTCGAGCAGGCGCTGCGCAAGATCGCCGCCGAAGCCTGAGCTTCAGCGCGAGCGCAAGCGCTGCACCGCCTCGTCGGCCTGCTGCAGCGAGCGCAGGATCTGCGCCTTCAGGGCGGTCAGGTCCACACCCTCGCTGCTCTTCTTGCCTTCCAGGTAGCGCGCATACACGCCGTGCACGATGGCGGCGCTCTTCCAGCGGTTGAAGCCGACGTAGTAGTCCAGCATCGACAGGTCGCGTCCGGTGCGCTCGGCATAGCGTTGCGCCAGTTCGCGGCGTGTCGGGAAGCCGGGCAGGGTGGTCGGCGGCACGCCGCGCACTGAAGGCGGGTCGCTCGGCTCGGCCCACTGGTTCAGCGCATAGCCCAGGTCGGCCAGCGGGTCGCCCAGCGTGGAAATTTCCCAGTCCACCACGGCGGCAATGCGGCCGTCCGAACCGACCAGCGTGTTGTGCAGCCCATAGTCGCCGTGCACGATGCGCGCCGGGCCCTGTTCGGGCACGTGCTCAAGAAAGAACTTCTGCAGATCGTGCGCGCGCGCATCGTCCATCTGCGCGCCCTCGATCGATGCGTTCCACGAGCGGTACCAGGTCTTCAGCTGGCGGCCGATGTAGTCGTCCTTCTTGCCCAGGTCGCCCAGGCCCACCGCGTCGGGGTCGATCGAATGCAGATCGGCCAGCACGTCGATGAAGGAATGCGCCAGCGTCTGGCGCAGCGGCGGCGGCACGAAGCGCTCGGCATCACCTGCTGAATACAGCGGGTGGCCGTCGATGCAGCCCATCACGTAGAAGTGCACGCCGATGACCGACGTGTCGGCGCAGAAGCCCAGTGCCTCCGGTACCGGCACCGCGGTGCCGCCGAGAGCGCTGATCAACGCCCATTCGCGCGCCATGTCGTGTGCCTTGGGCAGCAGTTCGCCCATCGGTGGGCGGCGGATCACCGCCTGCCGGCCCTGGCTGTCCTGCAGCAGGTAGGTCAGGTTGGAATGCCCGCCTTCCAGTCGCGTCCAGCGCAGCGGTGGCCGCAGCGCGGCCACGTGCTCGGCGATCCAGGCCTCGACCTTGGCCGTGTCGTAGCCGACCGGTGCGGCCTCAGCCGAGGGCGGCATAGCGCTCCAGGTGATGGTCGGCATCGCCGAAGCGCTGCGCGATCATCGTCAGCCGGCGGAAGGTGTGCGAGATCTTCAACTCCTCGGTCATGCCCATGCCGCCGTGCAGTTGCACCGATTCCTGGCTGATGTGGCGTGCCGCGTCGGCGATCTTGATCTTCGCTGCAGACACCGCACGCTGGCGTTCGGCGGTGTCGGTGGTGCTGTCCACCTTCGCCGCTGCCAGGATCGCCATCGAGCGCGCCTGTTCCAGGTGGATGAACATCTCCACCATGCGGTGCTGCAGCACCTGGAAGGACGCGATCGGCACGCCGAACTGCTTGCGCGTCTTGATGTACTCCAGCGTCGCGTCGTTGGCGAACTGCATGGCACCGATGGCGTCGGCGCACAGCAGCGCGGTGGCGAAGTCGACCGCCTCGTCGATCAAGGGCAGTGCGCCGTCCTTCGCGCCGAGCAGCGCATCGGCCTTCAGCTTGACGCCCTTGAAGGTGGCATCCGCGGCGCGCTGGCCATCGACGGTGCGGCATGGGTTCAGCGTGACGCCGGCCGCCTTTACGTCAACGATGAACAGGCTGGCCGTGCTCGCGCCGCCGGTGCGCGCCGAGACGATCAGCCTGTGCGCCGACGGCGCACCGATGACCACGGCCTTCGCGCCATCGAGCACCCAGCCGTCGGCCGCCGCCTTGGCGGTGGTGGCCTCGGGCGCGAGTTCGTAGCGCCGGCCCGGCTCCAGGTAGGCGAAGGCATAGCGCGTCGAACCGTCGATCAGCCCCGGCATCAAGGCATCGCGCTGCGCGGCCGAGCCGGCGCGCGACAGCAGGCGCCCGGCCAGCCCGACCTGTTCGAGCAGCGGCTCCACGACCAGAGCTTCGCCGCAGGCTTCCATTGCGGCCATCAGGTCCACCGCGCCGCCGCCGAAACCGCCGTCGGCCTCGGGCACGGCAATCGCGGTCAAGCCCATCTCGGCCAGCTTGGACCAGATCGCCTCGCTGAAGCCGCTGGCCGATTGCAGGAGGGGTTTGCGCTTCTCGAAGCTGTAGTCGTTGGCCAGGAGCTTGCGCACCGCGTCGGCCAGTTGTTGCTGTTCGCTGCTGGTTTCGAAGTTCATCGTGTTGTCCTCACAGGCCCAGCGTCATCTTGGCGATGATGTTGCGCTGGATCTCGTTCGACCCGGCATAGATGCTGGTCTTGCGGTAGTTGAAGTAGCGAGGCGCCAGGCGCGAGGCCAGCGCATCGACCTTGCCGTCGTCCACCGCCACGAAGGGCTGGGCCATCGGGCCGACGGCCTGCATCATCAGTTCGGTGATCGATTGCTGGATCTCGGTGCCGCGGATCTTCAGCATCGACACGTCGGCCCCCGGCGGCTGGCCGGTGCGGCGCATCTTGTCGAGAAAACGCATCGAGGTCAGCTCCAGCGCGTCGAGCTCGATCTCGGTACGCGACAGCCGGTCGCGAAAGCGCGGGTCTTGCATCAGTGGTTTGCCGTTCTTCTGCTCGCGACTGGCCAGCGCCTTCAATGCCGCCAGTTCGCGCTTGGACGAGCCCACCGCGCCCGAGCCCATGCGCTCGTGGCCGAGCAGGTACTTGGCCACCGTCCAGCCCTTGTTCTCCTCGAACACCAGGTTCTCCACCGGCACCTTCACGTCGTCAAAGAAGATCTCGTTCACCTCGTGGCCGCCGTCCATGAGGATCAGCGGGCGCACCGTGATGCCAGGTGTCTTCATGTCCATCAGCAGGAAGCTGATGCCCTCCTGGCGCTTCTCGGCCGTGGCATCGGTGCGCACCAGGCAGAAGATCCAGTCGCCGTAGTGACCCAGTGTGGTCCAGATCTTCTGGCCGTTGACGACGTAGTGATCCCCCTTCCGCTCGGCACGTGTCTTCAGCGCCGCCAGGTCCGATCCGGCGCCGGGCTCGGAATAGCCCTGCACCCAGAAGTCGTCGCCCTCGCGGATACGCGGCAGGAAGCGGTTCTTCTGCGCGTCGGTGCCGAAGCGCAGCAGCACCGAGGCGACCATCGCCGGGCCGAAGGGCGGCAGCATCGGCGCGCCGGCCAGGCCGAATTCCTCGTCGTAGATGTAGCGCTGCGTGATGTTCCAGCCGGTGCCGCCCCACTCGGTGGGCCAGTGCGGCACCGACCAACCCTTGGCGGCCAGGATCTTGTGCCAGCGAAGGTAGTCTTCCTTGGCCAGATGCTGATAGCCGGTGACCTTGGCGCGGATCTCGGCGGGCAGGTTGCCGGCCAGCCAGTCGCGCACCTCGTTGCGAAAGGCCAGTTCTTCGGGGGAATAACTCAGGTCCATGCTCGGGTCTCCTCATGCGAGTCTTCAATTGTGACGGTAGGGCCGATTCCCGGCTGCTGCCCGGGTGACAGTGCGGCGGGCGCTGTGCGCGCTATGCTGCCCGGCCGAACTCAAGGAGACGACATCCATGGCACTGCCCACCTTCGAGACCCTGCTCTATGGCGTGGCGGACGGCATCGCCACGATCACGCTGCACCGGCCTGAGAAGATGAACGCCTTCACCGCGCAGATGCGCGACGACCTGGTGGCCGCATTCGACACCACCGATGCCGACGACGCGGTGCGTGCGGTCATCGTCACCGGCTCGGGCAAGGCCTTCTGCGCCGGCGCCGACCTGTCCAGCGGCGGCAAGACCTTCGACTACAAGGCGCGTGGTGACGAGGCGCGAGAGCGCTACAAGGTCGGCGATACCTACCGCGACGGCGGCGGCATCGCCACGCTGCGCATCTTCAACAGCCTGAAGCCGGTGATCGGCGCGATCAATGGCGCGGCGGTGGGCATTGGCATGACGATGCAGCTGCCGATGGACATTCGGCTGGCCAGCACCAACGCACGCTTCGGCTTCGTCTTCGCGCGCCGCGGCATCACGCCCGAGGCGGCGTCGAGCTGGTTCCTGTCGAAGCTGGTGGGCATGCAGACCGCGCTGGAGTGGTGCTTCACCGGCCGCGTGTTTTCTGCACAGGAGGCGCTGGAGCGCGGCCTGGTGCGCTCGCTGCACGCGCCGGACGAGCTGCTGCCGTCGGCGCGCGCGCTGGCGCGCGAGATCGCAGACCACACCGCGCCCGTGTCGGTGGCGCTGACGCGGCAGATGCTGTGGCGCATGGCCGGCGCCGTGCACCCGATGGAGGCACACCGCATCGACAGCCGCGCGATCCAGGCGCGCGGGCAGTCGGCCGATGCGCGCGAGGGCGTCAGCTCGTTCCTGGAAAAGCGCACGCCGGTCTATCCGAACAGGGT